>NZ_JBGLZF010000038.1:0-53096 GCF_047304405.1 Pseudomonas sp. Pseusp11
AACCCGGCATGGATGCCGGGTTAGCCGCCCCCGGCCATGGATGGCCGATGGCGGCGGGCCCACGGAGCAGGACCGGAACGAGGGCACCCTGAGCCTAGGCGAAGGGCCGAACGACAGGGGCAAGAGCGCTTTGGTTACTTTCGCCTGGGCCGGCATTCCGGCTTTTCCAAAGTGACCCGCTGTAAGAGCGAAACCACCAGCCGCCGTTACCGCAGAAACGGATATGTACCCCAGACCCCGATCACCTCTGCGAATGTCCCTCCATTCAGCGTCTGCGCATATCCCCCCCGGTTAACAAAACATAACGTGGCGTCGATTGTCAGACCTTTCCAAACCCCGATAGGATAAGCCCAGCTTCCGAAGGGGCTCTGGATTGCGGGTTTCAGGACTATGCTCTGGAATAGGGCAGTCCCGGTGAGCACCCCCTTACGGCGCCCTGAAAGGTTGAATGACCTAACAATAATAATGGGGGAAGGTCTATGAGTGAGCCTGTCATGGGTGTGAGTATTTGCCGCCCGCCGGCGTTACGCAGGTTCGCGTTGCTGGCTACAGCGCTCTCGCTGTTGGGTTGTGCCGTGTTGTCGGCTCCTGTGCTGGCCGCTGCCGCACCGACCGCCGACGTGGTCTATTCCATTGAATCCGCCAAGGCCAGCAAAGGCCTGATGCTCGATGTCGTGCATGCCGGCAAACGCCTGGTGGCGGTCGGCGATCGCGGGCACATTCTTTATTCCGATGACCAGGGCGCGACCTGGACCCAAGCCAAGGTGCCGAGCCGGCAATTGCTGACAGCGGTATTTTTTGTCGATGACAAGCACGGTTGGGCCGTCGGCCATGACACGCAGATCCTCGCCAGTGAAGACGGCGGTGTCACCTGGAGCAAACAATTCGAAGACCTGCGACGCGAATCGCCGCTGCTCGACGTCTGGTTCAAGGACGTCAACAGCGGCTTTGCCGTGGGCGCCTACGGTGCCTTGCTGGAAACCACCGACGGTGGCAAAAACTGGGAAGACGTCAGCGATCGCCTGGCCAACGAAGATCAGTACCACCTCAACGCCATCGCCGCGGTCAAGGATTCCGGCATTTTCATCGTCGGCGAGCAGGGCAGCATGTTCCGTTCCGCCGATGAAGGGCAGACCTGGGAAAAGCTTGAAGGCCCCTACGAGGGCTCGCTGTTCGGTGTGATCGGCACCGCGCAACCGGCCACGCTGCTGGTCTACGGCTTGCGGGGCAATCTCTACCGCTCCACGGATTTCGGCACCACGTGGGAGCAGGTCGAACTCAAGGCTGCACGCGGTGCGCTGGAATTCGGCCTGTCCGGCGCCACGTTGCTCGACGACGGTTCCATCGTGATCGTCGGCAATGGCGGCAGTGTCATTCGCAGCAGCGACGACGGCGAGACCTTCAGCGTGTTCAACCGTCCCGATCGCATTTCCGTCTCGTCGGTCACGGCGGCGGGTAACGGCAATCTGATTCTGGCAGGCCAGGGCGGCGTTCGCGTCACCTCGCCAACGGGCGCAGAGAATGGAAAAAACGGGTCGTCCAAATGAGCCGGGCAAATAATAAGAAGGCGGGTCTATGACATCCTTAACCACTCCTCATCAGGACAAGGCGACGTTTCTTGAGCGCCTGATCTTCAACAACCGCCCGGCGGTGATTGTCATCTGCCTGCTGGTCAGTATTTTCCTGTTCTGGCAGGCGACGCTGATCCGGCCGTCCACCAGTTTCGAAAAAATGATCCCGCTCGAGCATCCGTTCATTGAAAAAATGATGGAGCACCGCAACGATCTGGCGAACCTGGGCAACACCGTACGGATTTCCGTTGAAGCCACCGACGGCGACATCTTCTCCAAGGAGTACATGGAGACCCTGCGCCAGATCAACGACGAGGTGTTCTACATCTCCGGTGTCGACCGTTCCGGCCTCAAGTCGCTGTGGAGCCCGAGCGTGCGCTGGACCGAGGTGACGGAGGAGGGCTTCGCCGGTGGTGAAGTGATTCCCCAGAGCTATAACGGCTCCCAGCAGAGCCTCGACCTGCTGCGCAACAACGTGCTCAAGTCCGGGCAAGTCGGGCGGCTGGTGGCCAACGACTTCAAGTCGAGCATCGTCGACATCCCGCTGCTGGAGTCCTACCCGGACCCGCAAGACCAGGGCAAGTTGCTGGCACTGGACTACCGCAAGTTCTCGCACGAACTTGAAGACAAGATCCGCAACAAGTTCGAAGTCCAGAACCCTAACGTGAAGATCCACATTGTCGGGTTCGCCAAGAAAGTCGGCGACCTGATCGATGGGCTGGTCATGGTAGTGATGTTCTTCGGCGTCGCCTTCGTCATCACCCTGATCCTGTTGTACTGGTTCACCAACTGCATGCGCAGCACCGTGGCGGTACTGAGCACGACGCTGGTGGCGGTGGTCTGGCAGCTCGGTTTGATGCACTTCTTCGGCTTCGGGCTTGATCCGTACTCGATGCTGGTGCCGTTCCTGATCTTCGCCATCGGGATTTCCCATGGCGTGCAGAAAATCAACGGTATCGCCTTGCAGTCCAGCGAGGCGGACAACGCGCTGACTGCGGCGCGGCGAACATTCCGTCAGTTGTTCCTGCCGGGGATGATCGCGATCCTCGCGGATGCGGTGGGCTTTATCACGCTGTTGATCATCGACATCGGCGTGATTCGTGAACTGGCCATCGGCGCGTCCATCGGCGTGGCGGTGATCGTGTTCACCAACCTGATCCTGCTGCCGGTAGCTATTTCCTACGTGGGTATCAGCAAACGCGCCGTCGACCGCAGCAAGAAAGACGCGCACCGCGAGCATCCCTTCTGGCGCCTGCTGGCGAACTTTGCCAGCCCTAAAGTCGCACCGGTCTCCATTCTCCTGGCGCTGATCGCCTTCGGCGGTGGCCTTTGGTACAGCCAGAACCTGAAAATCGGCGATCTCGACCAGGGCGCGCCGGAACTGCGTCCGGACTCGCGTTACAACAAGGACAACAGCTTCATCATCAACAACTATTCCACCAGTTCCGACGTGCTGGTTGTAATGGTCAAGACCAAGCCCGAAGGTTGCTCGCGCTATGAAGCCATGGCACCGATCGACGAGCTGATGTGGAAGATGCAGAACACCGAGGGCGTGCAGTCGGCGATCTCGCTGGTGACCGTGTCCAAGCAAATGATCAAGGGCATGAACGAGGGCAACCTGAAATGGGAAACCCTGTCGCGCAACCCGGACGTGTTGAACAACTCCATCGCCCGTGCTGATGGTCTGTACAACAACAATTGCTCCCTGGCGCCGGTGCTGGTGTTCCTCAACGATCACAAGGCCGAAACCCTGGATCGCGCGGTTCATGCGGTGCAGGACTTTGCCAAGGACAACAACAAGGAAGGCCTGGAGTTCCTCCTGGCCGCCGGTAACGCCGGGATCGAAGCGGCCACCAACGAGGTGATCAAGCGCTCCGAGCTGACGATTCTGGTGCTGGTGTACATCTGCGTCGCGACCATGTGCATGATCACCTTC
Organism: Pseudomonas sp. Pseusp11; assembly: GCF_047304405.1. NCBI lineage: Bacteria > Pseudomonadati > Pseudomonadota > Gammaproteobacteria > Pseudomonadales > Pseudomonadaceae > Pseudomonas > Pseudomonas sp. Pseusp11. The sequence goes on from NZ_JBGLZF010000038.1 coordinate 3,508, forward strand.
CGTTCCTGGGCGGCGACCTTGTGCATCGTGCTGCCGCTGGTGCTGACCTCGGTGCTGGGCAACGCGCTGATGGCGTTCATGGGCATCGGTGTGAAAGTGGCGACCTTGCCGGTGGTGGCGCTCGGGGTGGGGATCGGCGTGGATTACGGGATCTACATCTACAGCCGTCTGGAAAGCTTCCTGCGTGCCGGTCTGCCGTTGCAAGAGGCGTACTACCAGACGCTGAAATCCACCGGCAAGGCTGTGCTGTTCACCGGTCTGTGCCTGGCGATCGGTGTGTGCACCTGGATTTTCTCGGCGATCAAGTTCCAGGCCGACATGGGCCTGATGCTGACCTTCATGCTGCTCTGGAACATGTTTGGCGCGTTGTGGCTGCTGCCAGCGCTGGCACGGTTCCTGATCAAGCCGGAAAAACTGGCAGGGCAGAAGGGCAACTCGCTGTTTGCTCACTAGGCGTCAGCCTGACCCAAAAAGCCGCAACTCAGGTTGCGGCTTTTTTTATGGGGGACCGAGCACTCAGCGTGGTTGTAGCGTCAGGAATGCACTGTTGGCCAGTTCCTTGCTGATGATCCCGCGGTGGATATCGATTTTCTGTCTCGGATCTGTAGCCTTGGCCATCGCCGATTCGTAGGTTTCGAAGCGTTGTTCCCTGGTTTTCAGATGGGCCTGGGTATAGTGCGTCTTGGCATCATCGAAGCGCTCATAGTGAAAATGCGCGTACCCCCAGGGTTGATCGTCTTTGTTCAACAGGACGTACTCCTGCATGAAGTCTTTACGTCCGGTTTTCAGTTGTACGCGATTACCGATCATGCGTGGGTAAACCTCCTTGCACCGTAACAGAAACTCCACACCCTCACTGCTGGGGGGCTGGGCCAGTGTCATGCGGATGCGCAGTTCCGATGCCTTGCTGTCGAGGGCTCGCGCGTGATCGCGTAAATCGCTGATTAACGAGGCATCTTGCTCCCGGTTTGGCGAGGGTGCCTCATGGTGTTCCAGACCCTCGGCATACCCGGTCAGCTTTTGTGCTTCGCGTTGCAATTGCTCTTCAATTTCCTTGGGTGAGCTTGCGCGTTGCGCGTAACCCTCGATTTTCCTTACCTGCTTGTCGACATTGGCGATGGCCTTGCGGGCATCCCCTTTGAGCTGTGCGTAGGAGTGCGCGGAGGCCTTGGGTGCGGGCTGCCTGACCTCGATCATTTCTACCCAGACATTCGGTTCATGTTCATGGAACGAAGCCAGTGGTGCATCTTCGAGTGGACCGCTGATATCAACAATGTCTGCGCCCTGGTTAGCCACGCGGGGGCGAATATCGCCGATCAGAGTGCCCTTGGCGGTTTTGATGACCCGCTTGCGACTGGCCCATGAAGAGGGGCGCTGGATCGGGGGCTTGCTGGTTCCGGGTGAAGACGGGCCGGGCTCGGAGACCGAAGGTTGCGGGAGATTTTGAAGGTCGTCGGCCAGACGTCGCTCGGCATCGAGGCGCAGTTCACCGATGATCTCTCGCAGGCGATTGAAGGCCGCTGGCTGTAATTCTTCGGCATTGAAGATGCCGATACTTTCAAGCCCGTCCAGTGCTTTGCGGTAGTGATCGACCAGGTTGTCCAGAACGGCGATCCGATCGCTGCTGTTATATGTGCGAGACGTTTGCAGTTCGGAATGAGAGCGAGACAGCAACATCAGGGGATCGAGCGCGCGTTCGAGTGGGGCCATGGTGGCGCTACCCAGTTCCTTCAGGCTGAGAATACGCAAGATGCTCAGTTGGTAGGACTTGACTCGCAAAGCGGTCAATTCATTCTCAGAGCGATTGTCGGTCAACCGTTTCCAGTCCTCCAAGCCCAAGCGAGACAAGTGTTTAAGCTCCGTAAGTCGGCTCTCTGTTTCTTCGTAGAACCTGATCATGGTTTCGTTGACTTCGGAGGTCCTGCGCATGAATTCGAAGTATCGATCCAGTACGACGTTGCCCTTGTCCTTGATTGCTTCGCGCAAGTGTTCGATACCGCGGGTCAAGTCCGCGTAAGTTCGATGGGTGGCTTCCCGTTCCCTGTCGGCGATGACAACACGTTTGCGCGCGTTGTTGATGAGATTCTCCAGCAGGCTACGCTGCAGGTTTGAATCGGGATCAGTTTTGCTCAGAGCGCTTTTTTCGCGGATTTCGGCAAGCGCCGTGACATAGGTTTCGCTCTGTTTGTCCAGCTCGTCTGCGAACCGTTGGCGAAAAGTGGCGCGATCGTGCTCGCTGCTGGCGGGGTCGTTTGTTTTCAGCTCCATCAGCTTTTCCGCGATATCAACGCGTTTTTGCACCTGCGTCTGTTGCTGCAAAAATTCCTGGTGGTTCAGTTCCAGCAGGCTGATGCGTTGCTGTTTGCTCTCGCGCAGGGCATCCCGCCTGGCGTTACGTCCTCCGCCGAGCAGTTTCAGCCCTTGATCCAGCGTCCACCGGCCATACCCATCGGTTTTGAGCTTGATTCCCGGATGGTCGGGATGCTCGGGATGCACCAGGTAGACCTCACCGAAACCGGGCACGATACTCACGCGAAACAGCAGGCCGGCGACCGTGACGTGCCATTTGTCGTCGATCCGGTACAGACCCTTGAACGGACCGGTTGCAGCAGGCTCTGGCAGGGACGCCGGCCATGCAACCTTGACCGCCAGCAGCCTGTTGAACAGCCGCGCCGAGGTCGAGTCCCGAGCGGTCGACAGGTTGAAATCCAGCAACGTATCGCCACTGCCTGGCGGTTCGGAGGGCAGTCCGGGTGTTTCTTGAGTGATGCTTGTCTCGGAATTCAGCAAGTCCAGTGGCAACAGACGGCGCAGCGGATCGAGGGGCACCGGAGCGTCTTCGCCCATGCGCTCTGGCGCCAGTGCAGGCCGTTCACCTTGAGTTCGTGCGACATGCAAAAGGAGCAGGCCGATGTTCAAGAGCACATCGACCCAGGCCAGATTCCGGGTAGTTGGGTCATCACTGTCCAGTGCGGGCAGGTCGTTGATCAGGCTATGGGTGATTTGCAGCATCCAGCCCACCAGCATTGCCGGGCCGCGCAACAGTGGCAGTACCAGGTTGTTAAAGACCAGCCAGCCACCCTCAAGGATGATCGCCCAACGGCTTTCGGCATTGGACACCGATTGCCTGTCAGCCAGATCGGCCAGCGCCCGGGCGTTGCTGGCGAACAGGCTGGCCGGCAATCGACCTTCCTCCATAGCACTGAGCCACCGGGCCGCAGCTTCGTCGCCTGCCAGAATCGCCGGTTTCGGCTTGTCGGGCGGCGAGAACTCGTCGCCGATGTGAAAGTGGTTGATATGCGGTTCGTTGAAACCGTTGTTGTCGTAAACCGGACGTGCGCGGTCCGGGAGCCAGGTCAGCACGCTGGTTTGCAGCGCGCCCTGTTGCGCGACCGCTTTGAGCAAGTCGCTGCGTGCGGCGTATTGCTGCAGTGACGGGGTGTACAAAGGGCGATAGAGGATATGCGGGCCAGTGGCCTGCAAGTCTTTGGGCTCGATGATGAACATGTTGGCGGCCACATCACAGTCGGCGCCGTCCTTGCGTTGGAACGCCAGGGGCCGGATGACCACGGCCTGTTCATCGACGACCCGTTCGGCAGCGGTGCGATTCATCAACGCATCGACATAGCGATACCCCAGATGGGTGAACCCGTGCTCACCCTTGATCGAATGCTCGAGGGCCAGCAGGGGGAGATGAACCGACAGTTCCAGCGTGAACAATCGTTCCCGCTCCCGTGCGTCGTCGGTCTCGCCGAGCAGCAAGGTTTCGATCAGTTCGGGATAGTGCTGGCCGACATTGACCCGGCTTACCAGGTCCAGCAGATAGGCGTCGGTAGTCCACTCCTGAATCAGTTGGTCTCCCGTGTGACGGACAGTCATGCGGCCCTTGGGTTTTGCGGCGAGATTGTTGATTGCCAGCTCGGTCAGGGTCATTTTGACGGTTTCGATGTAGCCGCTGCCGAGGTCACCGACGGGTACATGAAAGGTCAGTTCCAGCTCGTCGGAGTTGTAACCGGGCGCCAGCGGATAATCTTCCTGCATCTGCTTGTGCAAGGCTTTTCGGGCAAACGTACGAAGGTCGTCGATGCCATCGTTGAAGGTGCGCCCCTGAGTCTGTTGCTTGACGCTGGCCATGGCCAGGACGTGCTTGCGATAGGCCATGCGGTCAGTGGGTGTCGCTGCTTGCAACCACTCGGGAATCGATGCCTGTATCGGTTGAAAAACGGCATCGACCGGTTGGCTGTCGATGAACAGCGTGGCGACTTCGGTGATCGCATCAACGTGTTTCGCCAACTCGCCCAAGCCCCGGCTGGCGGGCAGTTTGAGTGCAGCCAGATCTTCCAGCTGCCGGTTCAGGAGCAGGGCAGCCTGAATGTCAAAGATGTTGCCGTCCGGCTCAAATCGCTTCCAGGTGATGACATCGGCTTTGTATGCCTGTTGAAACCGTGCGCCCCAAGCCAGGCCGAAAGCTTCCAGGGAAGAGAAGGGCTCGATTTTTCCGGTCACGCTGCACAACAAATGGGTTTCACCACAAGTCACCAGGAGCTCGGAGGCCAGCAGCGTAATCGACACGTCACCTTTGGTCAGGGTGGTTTGCAGGGTGCAGGCTTGTATTGGGCCTTTTGACCGGGGCTGCTGGAGACGCTGCAGGTTATCCGGGTAGCTGGCCAGTTCCGTGAGAACCCCGGCCTGCACCGGGTTGCTTTTCGACAGGCGGGTCGCGGATGTCTGCAGGACACCGGCCAGCAAGTCTCCCAGCCATTGCCAGCGGCTGACGCCGGTCTCGTTCTTCTGGTTCCAGTAAAGGGTCAGCGATTCCTGAAGCCCGATGTGCAGCAAGTCGGGCAGCTCAAGGATGACCCCCGCAATCACCTGGAGATCAGGCAGGCTCGATGTGGTTTTGCCGACAGTCAGTTGCGCGGGCGCACGGTTGGTCAGAAAGCAGGCACGACTGAACTGCTCGCTGAAATCGACAGGTGTGCCGCTGGCCAGATAATCCAGTACCAAGTCCAGCAGCAACGCGAGGCGCCAGGCCCCGTTGGGAATCGGCTGCGCGATTTTGGTTCGCTCAGGGTCGAAGTCCAGTTGCGGGTATTTTTCCAGTACGCCGTCCTTGAGCAGGCGAGCGGTTTCCGAGCGCAGGGTGGGGCGGGAGCTGAAGCGGGCGCTGACGGCGTGCGCGATGATATCGGTCATGTCCGCCGTGGCAGGGGGGGATGCAGGTATCGGCATGATGCAATCCTTTGCATGGGTTGAGTTACGCAAAGTAAGGCGAGGCCGGAATGGATGTGCGGTAACGGGATACCGCAGATCCGACAATTCGATGATCTAAGTGATGACTACGTGGTGGCAATGAGCCCAGGGGAATTGTGGTGGTTATGCGGGATCGGTGCCGAGCACCACATTCAGCGCATTACGCGCATCGTCCAGTTGCACCAACGTCGCATGCCGCGCACCCAGCGCATCGCGATTCTCGATCGCCGTGAGAATCGCCTTGTGCCGAGGCAGCGCCAGTTCATGCAGGTTCGGCCGTTGATTGGAGTGCTTCAGGGCTTCGGCAATCGCCACCGACAACATGTTGCACAGGTTCGCCAGCAAGTCGTTGTGGGTCGCGTCGGCGATGCGGCTGTGGAAATCCAGGTCCGGCTGCAACAAGGCTTCAGGCGTCGGCGCGGCTTCCATGCGCTGGTAGGCTTCACCGATTGAGGCAATGTCTTCGTCAGTGGCGAACTGCGCGGCCAGGGCTGCCGCGGCCGGTTCGATGATGCTGCGTACGCTGGTCAGCAGGCTGAAGAACTCATTCTGCGGGCTGCTTTGCATCAGCCAGTGCAACACGTCCGGGTCGAGCATGTGCCATTCCCGGCGCGGCTTGACCACGGTGCCGACCCGCGGACGGGAATACACCAGGCCCTTGGCAACCAGTACTCGGGTCGCTTCGCGCAGGACTGGCCGGCTGACCGCGTATTCCTCACACAGCAGGGCTTCGGCGGGCAGTTTGTCGTCCGGTTTGAAACGTCCCGAGACAATCTGCATGCCCAGTTCCTGAACGATGCGCGAGTGCATGCTTTTGCGGTCGGAGGGTTTGCGGTAATCCATGGGGAACGGCGCGATCCTGAGCAATGGGGTGCCGCGCATGATAGCAGGCGCCCTTGAAAAGATCGCAGCCTTCGGCAGCTCCTACATTGACCGAGTACATCCGCAATTTAACGGTGCATGCGATCCCTGTAGGAGCTGCCGAAGGCTGCGATTTTTTGACTTTAATGAGAGTGACGCGGCACCTCGGCCCCACGACAACCGACGAGGAAGTCGAAGTCGCAACCCTGATCCGCCTGCAACACATGGTCGATGTACAGCTGGCGATAGCCGCCCACCAGCAACTGTTGTGGCGGTTGCAGATCGGCCATGCGTGCGGCCAGTTCAGCATCCGGAATGTCCAGATGCAAACGTCCACTGGCGCAATCGAGCTCGATCCAGTCGCCTTCCTTCACTGCCGCCAAAGGCCCGCCGGCGGCGGCTTCCGGTGCCACATGCAAGACCACGGTACCGTACGCCGTGCCGCTCATGCGTGCGTCGGAAATCCGCACCATATCCGTTACACCCTGGGCCAGCAGCTTGGCCGGCAAGCCCATGTTGCCGACTTCGGCCATGCCCGGATAACCCTTAGGCCCGCAGTTTTTCATCACCAGAATGGAGTTGGCGTCCACTTCCAGTTCCGGATCGTTGATCCGCGCCTTGTACATGTCGAAGTTCTCGAACACCACCGCGCGCCCACGATGTTGCATCAGCTCGGCACTCGCTGCGGAGGGTTTGAGCACCGCACCCAGTGGCGCCAGGTTGCCGCGCAACACGCAGATGCCGCCGTCGGCGCGGATCGGGTTGTCGAGAGTACGGATTACTTCATCCTGGCCGTAGATCGGCGCGTCCTTGGTGTTCTCGCCGAGGGTTTTGCCGTTGACGGTGAGGGCGTTCGGGTTTGGAATCAGGTTCGCTTCGCCGAGGCGACGCAGCACCGCAGGCAAGCCGCCAGCATAGTAGAACTCTTCCATCAGGAAGCGACCGGACGGTTGCAGGTCGACAATGGTCGGCATGCCGCGACCGATGCGGGTCCAGTCATCCAGGTCCAGTTCGACACCGATGCGCCCGGCGATGGCTTTCAAATGGATCACCGCGTTGGTCGAGCCGCCGATGGCAGCGTTCACCCGGATGGCGTTTTCGAAGGCTTCCTTGGTGAGGATTTTCGACAGCTTCAAATCTTCGCGAACCATTTCCACCGCACGCATACCCGACATGTGCGCCAACACATAACGGCGCGCATCAACCGCCGGAATCGCCGCGTTGTGGGGCAGGGACGTGCCCAGTGCTTCGGCCATGCAGGCCATGGTCGAGGCGGTGCCCATGGTGTTGCAGGTACCGGCGGAACGGGACATGCCGCCCTCGGCCGCGAGGAAATCATCAAGGGTGATAGTGCCAGCCTTGACCTGTTCGCTGAGCTGCCACACCACCGTGCCCGAACCAATGTCCTGGCCCTTGTGCTTGCCGTTGAGCATCGGCCCGCCGGTGACGACGATCGCCGGCACGTCGCAACTGGCCGCGCCCATCAGCAGCGCCGGAGTGGTTTTGTCGCAACCGGTGAGCAGCACCACGCCATCGATCGGGTTGCCGCGAATGGCTTCCTCGACGTCCATGCTCGCCAGGTTACGGGTGAGCATGGCGGTGGGGCGCAGGTTCGACTCGCCGTTGGAGAACACCGGGAATTCCACAGGAAAGCCACCGGCTTCGATCACCCCGCGTTTGACGTGCTCCGCGATCTGGCGGAAATGCGCGTTGCACGGGGTCAGTTCCGACCAGGTGTTGCAAATGCCGATGATCGGCTTGCCGTGGAACTGATGGTCGGCGATGCCCTGATTCTTCATCCAGCTGCGGTACATGAAGCCGTTCTTGTCGGCAGTGCCAAACCATTGGGCGGAGCGCAGGGTGGGTTTCTTATCAGTCATGATCGGTTCTCTTATTGTATGACTATATTGTTCGAGCTGTGGCGTAACATAAGCGCAATTTCGGCTGTTTGGAAGTGTTGTTGGTTAAATAGTAATACTATATAGTCGTTTTCAACGGAGGGATGGCCCTGATGGTTTTCCGCGAGAGGCGTCCCCCGAGGTTCTATAACAACAACAATCGGAGACCGAACTCATGAGCCAGGAATTGCGGCTTATCCGTCGCATCACGTTGAAACTGATTCCCTTCCTGATCCTGCTGTACCTGATCGCCTATGTGGATCGCTCCGCCGTGGGGTTCGCCAAGCTGCACATGGGCGCTGACGTCGGCATCGGTGACGCGGCTTACGGATTTGGCGCCGGGCTTTTCTTCATTGGCTACTTTCTGCTGGAGATCCCCAGCAACCTGATGCTCGACCGCTTCGGCGCCCGACGCTGGTTCGCGCGGATCATGGTCACCTGGGGGGCCATCACCATCGGCATGGCGTTCGTCCAGGGACCGAACAGCTTCTATGTGATGCGCTTTCTGCTCGGCGCGGCCGAAGCCGGGTTCTTTCCGGGCGTGCTGTACTACATCACCCAATGGTTCCCGATTCGCCATCGCGGCAAGATCCTCGGGCTGTTCATCCTTTCCCAACCCATCGCAATGATGATCACCGGCTCGGTGTCCGGCGGCTTGCTCGGCATGGACGGCGTCCTTGGCTTGCACGGCTGGCAGTGGCTGTTCATCGTCATAGGTACGCCAGCGATCCTGCTGACCTGGCCGGTGCTGCGCTACTTGCCGGACGGCCCGGACCAAGTGAAATGGCTGGATCAATCCGAGAAAGACTGGCTGACCGGGGAACTGAAAAAAGACCTCGCCGAATATGGCCAGACCTGGCACGGCAATCCGCTGCATGCACTGAAGGACAAACGGGTGTTGCTGCTGGCGCTGTTCTATCTGCCGGTGACCCTGAGCATCTATGGCCTCGGTTTGTGGCTGCCGACGCTGATCAAGCAGTTCGGTGGCACGGACCTGGTGACCGGGTTCGTGTCATCGGTGCCGTACATCTTCGGGATCATCGGTTTGCTGATCATTCCGCGCAGTTCCGACCGTCTCAATGATCGCTACGGTCATCTGGCGGTGCTGTATGTGTTGGGTGCCATCGGCCTGTTCCTCAGCGCCTGGCTGTCGGTGCCGGTGCTGCAACTGGCGGCGCTGTGCCTGGTGGCGTTCGCGCTGTTTTCCTGCACCGCGGTGTTCTGGACCTTGCCGGGGCGATTCTTCGCCGGCGCCAGTGCGGCGGCGGGGATCGCCTTGATCAATTCAGTGGGCAACCTCGGCGGCTACATCGGTCCGTTCGTGATCGGTGCGCTGAAGGAATACACCGGCAACCTGGCGTCGGGGCTGTATTTCCTGTCCTGCGTGATGGTGCTCGGCCTGGTCCTGACCGGCGTGGTGTATCGCCTGCTGGAACGCAAGCACGTGCTGCCGGCCGACCAGTTCGCCGCCAGCGCTCGCGGTGCTACCCGCACCTGACGGGAAACTGGCCAACAAGTTCTGCATTAACAGGAGAAGGTTCATGCGTTTAGTTCAGTTCGAATTGAGTAATGGCGAACGCCGCGTCGGCGTGGTCGAAGACGATCTGGTGCGCGAAGTGCGGGATGCGCACACGGTGCGGGATCTGGCGCTGGCGGCGATCGAGGCGGGGGTCAATCTTGAGCAACAGGTTCAAACCCTGGGGCTGGGCATCAGCCACAACTATGCCGAGCTGCTGGCCAAGCTGCGCATCCTGCCGCCGCTGGATCACCCGGACCCTGCGCATATGCTGGTCAGCGGCACTGGCCTGACCCATTTGGGCAGCGCCTCGGCTCGGGACAAAATGCATCAGCAGGCCGGCGATGAAGCGGCGATGACCGATACCATGCGCATCTTCAAGTGGGGCGTGGAGGGCGGTAAACCTGCAGCCGGCTGGGCCGGTGTACAACCGGAATGGTTCTACAAGGGCGATGGCAGCATCGTCGTGCGACCGGGCAAGCCTTTCCCGCTACCGCCCTTTGCTGAAGATGCCGGGGAAGAGCCCGAGCTCAGCGGCCTCTATGTCATCGGCCACAACGGCAAACCGTATCGCCTCGGTTTTGCGGTGGGTAACGAGTTCTCCGATCACGTGATGGAACGCAAGAATTACCTTTACCTGGCCCATTCGAAACTGCGCAGTTGCAGCTATGGCCCAGAGCTTCGGGTCGGCGAATTGCCGCAACACCTGGCGGGCACCAGCCGGATCCTGCGTGACGGCGAAGTGCTCTGGCAGAACGAGTTCCTCAGTGGCGAAGCCAACATGTGCCACAGCCTGGAAAACCTCGAGTATCACCATTTCAAGTACAGCCAGTTCCTGCGCCCCGGCGATGTGCACATTCACTTCTTCGGCACCGCGACCCTGTCCTTCGCCGACGGCATCCGTACCCGGCCGGGCGATGTGTTCGAGATCAGCCAGGCCGAGTTCGGCGCCCCCTTGATCAACGGCATCGCACCGGTTGAAGCGGCATTCGAACCCGGCACCGTCGGCACACTTTAAGGAGACACCCATGACCCGGATTCTTGGTCACAACTACATTGGCGGTGAGCGCAGCGCTGCCGGCACCGTCAAACTGCAGAGCGTCGATGCCAGCACTGGCGAGGCCTTGCCCCACGATTTCTTCCAGGCCACTGCTGCAGAAGTCGACGCCGCCGCGAAGGCTGCCGCCGCCGCTTACCCGGCCTATCGCAGCCTGAGCGCCGAGCGCCGTGCGCAATTTCTGGACACGATTGCCGATGAACTGGACGCTCTGGGCGATGAGTTCGTGGCCGTGGTCTGTCGCGAAACCGCGTTGCCGGCGGCGCGGATTCAAGGCGAGCGTGGGCGCACCAGCGGCCAGATGCGTCTGTTCGCCAAGGTACTGCGGCGCGGTGATTTCTATGGCGCGCGGATCGATCTGGCGCTACCGGAACGCCAGCCACTGCCGCGTCCGGACCTGCGCCAATACCGCATTGGTCTGGGGCCGGTGGCGGTGTTTGGCGCGAGTAACTTTCCGTTGGCGTTTTCCACGGCGGGCGGCGACACCGCTTCAGCTTTGGCCGCTGGCTGCCCGGTGGTGTTCAAGGCCCACAGCGGTCACATGGCAACCGCTGAATGGGTGGCCGACGCGGTGATTCGCGCCGCTGAAAAAACCGCCATGCCGGCCGGCGTGTTCAACATGATCTACGGTGGTGGAGTAGGGGAAGCGCTGGTCAAGCACCCGGCGATTCAGGCGGTCGGTTTTACCGGTTCACTGAAAGGCGGTCGGGCGCTGTGCGACATGGCCGCGGCACGGGCGCAGCCGATTCCGGTGTTCGCCGAGATGTCGAGCATCAACCCGGTGATCGTGTTGCCGCAGGCGCTGGAAGTTCGTGCTGAAAGCATTGCCCGTGACCTTACGGCTTCGGTGGTGCAGGGCTGCGGGCAGTTCTGTACCAATCCGGGGCTGGTGATCGGCATTCGTTCGCCGCAGTTCAGTGCGTTCGTGCAACAGGTGGCCGGGCTGATCGGCGATCAGCCGGCGCAAACCATGCTCAACGCCGGCACCTTGAGCAGCTATGGCAAAGGCCTGCACAAGCTTCTTTCGCATCCGCAGATCGAGCACCTGGCCGGCAACCCGCAACAAGGCAATCAGGCGCAGCCGCAACTGTTCAAGGCAGATGTGAGCCTGTTGCTCGATGGCGATGAAGTTCTGCAAGAAGAAGTGTTCGGCCCGACCACGGTGTTTGTTGAAGTGGCGGATCAGGCGCAACTCAGTGCTGCGCTGAACGGCCTGCACGGGCAACTGACGGCAACGATTATCGGTGAGCCGGCGGACTTCGAACGCTTCGGCGAGCTGACGCCCTTGTTGGAGCAGAAGGTCGGGCGGATCTTGCTCAACGGTTATCCGACCGGTGTGGAAGTCTGCGATTCGATGGTCCATGGCGGACCGTATCCGGCGACTTCCGATGCGCGCGGCACTTCGGTGGGCACCCTGGCCATCGACCGTTTCCTGCGCCCGGTGTGCTTCCAGAACTACCCCGACAGCCTGCTGCCGGACGCGTTGAAGAATGGCAATCCGCTGCGGATTCAGCGGCTGGTTGATGGCAAGCCATCGCGCGACGCCCTCTAACCGCCAAGCACAACCCTTACTGTGGCGAGGGGGCTTGCCCCCGTTTGAGTGCGCAGCACTCACAGAGTCTTTGGTACATCAGAAATTTTGGGGCTGCTGCGCAGCCCAACGGGGGCAAGCCCCCTCGCCACAGTCCGCTCCCACATTGAGCTATCATTGCGTCTTTCCCATTCATAGATTGACTGCCATGACTGCCGTAAACGACACCTTGCTCAACGCCCTCGAACACTGCGACATGCTGGAGATCGACGGGCTGCACGCTTTCGACTTCTCTCTCGATGAAGACGATAACCTGCACATCGAATGCATGGACGGTCGGGCGCTCAAGCGCTGGGAGTTCAGCATGGCGCAGATCAAGGCGGCGACTTTCGATCCCGATTTGAAGAGCTGGATCATCACCGGTGATTCCGGTGAACACCGGCTGGTGCCTATGGAAGCGTTTGGTGGTCAGGATGACGAGGACGAAACGAATGAGGATGCGTAACTTCTGGCCACTGTTGATCGCCGGCAGCGTCGGCGCGATGGGCGTGCAGGCGGCGCCGGTCGACAGCTACGAGTTGCTGGTGGGGTCGTACACCGCCGGCCAGAGCCAGGGGATTTATCGCCTGAACTTCGACAGCCGCACCGGGCAGATCGACGCCAAGCCGCTGCAAGTGGTGAAGAGCGCCAACCCGTCCTGGCTGACCGTGTCCAAGGATCAACATCGCCTGTTCGCGGTCAACGAAAACGGCCCGGGGCAGGCCGATCCGGTAGGGCGCGTCAGCAGTTACGCAATCGATCCGAAAACCCATGAACTGAGCCTGATCAACCAGGTGCAAACCCTGGGCAACGAGCCGACGCATTCGAGCATCAGCGGTGATGCCAGTCACCTGTTTGTCAGCAACTACTCAGTGGCTGAAGATCCGGGCGGCACCCTGGCGGTGTTACCGGTGGGCAGCGATGGCACGCTAAAACCGGTGGTGCAGATGAGCAGTCATCCAGCCAGCCGGGTCAACCCCGAGCGGCAGATGTCAGCGCACGTGCATTCGGTGGTTTCTTCGCCGGACGGCCACTACGTGTTTTCCAACGACCTGGGCGCGGACAAGATCTTTGTCTATCGCTTCGATCCCAAGGCCAATCCGGAACGGCCGTTGACCGCTGCCAAACCGGCGTCCGTCCAGTTGCCACCCGGCAGCGGGCCGCGACATTTGCTGTTCAGCGCCGATGGCAAGCACGCCTGGCTGACCATGGAGATGAGCGCGCAGGTGGCGGTGTTCGACTACAAGGACGGCACGCTCGAGCAAACGCAGTTGGTCGATCTGGCGGCGGGGCTGCCCACATCGGGCAAGGCTGCGGCTGCGCTTCACGCCTCGGCCGATGGCAAGTTCCTTTACGTCAGCAACCGTGGCACCGCCAATCAGTTGCTGGTGTTCGCCATCGACCCGGCAACCGGCCACCTCAAGGAGCTTCAGCGTCGCTCGGTGGACGGCGATCACCCGCGCGAGTTCAGTCTCGACCCGAGCGGCAAATTCGTGCTGATTGCCAACCAGAAGAGCAACCAGATTGTCGTCATCGAGCGTGACGCCAAGACCGGTCTGTTGGGCAAAACCGTGCAAAAACTGCCGATGGATGCCCCGAGCGATCTCAAGTTCCTGCTGCGTCAATAGGCCGCAGGCCCCGGTTGATGGGGCCTGCAACCTTCTATTAATGAGACTGATATCGGCTAATGCTACAAAGCATTTCAAGGCGCCGACCCTCGGGAGTTAAGTTTGCTTCACGGCCCAACCGGGCAAGCAAGCCAACTGAATCGAGGAATACCGCCATGAACTTCAATCTCTTCTCTGTCATCGCCGCTTCCGCTATTTCCGCCACTGTTGCACTGCCTGCCAGCGCTAACGTTGAAATCAGCGACAAAAAATCCCACACCCAAAGCTACACCCAGAAATACCTCCAACAGAGCGCCAACTTCTACGCCGCGCTGGATCACAAAACCCAACACTGAAATGTCAGCCCTGCACCCTTTATGCAGGAGCGAAGTCACTTGCCGATCGGCCCACAGGCGTCGAAAAGCCCCGAAGTGATGTCGCTCCTGCATAACGCATTTACGACAGCATCATATTGCTATCAATGTAATGCTTGATATCACATGGCCATGTGTTTAAATTTGACGCTGATTTTTTGACTCCTTCCCTAAAAGGATCGACAGCATGGCGATGCGTCTGGCAGTGGTTCTCCTGTTTCTCTATTCCACCCCGATTCTGTCGGCTGCCCAGCCCGTTCCCAACGAGCCGGACGCGGCCCGTGAGCGCTTGATGAGTTTTATCGAGGACTGAAACACGCTGGGTTCAAGATCAATAAAACTGATAGCTACTATGCATAAAGGTCGTTAGTTATCTTCTGTTTTTTGATCGATTCTGTGGGCACTGAAACATGCCCACGGAGAACACCATGGCCAGCACCATCCTCACTTCTGCCAAACACGGCGCTTACCTGGCCATTGGTCTTTACGTGGCCATGGTGTTGGTCGTCAGCCTTTCGGCTCAATCGCAACACAGCCTTCAAGCACCGATTCAGATCGCTTATCCCGGCATCCAGTTCGAACACCGTGCTCAACACGCAGTGGTTGATGACGCCGACTTGGCGGGAGTGGCCGGGGCATGAAAGGACGTAGACTCTGGGTCATCGCCTTCCTGGCGTTCATGACCAACGGCGCTTCGTTGTTGGGGATCGGGCAGGGCTCGGCGGGGTCGGTGGCGCGGGCCATCGAATGCAACCACAACATCGCCCACAACATCCAGACCGCCAAAGCGCTGGAGTTGCTGGTGGGTAATCCGCCGAGCAAATCCAATGGCGAATTTTTCGGGCCATTCCAGGTGGATTGCTCGGCATTGGGGATGTGCTCGGTGCTGACCTGATTCCCCGGTCTATTGTGGCGAGGGAGCTTGCTCCCGCTGGGCTGCGCAGCAGCCCCAAACCCGTCACCTCATTGTTTCAGACAACCTTCATCAGCCGATTTACGACTGCTGCGCAGCCGAGCGGGAGCAAGCTCCCTCGCCACAAGTGTGCGGTGCTATTTCTGCATCACACCAGTGAACAGTTCTGACTCCAGAAAGCGCTGCAACCAGCCCTGCAATCGCACATAAGGCGTCTGCCCGAACCACTCGCGATCCACATGGGCGAATTGCCTCACGAACGGCATCAAGGCGACATCCGCCAGGCTCGGGTGCGCGGCCAGCAAGTAGTCGCGCCCCTCCAGCAACTGATCCAGCTTGCGCAAGAACACCTCGCCCTCGGCGCGATAAAACGTCATCGGCTGCTCGGGATAACGCTCGGCGTATTTGTAGCGATTGAGGTGCACCTTGAACACCGAATCGTTTTCTTCGATCAGCCCGGCGATGTATTGCTGCCCGACAGGGGCATCCTTGAGCAGCCAGTCCTGCGGATCGTTCTGCGCCAGCGCCCAGCGCATGATTTCCAGGCTTTCATCGATCACCCGGCCATCCACGCTCAGCACCGGCACCGTGCCTTTGCTCGACAGCGCGAGCATTTCGGCCGGTTTGGCCTTGAGGCTGACCTCGACGATGTTCACCGCAACCCCCGAATAGCGCAGGGCCATACGAGCGCGCATAGCGTAGGGGCAGCGGCGGAACGAATACAGCGTGATCATTTCACCTCCAGGGTACTCAGGCCGTTGCCCTGGCGGTGGACCTGAATCTGCACCGGAATCCGTTCATGCATTTCCTGTACGTGGGAAATCACCGCGACCTTGCGTCCCTGCGCTTGCAGGCCGTCGAGGGCGTCCATGGCCAGTTGCAGGGATTCGGGGTCGAGGCTACCGAAGCCTTCGTCGATGAACAGCGATTCGATTTTCAGCGTGCTCGATGCCATCGATGCCAAACCGAGCGCCAGCGCCAGCGACACCAGGAACGTCTCGCCACCGGACAGCGAATGCACCGAGCGCAGTTCATCGCCCATCTCGGTGTCCATCACCAATAACCCGAGCATGCTGCCGCCCCGTTTCAGGCGATAGCGCCGCACCAGTTGCCGCAACTGGACGTTGGCGTGATGCACCAGCAGGTCGAGGTTGTAGGCCTGGGCGATTTTGCGGAAGGTGTCGCCGGTGGCCGAACCGATCAGCGCACTCAAGCGAGCCCAGCGCTGGTACTCGGCGTAGGCGTCGGCGATCTGCTGCGCCAGCGCCTGATTGGCGTTCTGTCGACGCTGATCTTCGGTTTGTTCGGCGCGCAATTCGGCGCAGCGATGCTCGCTGGCGGCGAACAGGTTTTGCAGTTCGGTTAGCGCCGTGGCCAGTTGTTCGGCGTCCAGGTTGCCGTTGTGCTGCGCCTGATGATCGAGCAAGCGCTGATCCCGCTCCTGCAACAGCACCTTGGCTTGCGCAATGTCTTGTTCGCTTTGCTGCAATCGTTGACGCAGCTCGCTGAGCTGTTGGTCGTTGACGCCGAGCAGCGCTTCCAGCCCACCGTCGTCCAGTTCTGGATGCTGCGCGCGCCAGTCGGCGATCTTGCTGCTCAGCTCGCGGTCTTCGTTTTCCAGGGCTTGCGCACGTTCCTGCTGTGCCTTGAGTTCGGCGGCCAGTTGCACCAGCCCCGTGCGCACGCTTTGCAGTTCCTGATTGGCCGTCGCTTCGGCATTGCGTGCCTGCTCGACGGCCTGATCCAGTTGCTGCTGCCATTGTTCGGCGCTGGCGTGTTCACCCAGCAGTTGCGTCAGTTTTTCCTGGCAAGCCTGTTGTTGCCCGGCCAACGCGCTGAACTGCTGCTGCGCGGCGTCCAGTTGCTGGGTGCGGGTCTGCTGGCGGTCCTGTTCTTTGTCCAGCGTCTGCTGGCGTTGTTGTTGCTCGCCGAGTTCATCGCGCTGCTGCTCGAGTTGTTGCAGGCGCTGGGCGATCTGCCGGTCGAGCTGCATGAAGGTCGCGGCAGGTTCGTTGCGCAAAGCTTCCAGCGTCTCGGCTGGCAGCAGGCTGCTGAATGCGGTCAGTTCTTCGTCCAGGCGTTGGCGATCGCTGCTCAACTCCCGTTGCTGGTTGAGCAGGTGTTGTGTCGCCTGTTGGTTCGCCGCTTCGGCGCTGCGCAGTTGTTGCGCCAGTCGCGCGGCATCCTGTTGCAGGGTGAGCAGGGCGGTTTGCCGCTGTTCGTCCTGGGTGATGCTCTGGTTCAGCTGGCTGCTTTGTTGGCTCAGCCAGGCATCGCGTTTGTCTGCGTCCTGGGCCAACAGTTGAGCAGACAGAGGGTGCGCTTCCAGGCTCGGTGCCAGGCTCTGTTGTTGAGTGGCGAGTTGTTCTTGCTGTTGCAGCAATTCCTTTTGTTGAGCAATCAAGCCGCCAACTTCTGCGCGCAGCTCGGTGAGTTTTTCCTTGAGCAGGTCGACGGCTTTCTGGGCGTTGGCCTGTTCGCTTTCATCGTGCCGACCGAGGCTTTGCAGCAAGGCTTCGGGCTGATGATAAGGATGGTCCAGGCTGCCACAAACCGGGCACGGCTGATCGTCCAGCAGTTGCGCACGCAGTTCTTCGACGCTGGCACTGCGCGCCAGGCGCTGACGTTCCAGCAGTTCGCGGGTGACGGTCAGGATCTGTTCGGCGACGGTCAGTTCGGCCTTGGTTTTCACGCCGTCCTGGGTCAGACGATCACGCTCTTGCTGAGCGGCGAGTTGGCGCTGCTGCAACTCGGCGCCGCGTTTGTCCAGTTCCTGCTGGCTGGCCCACAGCCGCGTCAGCTCTTCAATGGCCCGCAGTTGCTTGCGGTTGTCCTGTAGCAGGCTGCCGAGGATCTGAATTTGTTCGGCCACCGCTTCAGGTTCGGCGCCAGCCTCTTTGTACAGCAGCTCAAGGTTCTGGCGCTGGGTGGCCAGATCCTCGGCGGCGCGGGTGGCGCTTTGCTCCAGGGCGGCCAGTTCAGCCTGGCCCTTGTTCAAGCGATTGCCGATCAGCATCAGTTGCTGCAGACGATCGCGGTAGGCGTTCCAGGCATCGCTCAGCGGCGCCAGATGAGTGCTCTGCTCAAGCTCACCGGCAATTTGCTGCAACCGTTCTGCGACTTGTTTCTGCTGGTCAAGCAAGCCCTGAATCGTGCTTTGGCCTTGCGTGCAGGCCAGTTCCGCCTGCTGCTTGAGGTCGGCACTGAGGCTGGCGTCCTTGACCAGGCGGGCGAGGGTGCTTTGCTCTTCGAAAGCCTGACGCAGCAGTGGCGCGCTGTTGCTGTGTTGGCTCTGCGCTTCAACCAGCGCCGTTTGCGCCGCGCTCAGACCGTGTTCGAGCTGAGCCCGACGCGCGTTCAGTTCGGTTTGCTGTTGGGTATGCTGCTGAATCTGCGCCGCCAGCGGTGTGAGCTGGGTGGTCAATTCGGTCTTTCGCGCGAACTGGTGCCGTTGCGGGGCCAGTTGCTCCAGACGGGTCAGCTTCAAGCGCTCGCTGGCCAGGCTGTCCCAGTGTTGTTGGGCGGATTGCAGTTGCTCGGTGGCGCTCTGTTGCGCGTCCTGCAACTGGCGCAGGTCCTTGAGCCAGGTGTGTTGCAACTCCAATTGCTTGAGCTGCGCCTGCTGGGTCTTGAGTTGTTGCTGCGCGTCGTTGAAGCGCTCATCGAGCTCGGCTCGGGCTTCAGGCGACAGTGGGGTGACCCCGGTGGCCTGGTCCTGCAATAGCTTGTGGGCTTCTCGGGCTTCTTTGGTCTTGTCGAAGGCGCGGCGACCGAGGCGGGTGTAGAGCGCAGTGTCGGTGAGCTTTTCCAGCAGTTCGCTGCGGTCGTTGTCGTCCGCCTTGAGGAACGCACTGAACTCGCTCTGCGCCAACAACACGGCGCGGGTGAACTGTTCGAAGTTCAGGCCCAGTACGGACTCGATCTGACTCTTGAATTCAAGTTTCTGGCTGGCGAGCAGTTGATCCTGATCGATGTCGCGCAGGCTCTGGCGACTGGCTTGCAGCTTGCCACCAGCCTTTTCCCTGGCGCGATTGGCTTCCCAGCGCGCGCGATAACGGCGGCCATCGATGCCAACAAAATCCACTTCGGCAAAGCCTTCACCGGTGCCGCGACGCAACAGCGTACGCGGATCGCCAGTGCTGATTTCACCATCGGCGTCCGGGGTTTTGGCGGAAGCTTGAGCGTTGTTCAGCCGCGGCACGGCGCCAAACAGCGCCAGGCACAGCGCATCGAGCAGCGTGCTTTTGCCGGCGCCGGTCGGCCCGGTAATCGCAAACAGGCCGGCACTGGCCAAGGGTTCGGCGGTGAAGTCGATTTCAAATGGCCCGGCCAGGGAGGCAAGGTTTTTCAGGCGGATCGCGAGGATTTTCATGGCTGTTCGCTCTCCATCTGCACGTCTTGCAGCAGCTCGGCGAAGTCCTTGAGCGTTTGCTCGTCGACCTCGCTGCCGTAGTTGTCCTGCCAGGCGCGGCTGAACAGTTCCTGCGGCGTCAGTTGGTCCAGTTCGATCAAGGTGGCGCCGTCCTCGACGCCGTCGCGGCTGCCGTTGCCGGCGTATTCGGCGGCAATCCGCACCAGCCGTACCGCTTTGCCTTGCAGGGCTGTTTCCACTTCATGGCGCAGGTCCGGTTGCGGTTCATCGAGGCGCACCCGCACTTCCAGCCACGGCTGGCGCTGGATGTCGGCGAGCAGGTCGATGTTGGGCAGGTCGGCCAGTTGCAGCAGGATTTCCGCCAGCGGCGCGGGGCCGAGGCGTTGCAGGTTCACTGGTCGGGGAATGAGTTTCGGTTCGACGCTGAGCAGGGTTTCGCCATCCAGTTTGATGTCGAGAATCTGATGCTGATAACCGATCTCGGAGAATGACAGCGGGATCGGCGAGCCGCTGTAGCGGATGCGTTCTTCGCCGTTGACCTTCTGCGGCTTGTGCAAATGCCCGAGAGCGACATAGCTGATGCTCGGCCCGAACAGGCTGGCGGGCAGGGCTTCGGCGTTGCCGATGATCAGGCTGCGCTCGGAGTCCTCGGACACCGAACCGCCGGCCATGTGCGCATGGCTGATGGCGATCAGCGCCTGACCCGGCTTGCGCTTGGCGTTCGCCGCTTCAATCAGCCATTCGTGAACCTGGCCGATGCCGCGCAAATAGTTGTCACCCAGCTGCGCGCCGGTCACTTCGGCGGGGCGCAGGAACGGCAGCGCCAGGCACCAGGCAGCGATTGCGCCGCTGGCATCCGGCAACGGCAGCAACAGGCGTTCGGCATCCAGTTGGCCGTCATCCAGCCACAGCACGCGCCCGAGCGCGTGAGTGCGCAAGCGGCGCATCAACGGCGCGGGCAGTTCGATGCGCGAGCCGGAGTCGTGGTTGCCGGCGATCATCACGATGGTCAGCAACGGCTGCTGCTCGTGGGCGCTGACGATGAAATCGTAGAGGCGCTCCTGGGCTTTGACCGGCGGGTTGACCGTGTCGAAGATATCGCCGGCAATCAGCAGCACATCAGGCTGGTCCAGCTTCAGCTGACGCAGCAGCCAGTCGAGAAAGCAGGCATGCTCGAAATCGCGCTCCTGGCCGTGCAGGTTCTGCCCAAGGTGCCAGTCGGAGGTGTGGAACAGACGCAAGGCGTACTCCGCAACAAAATAAGGTGATGGCCGCAAGAAGAATGATGGCGGCTAAAGAGGGGAGAGTTTACTGGCAAACACATGGGATGTGGTCAGGCACTGATTTTGTGGCGAGGGGGCTTGCCCCCGTTCGGCTGCGAAGCAGTCGTGAATCCAGGCGACTCGGTGGCACTGAAGCATTGTAAGGGGCGCTTCGCACCCCAACGGGGGCAAGCCCCCTCGCCACAAAAGCCCCTTCATCCCATTGGTCGGGACTATTTAGGATAAAGCGGCGGCAACCCGCTGTCGCCGACCACGCCTTGAACCCCTTCGGCCGTCGGGATCGCCCGGATGGCGCGCCAGAGTTCTTCGCCTTGCCAGTACTGGCCGGTTTCGCTGTAGAGCGCGCCGTTCAGGCCGTCGAGGGCATCGGACAGCGGCACGAAGCGGGCGGCCATGTCGGCCAGGGTTTCCGGTTGTTGCCGGGCCCAGGCGTCGAGGGCCTGGCGGGTGGCGTGGGTATCGTTGGCCTGGCAGGTGCGTTTGAGGTCGTCGAGCAGCGTGCGTGGGCTCGGGCCGGTCTGCGCTGCCCGCAGGACTGCCGGTTGCGAGCGGGCGCGCCACCAGAGGCCGAAGCCCAGCAGGGTGGTACAGGCCAGAATTGCCGTGCTGAGTTTCCACCACCAAAGGGCTTCGTTGCTGGCGCCGGACATCACCAGCGGGCTGCTCGCCGGGGCGTCGACGATCAGGCTCGGATTGCTCGCCACTTGCAGCGTGCGGGCCGGCAGGCTGCTGTGTTCCAGATGATCCTCGAAGGTGTTCCACCAGACTACTTCAACGCTCGGCAAGTCGATGTCGCCGGTGCGGATCGGAACCAGGGCTTCACGGTCCTCGCGACTGCCGACCAAGCCACGCTCCCCGCTCTGGTTGCTCAGCACCGGTTGATCCGGGTAGCGCCGCAGGCCGTTGATCTCGGTGGCGGGCAATGGTGGCAGTTGAGAACTGGCGAGGCCTTCGGCGCTCAAGGTCAGGCTGCGGGTCAGCGAGTCGCCGACCTGCGCATGATCCGGTTCCGGGCTCCAGCTTTCACTCAGGCTCAGGCTGCGGGCCGGCAGCCAGGGAGCATCGGCTGGATAACTGCCGGGCTTGGCCTTGACCGTCAGCGGAATCTCGGTGGAACTGACGCGCATCAATTTGCCCGGTTTTGGCCCCTGGGGCGATCCGTCCTGGGACGGTTGGGCATCGACCAGTGTGGCACTGAATACCTGCGCCGGAATGGTCAATACACCGCTGTGCTGTGGGTAGATCGCGTAGCGCATTTCGATCACGCCGTGGCGCAAACCGTTGATCGCTTTCTCGTAGGTGCGCGACTCGCCCAGTTGTTCGATGCGCGCATCGGGAATCTGCAACGGGGTCAGGCTGCTGTCGTCGTACAGCGACACCGAATGATAAATGCGCAAGGTCAGGATCGCCTGAGCCTGCACATAGACGCTGTTCTGGTCGAGGCTGGTTTCGATGAACACCGGCGCTAGCGTGTTGCTGCTGTCCTGGGTTTCGCTTTCGATCACCTGCACGGTAATCGGTTGGCTCTGCGCCTCGCCCAGTTGCAGTGACGGAATCACCACACTGCCGTTCTGCCGGGGCAGCAGGGTGATGATCCAGCGGGTGGTCGCTTGAGTGTTGCCGTTGAGGGTGTTCGGTTGGTTGACTTGACGGGTACCGCGCACCTCGAACTGCGGCTCCAGCGGAGTCAGGTCGGGTTTGCCGAACTGGGTCACGTCGCTGGATTCCAGAGTCAGTTCGACCGTCTCCCCGGAATTCAGGCGACTGCGATCGACACTGGCGACCAGTCCCGCAGCCTGGGCCTGAGCGGTCCAGAAAAGCAGTGCAAGCAAGAAGGCGGTGAAGCGGGTCATCGAGTTTTTCCCTGATCCTGATGTTGTTGCTGTTCGTACCAGAATTTGCGCCTGAGCAGTTCGCCGGGATCATCCGGGATCTTGCGCAGCCATTGCTCCAACGCCTGTTGCTGTTCGCCTTCGAGCATGTCGCTGGCGGGGCGCCGTGGTGGCGTGGTGCTTTGTTCATCCCCCAATTCGCTGCCCGGAACTTCATTGGCGCCCGGTTGCGGTGGTGCCGTGGGCGGCTGCTCGGCGTCCGGCGTGGCCTGTTGGGCATCGGTTTTCGGCTCGCCATCGCTCGGCTGGGTGGCGCTGCCCGGTGGCGGTTCCTGAGGCATGGTTTCGGTTTCGCCCTCGGCGGTTTTGTCCGGCTCGACGGGCGATGTAGCGGTTTTCTGCTTGAGCAGCGTTTCCACCAGAGCCTTGTTGGTCAGCGCCGGGCGCAGGTCTGGCTGAAGTTCCAGCGCTTGCTCATAAGCGTCCAGCGCTGCTTCCAGTTCGCCGCTCTTGGCCAGCGCGTTACCCCGATTGTAGTGGGCGTGGGCGTCGTTGCCTTGGGCAAACCGCTGGGCGGCGCCACTGTAGTCGCCGGCTTCATAGAGCGCCACACCTTGCCATTGCGGGTCTTCGAAATGCTGCGCGGCTTCGGCAGGGCGCTTTTGTTTGAGCAAGTGCAAACCCTGCTGATCGGGCCGCAGCCACAGGTCTTCGAAATCGAAGGCGTAACTCGGTTGCGGCAGCAGGAACAGCAGCGGCAAGCAGAACAGCCAGCCGCGACGCCCGGCACAGGCGGCCAGCAACAACAATGGCAGCAGCAGCCAGTAGCCTTGATCGGCCCAGGTGTCGAGGCGCAACGTCTGGCCGTCGTTACGCAGGTCCCGTGGGCCGTCGAGCAGGCCGAGGTCGCGCAGGTCGGCATCGTCCAGGCGTGCCTGGGCGTAACGTCCACCCAGGCCATTGGCAAAGGCTTTCAGGCTGGGGCCGTCCAGATGCGGCACCAGAATCGCGCCCTGATCGTCCTTGAGGAAACTGCCGTCGTCCTGCGCGACCGGCGCACCTTCGGCGGTACCGATGCCGAGCATCAGAAATTGTGTGGACTTGGCGTCCAGCGCCTGACGAATCCCTTGGCGTTCGTGTTCCGTCAGCGACGAACCGATCAGCAGGATCCGTCCCTGGCCGAGGGCACCCCGATCCAGCAGCGTCAGGGCCTTGGCCACCGCCAGATCGGCGCGATGACCGGCCTGGGGCATCAGTGACGGCTTGAGTGCATCCAAAAGATTGCGGCTGGTCGACAGGTCGTCCGACAGTGGCACCAGCGTGTGGGCGCTGCCGGCGTAGACGACGATGGCGGTCTGCGCGTCGCTGCGGTTTTGCAGCAGATCCAGCAGTTTGCGCCGGGCCTGTTCCAGCCGGTTTGGCGCAACGTCGGTGGCGAGCATTTCCGGGGTCAACTCAAGCAACACCACCAGCGGGTCAGCGGGTTTCTGGCCGGTTTGTTCGACGCGTTGCCAGCTCGGCCCCAGCAGAGCCAGCACGGTCAGCACCCAGGCCAGGCCCAGGGCGACCCACGGCAGTTTGCTCTCGCGACCGCTGCCACCACTGAGCAACGCGGCATGGAAGGCCGGTGGCAGAATCATTTGCCAGCGACCCGCGCGCTTCTGCCGGTGCCAGAGTTGCCAGAGCAACCAGCCCAGCAACGGCAGCAATAGCAGCCACCAAGGGCGGAACCAGTATGGCCAGAGAGCGATCATCGGCGCCTCCGCAGACGCAGGCGTTTGAGGCGCTGACGCCAGTCGGGCAGTTGCGTATGCAGAAACCGCTCTTTGGTAAACAGCTTCTTGGTGAATAGACGTTGCAACGGGTTATCCGGCCAGCGCTCACGGATCACCAGCAGCATGCTCAACAGCAGCGCCATCGCCAGCGGCCAGTGATACAACGCCTGGGCCGGACGGGCCTGCGTAGGTTGCTGGGCCACCGGTTCCAGTTTGTCGAGGGTGGTCTTGATCGCCTGCAATTCCTGGCCGTCGCGGGCGCGGAAATACTGGCCTCCGGTGGCTTGGGCAATGGCTTTCAAGGCCGGCTCGTCGAGGTCCAGGCTCGGGTTGATTCCCAGGAAGCCCAGGGTGCCGCTTTGTTCCGGGTCGGCGCCAATGCCGATCGGGTAGATTTTTACGCCTTCATTCGCCGCCAGGCGTGCGGCGGTCAGCGGATCGATTTCGCCGCCATTGTTGGCACCGTCGGTGACCAGAATCAGTACGCGGCTTTGTGCCGGGCGTTGGCGCAGGCGTTTGAGGGCCAGGCCGATGGCGTCGCCGATGGCGGTGTTCTTGCCGGCGATGCCGATTCGCGCTTCGTCGAGCCAGACACGCACGGTATGGCGGTCGAAGGTCAGCGGTGCTTGCAGATAGGCCTGGCTGCCGAACAGGATCAACCCGACCCGGTCGCCATCGCGACTTTCGAGAAAATCACCGAGCAAATGCTGCACCAGTGACAGTCGGCTGACGTCTTCGTCCTGCCACTGCATGTCGGGGAAGTCCATCGAGCCGGAGACGTCCACCGCCACCAGCAAATCGCGGCCACTGGCGGCAATCGGTAGCGGTTCGCCGAGCCATTGCGGGCGCGCTGCGGCGATCAGCAGCAACAGCCACATCAGAATGAACGGGGCTTGCTGGCGCCAGGTCGGCAGGTTGGCACGGGCGCGGCGGCGAGCGAGGCCTTCGAGGTCGCTGAGGAAGCTGACCTTGAGCGCCGGTTCGCCACTGTCGGCCACCGGCAACAGCACCCGCATCAGCCATGGCAGCGGCAGCAGGGCGAAAATCCACGGCCAGGCGAACTCAAACATGTTTGCGAATCCAGGTGTCGACGGCTTGAGTCAGGCCAGCGATGGCCTTGTCGTCGAGTTTGCATTCGGGCTTGTAGGCACCTTCCACCAGCACCATCCAGCGAGTGAGGCCGGCAGCCGGGCAGCGGTTATCAAGGAACGCCAGCCATTGGCGCCCGTTGAGGGTGTGGCTCTGGCTATAGGGGTAGTGGTTGCGGCACAGGCGTTTGAGCAAGCCATTGAGTTGCTGCAGCCAGGCACCGGCCGGGGCGCCGTCGTAGGGTTTGGGCATCAACGCGAGTTCGGCCAGGGCGGCGAGGCGCACCGGGTCCAGCGGTTGTTCGGCACGGACGATCGGGCGCTTGTCCGGAATGAAGCGTCGCAACTGCCATACGCCGAAACCGATCAGCGGCAGCAACAACAGCAGCAGCCACCAGCCCGGTGCCGGCGGCCAGAAACCGATCGGTGGCGGGGAAATCAACGGTTGCAGTTGATCGAGGCTGCTCATCGACCTTTCCCCGGACGTTGTGGGTTCAGGTATTCGCGCAATTGCTCAACCATCTCGCTTTGGGTGCTCAACGGCATCAGCAACACCCGCAGCTTCTGCGCCAGCAGCTCCCAGCGGGCGATGCGTGCTTCCGCTTGGGCGCGATAGGCCTGGCGCAGGTCGAAATTCAAGGTGTCGAGTTCCAGTTGCGCGCCGTGTTCGGCAAAACGAAGCAGGCCGGCGGCGGGCAGGGCGTGATCCAGCGGGTCGGACACCGGCAGCAGCAACAGGTCGCAATGGCGCGACAACAGGCTCAGCTGTTGTTCGGCACTGTCGGACAGGGCGCGTTCGTCGCAGATCACGATCACCAGGCTGCCGGGGCGCAGCACTTCCCGGGCGCGGCGCAGGGCAATGCCGAAGGCGTCGCGGTCCGGCTCGCGTTCGGTGTGCAGCGACTGATTGACCCGCACCAGCCGGTTGAGCAGTTGCAGCAGGCTCTGCTTACTGCGTCGCGGCTTGATTTCGTAATGCTCGTTGTCGCCGAACACCAGCCCGCCGACCCGGTCGTTATGCCCCAGCGCGGCCCAGCCAATCAGGCTCGCGGCCTGGGCGGCCAGCACCGACTTGAACATCAACCCGGAGCCGAAAAACAGCCGACGGCTCTGTTCAACCATGATGAAAATCGGTCGTTCGCGCTCCTCATGGAACAGCTTGGTGTGCGGTTCCTGGGTCCGGGCGGTGACGCGCCAGTCGATGCTGCGCACATCATCGCCGGCCTGATAGACCCGCACTTGATCGAAGTCCACCCCGCGCCCGCGCAGTTTGGAGTGGTGCAGGCCGATCAGCGGGCTGCGCTGGCTCGGCGTGGAAAACAGCTGTACTTCGCGCACGCGATGGCGCATCTCGATCAGCTCGGCGAGGCTGATGCGGATGCCCGGCTCGGGCGGCAGAAGGGTGTTCATCGGGGTCAAGCGACGGCTACGACGTCGAGAATCCGCTGGACCACCCGGTCCTGGTCGATGCCAGCGGCTTCGGCTTCAAAGGAAAGAATGATGCGGTGACGCAACACATCGAACAGCACCGCTTGAATGTCTTCGGGGCTGACGAAGTCGCGACCGGCCAGCCAGGCGTGGGCCCGGGCGCAACGGTCGAGGGCGATGGAGCCGCGTGGACTGGCGCCGTAGGCGATCCATTCGGCCATTTCCGGGTCGAACTTGGCCGGGATCCGCGTGGCCATGACCAGTTGTACCAGGTATTCCTCCACGGCGTCGGCCATGTACAAGCCGAGGATTTCCTTGCGCGCGGCGAAGATCGCCTGCTGGCTGACCCGGCGTTCAGGTTTGGTTTCGCCGTGCAGTGCTTCGCCACGGGCCTGTTGCAGAATCCGTCGTTCGACGGTGGCGTCGGGGAAGCCGATTTTCACGTGCATCAGGAACCGGTCGAGCTGGGCTTCGGGCAACGGGTAGGTGCCTTCCTGCTCGATGGGGTTTTGCGTGGCCATGACCAGAAACAGCGGCGACAGCTCGTAGGTGCTGCGCCCGACGCTGACCTGGCGTTCGCCCATGGCTTCGAGCAGGGCCGACTGGACCTTGGCCGGGGCACGGTTGATTTCGTCCGCCAGCACCAGGTTATGGAAGATCGGGCCTTGCTGGAACACGAAGCTGCCGGTTTCCGGGCGATAGATTTCCGTGCCGGTGATGTCGGCCGGCAGCAGGTCGGGGGTGAACTGGATGCGATGGAACTGTGCTTCGATGCCTTCGGCGAGTTCTTTGATGGCCTTGGTCTTGGCCAGCCCCGGGGCGCCCTCGACCAGCATGTGACCGTCGGCGAGCAAGGCGATGAGCAAGCGCTCAATGAGTTTTTCCTGGCCGAGAATCTGCGTTGAAAGAAAGGTTCGCAGCGCGAGCAGCGCTTCACGATGTTCCATCGATGACTGTTCCTGGAAAGGGTGACCGAAGACGTTCGAATAACGCCAGGGCTGGGGGCGTTACTTTAATCCATCGCGGGGGGCGCCGACTAACGGCATTTTGTAGAAATGTGTGGGGTATCAGGGAAGATCAAAAGATCGCAGCCTTCGGCGGCGCCCACAGGCGCGTAGGAGCTGCCGAAGGCTGCGATCTTTTAGCGACCTATCAGGCCAACTCGCTTATATAGGTACCAATCCCCTTGAGGATGTTCTGCAAGGTTTCTTCCACCTCCGCCAGGTCGCTGGCATCGGTACTGTGCAGGATTTCCAGCGAATCGTTGCCATCCAGCGCATCGGCGTCCACGGCGGCGATTTCGATCAGCAGGCGGTCAGGGCTGAGGGTGACTTTCACGCCATCCAGGGCCGAAGGCTTGTCGTGGAAGATGATCTCCAGCTCGTCCTCGTCCGGAAAGCGGCTCATCAGGAACATTTCGCCCTCGGCACTGTTGCAGCAGAGCATGGCCAGATTGTCTTCTTCGTCATCGCACGGGTTGACGATCAAAAGGTCGGTTGTCATTTGCATGGGGAAAATCCTGGCTCGGCGAGCGTTGTGAACACAACAAACGACAATTCTGCCAGCCCTCGGGAATTTCTGCTTGGCTGAGTGTCAGAGGATGTGTCGTGAACATCCGATGCATCTCGAGTCATTTCTGGGACGAAGGTGCCGTAAATCCGGGCATAAAACGCCCATTTTTCTGCACGGCTGCTAGTGTTGTTCGAGGCGCATGCCGCGAGTTACGTGCCGATGACCGAATATGTCGCAGCGCTGCAAGCACGGCCCTTGCCGCACTGGTTAAGCTGCGCAACGGATGAGCACCCGTAAAGGCATTGTCAATGGCTCAATGGTAGCCCCGACAGTCGTTTTTGCAGATGCCCATTCAATGGAAGGTGAATGTGACCTGAGTGTCTCGTCCAGCTTCACCCAACTGTCGTCCTGTTTCCTCTGCCCGAGAATCAGGAACAGGGTGACGGATTGCCCCGAAAGGGGTTTTGCACGCGACGCTTCCATCAATAACAAGCCCAAGCGGAGTACCACAGATGGCGTTCTTCACCGCAGCCAGCAAAGCCGACTTCCAGCACCAACTGCAAGCGGCACTGGCGCAGCACATCAGTGAACAGGCACTGCCACAAGTGGCGCTGTTCGCCGAACAATTTTTCGGCATTATTTCCCTCGACGAGCTGACTCAGCGTCGGCTGTCCGACCTCGCCGGTTGCACCCTTTCTGCATGGCGCCTGCTTGAGCGCTTTGATCACGCTCAATCGCAAGTGCGTGTCTACAACCCCGATTACGAACGCCACGGCTGGCAGTCGACCCACACCGCGGTCGAAGTGCTGCACCACGATCTGCCATTCCTGGTGGATTCGGTGCGTACCGAGCTGAACCGTCGCGGCTACAGCATTCATACCCTGCAAACCACTGTGCTGAGCGTGCGTCGCGGCAGCAAGGGCGAGCTACTGGAAATCCTGCCGAAGGGCACCCAGGGCGAAGGCATTCTGCAAGAATCGCTGATGTACCTGGAAATCGACCGTTGCGCCAACACGGCCGAATTGAATGTCCTGACCAAAGAGCTGGAGCAGGTTCTCGGTGAAGTCCGCGTTGCGGTCGCCGATTTCGAACCGATGAAAGCCAAGGTCCAGGAGCTGATCGAAGGCATCGACAATAGCCAGTTCGCCATCGACGCCGAAGAAAAATCCGAAATCAAGAGCTTCCTGGAATGGCTGGTGGGCAACCACTTCACCTTCCTGGGCTACGAAGAGTTCGTGGTGGGCGAGGATCAGAACGGCGGTCACATCGACTATGACCAGAGCTCGTTCCTCGGCCTGACCAAGCTGCTGCGCGCCGGCCTGACCGTCGATGACCTGCGCATCGAAGACTACGCCGTCAACTACCTGCGTGAACCGACGCCGCTGTCGTTCGCCAAGGCTGCGCATCCAAGCCGTGTGCACCGTCCGGCGTACCCGGACTACGTGTCGATCCGCCAGATCGATGCCAATGGCAACGTCATCAAGGAATGCCGCTTCATGGGCCTGTACACCTCGTCGGTGTATGGCGAAAGCGTGCGGGTCATTCCTTACATCCGTCGCAAGGTCGAGATCATCGAGCAGCGTTCGGGCTTCCAGGCCAAGGCTCACTTGGGCAAGGAACTGGCCCAGGTGCTTGAAGTGTTGCCTCGCGATGACCTGTTCCAGACGCCGGTGGACGAGTTGTTCGCCACCGTGATGTCGATCGTGCAGATCCAGGAACGCAACAAGATCCGCGTATTCCTGCGCAAAGACCCGTACGGCCGTTTCTGCTACTGCCTGGCCTACGTGCCGCGTGACATCTACTCCACCGAAGTGCGCCAGAAGATCCAGCAAGTGCTGATGGATCGCCTGAAAGCCACCGACTGCGAGTTCTGGACCTTCTTCTCCGAGTCCGTGCTGGCCCGTGTGCAGCTGATTCTGCGGGTCGATCCGAAGAACCGTCTGGACATCGACCCGGTTCTGCTGGAAAAAGAAGTGGTACAAGCCTGCCGCAGCTGGCAGGACGACTACGCGAGCCTGGTGGTCGAAAGCTTCGGCGAAGCCCAGGGCACCAACGTGCTGGCCGACTTCCCGAAAGGCTTCCCGGCCGGTTACCGCGAGCGTTTCGCCGCCCACTCTGCAGTGGTCGACATGCAGCACCTGCTGAGCCTGAGCGAAAAAAATCCGCTGGTGATGAGCTTCTATCAGCCGCTGGCCCAGGTTTCCGGTCAGCGCATGCTGCACTGCAAGCTGTATCACGCCGATACCCCGCTGGCACTGTCCGACGTGCTGCCGATCCTGGAAAACCTCGGCCTGCGCGTGCTGGGTGAATTCCCGTATCGCCTGCGCCACAACAGCGGCCGCGAGTTCTGGATTCACGACTTCGCGTTCACGGCTGCCGAAGGCCTGGAACTCGACATCCAGCAACTCAACGACACCTTGCAGGACGCTTTCGTCCACATCGTGCGTGGCGATGCCGAGAACGATGCCTTCAACCGTCTGGTGCTGACCGCCGGCCTGCCATGGCGCGACGTGGCGCTGCTGCGTGCCTATGCCCGTTATATGAAGCAGATCCGTCTGGGCTTCGACCTGGGTTACATCGCCAGCACCCTGAACAACCACACCGACATCGCTCGCGAGTTGACCCGGTTGTTCAAGACCCGTTTCTACCTGGCGCGCAAGCTGGCCAGTGACGATCTGGAAGACAAGCAACAACGCCTGGAACACGCGATTCTGAGCGCACTGGACGATGTTCAGGTGCTCAACGAAGACCGCATCCTGCGTCGTTACCTGGACCTGATCAAGGCGACCCTGCGGACCAACTTCTACCAGACCGATGCACACGGTCAGAACAAGTCCTACTTCAGCTTCAAGTTCAACCCGCACCAGATTCCAGAGCTGCCGAAGCCGGTTCCGAAGTTCGAAATCTTCGTTTACTCGCCGCGCGTCGAAGGCGTGCACCTGCGCTTCGGCAACGTGGCTCGCGGCGGTCTGCGCTGGTCCGACCGTGAAGAAGACTTCCGTACCGAAGTCCTGGGCCTGGTAAAAGCCCAGCAAGTGAAGAACTCGGTCATCGTACCGGTAGGTGCGAAGGGCGGCTTCCTGCCGCGTCGCCTGCCACTGGGCGGCAGCCGTGACGAGATCGCGGCCGAGGGCATCGCCTGCTACCGCATCTTCATCTCGGGCCTGTTGGACATCACCGACAACCTGAAAGACGGCGCGCTGGTACCGCCGGCCAACGTCGTGCGTCATGACGACGATGACCCGTACCTGGTGGTAGCAGCGGACAAGGGCACTGCGACCTTCTCCGACATCGCCAACGGTATCGCCATCGACTACGGCTTCTGGCTCGGCGACGCGTTCGCATCTGGCGGTTCCGCCGGTTACGACCACAAGAAAATGGGTATCACCGCCAAGGGCGCGTGGGTCGGCGTACAACGCCACTTCCGCGAACGCGGCATCAACGTCCAGGAAGACAGCATCACCGTGGTGGGCGTCGGCGACATGGCCGGTGACGTGTTCGGTAACGGCTTGCTGATGTCCGACAAGCTGCAACTGGTCGCAGCCTTCAACCACCTGCACATCTTCATCGACCCGAACCCGGAGCCTGCCAGCAGCTTCGCCGAGCGTCAGCGCCTGTTCGACCTGCCGCGTTCGGCCTGGTCGGATTACGACACCAGCATCATGTCCGAAGGCGGCGGGATCTTCTCCCGTAGCGCGAAGAGCATTGCCATCTCCGAGCAGATGAAAGAGCGCTTCGACATTCAGGCCGACAAGCTGACCCCGACCGAACTGCTCAATGCCTTGCTCAAGGCACCGGTAGACCTGTTGTGGAACGGCGGTATCGGCACGTACGTCAAAGCCAGCAGCGAAAGCCACGCCGATGTCGGCGACAAGGCCAACGATGCACTGCGCGTGAACGGTAACGAACTGCGCTGCAAGGTTGTGGGCGAGGGCGGTAACCTCGGTATGACTCAGCTGGGTCGCGTCGAGTTCGGCCTCAATGGCGGCGGTTCCAACACCGACTTCATTGACAACGCCGGTGGCGTGGACTGCTCCGACCACGAAGTGAACATCAAGATCCTGCTGAACGAAGTGGTTCAGGCCGGCGACATGACCGACAAGCAACGTAACCAGTTGCTGGCGAGCATGACCGACGAAGTCGGTGGCCTGGTGTTGGGCAACAACTACAAGCAGACCCAGGCATTGTCGCTGGCGGCCCGTCGTGCCTTGCCACGGATCGCTGAATACAAGCGCCTGATGAACGATCTGGAAGCCCGTGGCAAGCTGGATCGCGCCATCGAGTTCCTGCCGTCGGAAGATGCGATCAACGAGCGCGTCGCGGCAGGCCATGGCCTGACCCGTGCCGAGCTGTCGGTGCTGATCTCCTACAGCAAGATCGACCTCAAGGAGCAGTTGCTGGGCTCCCTGGTGCCGGACGACGACTACCTGACCCGCGACATGGAAACCGCTTTCCCGCCGACGCTGGTCAGCAAGTTCTCTTCCGCCATGCGCCGTCACCGTCTGAAGCGCGAAATCGTCAGCACCCAGATCGCCAACGATCTGGTCAACCACATGGGCATCACCTTCGTTCAACGGCTCAAAGAGTCGACCGGCATGAGCCCGGCGAACGTGGCCGGTGCTTATGTGATCGTGCGTGACATTTTCCACCTCCCGCACTGGTTCCGTCAGATCGAGTCCCTGGACTACCTGGTCTCCGCTGATGTGCAACTGGAGCTGATGGACGAGCTGATGCGTCTGGGCCGTCGCGCTACGCGCTGGTTCCTGCGTGCCCGCCGCAACGAGCAGAACGCCGCCCGTGACGTCGCGCATTTCGGTCCGCACCTGAAGGAGTTGGGCCTCAAGCTTGACGAACTGCTCAGTGGCGAGATTCGCGACACCTGGCAGGCTCGCTATCAGGCGTACGTCGAAGCCGGTGTGCCGGAGTTGCTGGCACGCATGGTGGCTGGCACCACGCACCTGTACACCCTGCTGCCGATCATCGAAGCCTCCGACGTGACCGGCCAGGATCCAGCAGATGTGGCCAAGGCCTACTTCGCCGTGGGCAGTGCGCTGGACATCACCTGGTACCTGCAACAGATCAGCGCCCTGCCGGTTGAAAACAACTGGCAAGCCCTGGCCCGTGAAGCGTTCCGCGATGACGTCGACTGGCAACAACGTGCGATCACCATCTCGGTCCTGCAACAGGGCGACGGCACCCAGGACGTGGAAACACGCCTGGAGCTGTGGATGGAGCAGAACGAAGGCATGATCGAACGCTGGCGCGCCATGCTGGTGGAAATCCGTGCCGCCAGCGGCACTGACTACGCCATGTACGCGGTGGCCAACCGTGAATTGCTGGATGTGGCGTTGAGCGGTCAAGCGGTGGTGCCTGCGGCTGTCACTAGCAGCGCAGACGCCGAGCTGGAGCCGGCGGCCTGATAAGCGCTGAATGAAAAAGCCCCGCTCTCGAAAGAGGCGGGGCTTTTTTATGCCTGAAGATTTTGTGGTGGCTGATGGCCTCAGCTATCAGTTTTCCAAAGGAATCAGCACTTTCTCATCCGGGGCCAACACCATGAACACCAACAGCTTGGCGGGTTGGGTAGCGCTGGCGTTTTTCGACACCAGATGTTCAGACCCGGCCGGTTCGTACCAGAATTCGCCAGCCTTGTAGGTGGTCGCTTTTTCGCCTTTGACTTGAGAAGTGATCTCCCCCGACAGCACGTAGGCCATGGCCGTACCCTGGTGTTTATGGGCAATGGAAGATTGGCCCGGCTGGTAATCGACTTCGATCATCAAGGCTTTTTTGCCGGGTGCGTTTTTCAGCATCTGGTCTTGCAGGATGGTGACATTTTCCGAAGGGGCGGCAGTTTCGTGGGCGAATACCGAGGCTGAAACGGTTAGCGTCAGGGCGGCGAAAGAGGCAGCAAAAAAGCGAAGCGCATTCATGGTTGATTACCTGTGGTGGTGAGTCGTCAGGGACCACAGTAAGCGGCGCTATCGGCTAATCAAACGGCCAATTTTCCGGAAGATCAGGGGACCAATCACCGAGGCTACATTACCCGTAGCAGCTGTCGAGCCTGCGAGGCTGCGTTCGGCTGCGAAGCAGTCGTGAGTCCGGCTGACACGGTCTGCCTGACGTACCGCAAGCTCTGGTTTGACGACTGCTTCGCAGCCGAACGCAGCCTCGCAAGCTCGACAGCTGCTACAAGCGAACGCAAGCTGCTATCGGGGTTGCGATCTTTTGATCTTGTTTCAAACGATAGGAAAGCTGTTGAAGTCGACGGCATTGGCCAACCGGCTGTCGATCAGGCCGATAAAACCTTGCACTTCGGGGCGGTTGAAGTGCGCTTGCATCGCCGCTTCCGATTGCCAGTGGGCG
This sequence comes from Pseudomonas sp. Pseusp11, assembly GCF_047304405.1. Classification (NCBI taxonomy): domain Bacteria; kingdom Pseudomonadati; phylum Pseudomonadota; class Gammaproteobacteria; order Pseudomonadales; family Pseudomonadaceae; genus Pseudomonas; species Pseudomonas sp. Pseusp11. Next base: position 38,207 of record NZ_JBGLZF010000038.1, read on the forward strand.
CTGACCGTCCAGCGGGTGTCGTCCTCGGGGCAGCGGTCGACCATATAGCCGTCACACCCCGGAAGTTCGCGCAGGGTGTCGACAATCTTTTGCAGTTGTTTGCCCAGTTCGTCCGAGCGACCGGCGGCAGCTCGTATCTTTACGGTGTTGAACACTTGGTTGGACATTACTCACACTCCTGAATCAGGCCGGACGAATCCTGCTCATTGAGGGATAACGCCCATGCAGGATAGGCCTGCCCCCTTGGGCCGCCAATAGCCAATCACCGGATAAAACCGCAGACCAATCCCTCAACCAACCTGCTGCAAAATGTCCCGCAAACGGTCCAGGGCGATGTCGATGTCCAGGGTTTCGATCGCCCCGAACCCCAGGAAAAGCCCGGCCCGTGGCGTTTGCTGGTAAAAAAAGTCGTCCAGGGTATAGAGCCCCACTTCGACTTTTTTCGCGAGTTCGATCACCAATGGAATATCGACCGGCACCTTGCACAGTACCGCCATGTGAAACCCGGCTGTGGTCGGCACCGCTTCGAACCATGGCGAAAGGTCGCCCGCCATCCGCGCCAGGATCCGTTCGCGGCGCCCGGCGTAAATCGTATGGCAACGCCGGATGTGCTTGAGCAGACAGCCCTCGGCGATAAACTTGGCCAGCGCCCATTGGGGCAGGGTGGAGGTGTGCCGGTCGGTGAGCTGCTTGGCGCTGATCACCGCTTCGAGAATCGCCGGCGGCAAAATCGCGTACCCCAGCCGCAACTCCGGCAACAGGGTCTTCGAGAAGGTGCCGACGTAGGCGACGATGCCGCGTTCATCCAGGCTTTGCAGCGAGTCGGTGGGCCGGCCTTCATAGCGGAACTCGCTGTCGTAATCGTCCTCGATGATGATCGCCCCCAGTTCGTGGGCCCGCTCCAGCAGCGCCACCCGACGCTCGTGGCTCATGGGCATGCCCAAGGGGAACTGGTGCGAGGGGGTGACATAAATCAGTCGCGTGCCGTCGGGAATGTGCTCGACCTGGATGCCTTGCGCATCGACTGGCACGCCGACCACTGTTGCGCCATGAGTCCCGAACAACAGGCGCGCCGGCGGGTAACCGGGGTCTTCCATGGCCACGAGGCTGCCCGGTTGGGTCAACACTCGGGAAATCAGGTCCAGCGCTTGCTGCGCGCCATTGCACACCACCACGTCTTCGTCCTGACAATTGACCCCGCGGGAAAATGCGATGTGCTGTGCGATTGCATTGCGCAACGCCGGCAGGCCTTCGGGCTGGCTGTAGAAACCCTTGGAACCGGCGATCTGACGCAAGGCATGGGAGGTACAACGGCGCCAGTCGTCCTGCGGAAACTGGCCCTTGCTGGTTGCACCACCGATAAAGTCGTAGCGCAGCGAGCCTTCCAGCGTCGGGTGGCGCAAGAACGTCGGCAACTTGCGCCAGCTCTCGATGACATCGAAGCTGGCCAATTCCGAATGGCTCTGTTTACGGACGACTTTTGCCGCCCGGGCATTGACGTAGGTGCCTTTGCCGATCACCCCGGTGAGGAAGTTTTCGTAGGTCAGTTGCGCATAGGTGTCGGAAATGGTCTTGCGCGAAATCCCCAGTTGTTCGGCCAGCAAACGGCTGGGCGGCAGCTGCGTGCCGGCTGCCAGGCGCCCGGATTCAATGGCGCTGCGCAGTTGCCGGTACAGCTGGCCTGCCAGATCCTTGCGGCCGTTGATGACAACGTGAAGTTCCATACCGGCGGGGCTCCTGGGCGATTGTGAGGCGACTGTGCGTCGCGCCAGATTACCTGCATGAGTGACTGCACAGAAGTTGTGTGGGCGAAAAACCGGCAATTGGTCTTCTGTCGGGCGGTCCATGGCTTTTTCGCTGAATTGGCTCTGTAACGCTCGTGCATCAGCGCCTAACGTGGAGATACCGATTCGCGCCACGAGGCCGCCGCCATGACCGTTCGCCTGGATTACTACAGCGCATCGCCCAAGGCGATGAAAGCCATGATCGCCATGGAGGCCTTGACCCGTGATCTGAGCATCGAACCGGCGTTGCTGAACCTGATCAAGATCCGCGCCTCGCAGCTCAATGGCTGCGCCTTCTGCACGGACATGCACTCGGTGGATGCACGTCGTATCGGCGAGACCGATCGGCGGCTGTATGCAATCGTGGTCTGGCGCGACAGCGGCTTTTTCAGCCCTCGGGAGCGGGCGGCCCTGGCCTGGACCGAAGCGGTGACCCTGCTTGCGCAAAGCCACGTGCCGGACGATGTTTATGCACTGGCCCGGGAGCAGTTCGGTGAAGGGGAACTGGTCGACCTGACGATGGCCATCAGCGCCATCAACAGCTGGAATCGCCTGGCGGTGAGCTTTCGGCAAACGCCCAGCAGTTGATTATTGGTTTGGTTTTTACCCGTTTGTCACATCAGATTCATGAACGATCAGCAGGATGAAACGGTCAAGGACAGATCGACAGGGAGTCATCGATGTCATTCATGGAATCCGCCGGGCGTCAGGGCGTGGCCGAGTACCGTTCGCCCGTAGAACACAGCAACGCCTCTCACGCTCGGATAGCCGGAATCGATCCGGTGTTACTGCTGGCCTTCAGGGTCAGCGCCCGCTGTGGCTGTTTCATGCAAGCGGCCCGCAGTCTCAACATCAAGTCGACCCAGTTGCGTAAACAATTGGCGCAACTTGAAGCACAACTGCAGCGCTCGCTGTTCTGCCATTCGGGCAATGGCTTTGCCCTCAGTCGTGACGGGTTGCAGCTTCAGGCGCAGTTGATGGCCTTGGCCCGTGAGCGCGATTTGCCAGTGATCGAACAGCCGTTGATTCGCCTGGCCGTGGCCGAGTCGATCCTGCACGACATCCTCGGTCGCGACCTGGTCTCGCTGCTGCGACGCAACGCCAGCGTGCGCCTGGACATCATCTCCCTCGACAGCGAACTGTCCCTGCGGGCGATCAGCGCCGATGTGGTGGTGTGGCTGGCGGGCACAGATTCGCCGTTACCAGGCCCCAGTTTCGCCATCACCGAGCCCCGGCGTCTGGCACGGCTGGACTACCTGCCGCACATCGCCAAACGCTATTCGCGGGTCGCGGCCCGCCCGGACAGCCTGGGCGACCTGGCCGATTTCATGCTGGTGCAATGGCAACACGACCGCCAGGTCGGCGCCTTCGGGCCGTGGAACAGTCTGGTGGAGCAGCGTCTGGCGGGAGTGGTGCAGTTGCATTCCTATGAGCTGATGCTGGAGATGATCCGCTGCAGCGCCTGCATCGGTTTGCTGCCGCACTACATGAGCCAATTCGATAGGGGGCTGGTGGCATTGCCAGGGCTCTTCAGCCAACCGATGGAGCGCCAGGTGTGGATGGCGATCAATGCCGACTCCCGAAATGAAGCTGCGGTGCAGGCGATCGTCGAGCTGATCCACAATACCTTTAATGAGCGAAGGGAGTGGTTCGAGTAGCTCGACTGATCTTCTGGCAAGAACACTTTTGTGGCGAGGGAGCTTGCTCCCGCTGGGGCGCGTAGCACCCCCAAAACCATTCAAACCGGTGCATCAGACAAACCGGGTTCTCAGAATGGGGGCTGCTTCGCAACCCAACGGGAGCAAGCTCCCTCGCCACAGAGGTTTGCACCGTTATAGAGTAAGCGGCCACGTACGCATCAAGGACGAAACATTCATGCCCGCCGACTCCGTCATTACCCTCGAACGCTTCAACGAATCCCACATCGAGGGCGTCACCGCCCTCTACAACGACCCGGCTGTGGCCCGTCAGGTGCTGCAGATGCCGTTTCAGTCCACCGAGGTCTGGCGCCAACGCCTGATGGCCGACAACGAACGGGCGGTGAAACTGGTGGCGCTGCACCAGGGAACGGTCATCGGCAACATCGGTCTGGAACAGTTTTCGCGAGTTCGCCGCAGCCACGCCGGCAGCTTCGGCATGGGTGTCGCCGTGGCTTGGCAAGGCAAGGGTGTCGGTTCGAAGCTGCTGGCGGCGGCGCTCGATGTCGCCGACAACTGGATGAACCTGCAACGGGTCGAACTCTCGGTGTACGCCGACAACGAAGCGGCCATCGGCCTGTACCGAAAATTCGGCTTCGAGACCGAAGGCCTGTTCCGCGACTATGCCGTGCGTGACGGTCGCTTGGTCGATACCCTGAGCATGGCGCGCTTGCGTCGCACGCCCAAGGAAGGTTGAGTCAGTCGCCCAACGCAAACGCCACCGCCGCCTGCGCGTGCAGTTCGGTGGTGTCGAGCAAGGGCAGGGCGCTATGTTCGGGTTTGATCAGCAGGCCGATTTCGGTGCAGCCGAGGATGATCGCCTGGGCGCCGCGTTCGGTCAGCGATTCGATTACCCGTCGATAGACCTGGCGCGACGCCTCGCTGATTATCCCGACGCACAACTCGTCATAGATGATCCGGTGCACCGCCTGACGCTCCTCGATCTCCGGCACCAGCACCGTCAGGCCCCAGTCCGTCAGGCGCGCCTTGAGAAAATCCTGCTCCATGGTGAACGCAGTACCGAGCAAACCCACCCGCAGCGCACCGACGTCCAGTGCCGCCTGACCGGCGGGGTCGGCAATGTGCAGGAACGGAATGTCGATCGCCGCCTGAATCTGCCCGGCCACCTTGTGCATGGTGTTGGTACACAGCACCACGCAGTCGGCGCCGCCAGCCTCCAGACGTCGCGCGGCATCCACCAGAATCGCCGCCGCATCGTCCCAGCGCCCGGCATGCTGGGCCTGTTCGACAGGGCCGAAGTCGACGCTGTACATTAGCAATTTCGCCGAACGCAACGGCCCGAGGCGGTCGCGTACCTGTTGGTTGATGAGGCGGTAATACTCAGCGCTGGACTCCCAGCTCATGCCGCCGATAAGGCCGATGGTGCGCATGTCGTGCTCCTGTGAATGGCAAACCCTTGGGGAGAGTGTCCAGTGGATCCTTGTTCCGATCTATCAGGAAATTTCACATGCCGGGTGTGCTGAGCGAGAACCTGTTGGGCGGCAGACTCTGCCTGCAACTATTGCCCCGTGCGGCGTACAGCGCGCGGGATCCGGCACAGTCACAAACCCTCGGGGTGACGCTGGAGCGTCAGCAAGGCGTGCACGCGATCGATTCTGACCGGCGGACGGATTTCGATACCTGGCCGGGCGTATTGGCGTACACGCCGGTCGGCGTGGAGGTGTTTTCCGAATCGGCCACCGGTGGCGAGTATCTGTTGATGCGGCTGGATGAGCCGTTCGCCAGCGAACTGTTACCGGTCGCCGCTCACCGCATGCAATCTTGCGGCAATCGGCGTGCGCTGACCCTGGCGCGAGATATACGGCGTCAGCTGCTCGCCACGCAGCCTGACCTGCTGGCGCTTGAGCAATGTGCCGTCGCGCTGGTTGGCGTCGCGGGTTCGATAACCGATACAACGCGGCGTGCCACGCCCAAGGTGTTCACCCGAGTCATCGAGCAGATCGCCGAGCAGTTCCAGCAACCTCTGACGCTGGAACAACTGGCTGCCACCTATGGGCACAACGAACTGCGCTTTCTGCGCGATTTCACCCAGGCTATTGGCCTGACGCCTCACGCCTACCTCATTGAAGTGCGGCTTCAGGCCGCACGCAGGCTGATCGAGCGCACGGCTCTGCCCTTGGCCAGCATCGCTCTGGATGCCGGCTTCGCCCATCAGTCCCACATGGGCAGTGCCTTTCGCAAATACCTGGCCATGACCCCCAGCCAGTACCGCTCGCGCTTTTAGTCGTACGCCGGCAGCGCGCATCTGCCATGCTCAAAGTCCGCAGCACCGCTTCAACCAAAGGAACACCGCAATGGACGACGTACAGCAACTGGGCGAGATGCTTCGCCACTACGCAGAAAGCGAAGCGCACAAGAAGCAACTGTTTGAGGCGCAATCGGCCGTGTGGGCGACGCGCATCGGGGAGTTGTTCGATCAGATCCAGCAGTGGCTGGCACCGGTCCTGGCGCCGAACCTGCTGGAAGTGAGCCGCGAGGCGTATGTCGCATCCGGGCCGAGCGTGCCGGTCGAGACGTCGACGTTCAAGACCGAGAAACTGAGCATCGTTATCGCCGGCAAACCGGTGGAGTTTGTACCGGATGTGATGGGCGTTGGTGGGCAGATTTCCCTTGCCGTGATGGGGTTGACCGCCGCGCGCTATGGCAGTATTTCGCTGGTGTGCCTGCCACCGTCCAGCGCCTGGCAATGGCGCAAGACCAATGGGCTGAAAGACCCGGACACGTTTGCCTTCGATGCGAATTTCCTGGCACAGCAGCTGCAGAGCCTGATTCCCCGGGAACGCAACTAATGTCCATGTGATCGACACTCAACCCTGTGGGAGCGGGCTTTTGTGGCGAGGGGGCTTGTCGGACCGCCGCACCGCCCCGTTGGGCCGCGCAGCGGACCCAGAACCTGCGAGCGCTGCGCACTCGAACGGGGCGGTGCGGCGGTCCGACAAGCCCCCTCGCCACAAGCCCGCTCCCACAGTGAATTGGGTGTACCTCAGATTTCGAGGTTGCCCCAGCCCGGTTTCAGCTCTTCCGGCGCTACCGCTTTCACGGTCTTGCCGGTCGCCAGTTCAACCCGCCGCGCCACCTCGGGATCATCGGCAAACGGAATCAGGCTGGCATCGTCCAGGCTCTCGGTCGTCTGGTGTTTCAAGCAGTATTCGATCGCCAGCCAAAGCCCCAGCACGCCCAATATATTCAATGCCATTTCGATCATGTAAGGCTCCTTGCCTCAGGCATACTGCGCTTCAAGTTCTGCCATCTTCACATCCGCAACCCGCACCGTACGCCACACGTTATAAGCCATCAGCAGCATGCCGCTGAGGAAGAACACCCCCCCGACAAACCGCACGATGAAGCCCGGATGGCTAGCCTGCAACGCCTCGACGAACGAGTAGGTCAACGTGCCGTCGTCGTTGATCGCGCGCCACATCAAGCCCTGGGTGATGCCGTTGACCCACATCGAGGCGATGTACAGCACGGTGCCGATGGTCGCCAGCCAGAAGTGCAGGTTAATCAGCGGCACGCTGTGCATTTGCGTACGGCCGAAGACTTTCGGAACCATGTGATAGATGGCGCCGAAGGTGATCATCGCCACCCAACCGAGGGCGCCGGCGTGCACGTGGCCGATGGTCCAGTCGGTGTAGTGGGAGAGGGCATTGACCGTCTTGATCGCCATCATCGGCCCTTCGAAAGTCGACATGCCGTAGAAGGCCAGGGACAGCACGAGGAAGCGCAGGATCGGGTCGGTGCGCAACTTATGCCAGGCCCCCGACAGCGTCATCATGCCGTTGATCATCCCGCCCCAGCTCGGCGCCAGCAGAATCAGCGACATCGCCATGCCCAGCGACTGCGCCCAGTCCGGCAGTGCGGTGTAGTGCAGGTGGTGCGGGCCAGCCCAGATATACAGAGTGATCAGCGCCCAGAAGTGCACGATCGACAAACGATAGGAATACACCGGTCGACCCACCTGTTTCGGCACGAAGTAATACATCATCCCGAGAAACCCGGTGGTGAGGAAAAAGCCTACGGCGTTGTGCCCGTACCACCACTGCACCATGGCGTCGGTGGCCCCGGAGTACACCGGATACGACTTGAACCAGTCCACCGGAATCGACAGGTGATTGACCACATGCAACATGGCGATCACCACGATGAACGCACCGAAAAACCAGTTACCGACGTAGATATGTTTGGTCTTGCGGCGCACCACAGTGGTGAAGAACACGATGGCATAGGCGAGCCAGACCACCGTCATCCACACCGCGCCGGAGAACTCGATCTCGGCGTATTCCTTGGTGGTGGTATAGCCCAGCGGCAGGCTGATCAGCATCACCACGATCACCGATTGCCAGCCCCAGAAGGTGAATGCAGCGAGTTTGTCCGAGAACAGCCGCACCTGGCAGGTGCGCTGCACGGCGTAGTAACTGGCGGCGAATTGCGCGCTGCCGGCAAAGCCGAAAATCACCAGGCTGGTGTGCAGCGGACGCAAGCGGCCGAAGGTGGTCCACGGCAGGTCGAGGTTCATCTCGGGCCATACCAGTTGCGAGGCGATCCATACCCCCATTGCCATCCCGACGACGCCCCATACCACGGTTGCCACGACGAATTGGCGGACGACCTTGTAGTTATAGGCCAGTCCGATTGTTGCTGTGCTCATGGTCAGTTCTTCCACGGTTGCAAAGTCTTGCCAGGCCACCCGGTCTGGCATGCGATGAACTGTAGAAACCCTGCCGGAAACAAAACAGTCTCAGGAAACTTTCATTTATACGGATCAGATGCGGGGCACGCCTGCGGCCATCAGTCGCGTCCTGATACGGTTTTTTAGTGTTTAGCTGAATCTGTAACACGCTGCGCTGCTGCCGCATAGTTGCACCCCAAGAACGAGCCGCAGAGTTCGATCCACCGCAACTCCTGTGGGAGCTCCTGTGGCGAGGGGGCTCCCACAGGTTCTGCGCAAAATTCCTGATGAGGTGGCAGCCACATGTATCAATACGATGACTATGACCGGGCCCTGGTGTTCGAGCGAGTTGCGCAGTTTCGCGATCAGGTCGAACGTTTCATGGCCGGCGAATTGAGCGAAGAAGAGTTCCTGCCCCTGCGTTTGCAGAATGGCCTGTATATGCAAAAACACGCCTACATGCTGCGCGTGGCGATTCCTTATGGCACCCTGAGCGCCAGGCAAATGCGCACTCTGGCGAGCATTGCCCGGGACTACGATCGTGGTTACGGCCACTTCACCACCCGGCAGAACATGCAGTTCAACTGGATCGAACTCGCCCAGGTCCCGGACATCCTCGAACGCCTGGCCGAGGTGGAAATGCATGCAATCCAGACCTCCGGCAACTGCGTGCGCAACATCACCACCGAAGCCTTTGCCGGTGTCGCCGCGGACGAGCTGATGGACCCGCGTCCGCTGGCGGAGATCCTGCGGCAATGGTCGACCATCAACCCGGAATTCCTGTTCCTGCCGCGCAAGTTCAAGATCGCCATCTGCTCGGCGAAACAGGACCGCGCGGCAATCATGATGCATGACATCGGCCTTTATCTTTATCGCGACGACAGTGGGCAAATGCTCCTGCGAGTGATTGTTGGCGGCGGGTTGGGGCGCACGCCGATCCTCGGTTTGCAGATTCGCGAAGGCTTGCCGTGGCAGCACTTGCTGTCTTATGTCGAGGCGGTGCTGCGGGTCTACAACCGTCACGGGCGGCGCGATAACAAGTACAAGGCGCGGATCAAGATTCTGGTCAAGGCCCTGGGTATTGAAGCTTTCGCCAAGGAAGTGGAGGAGGAGTGGCAGCACCTCAAGGATGGTCCGGCGCAGTTGACCGACGTCGAGTATGAGCGTGTTGCCAGCGCCTTTGTGCCACCCGATTACCGTTCACTGGCCGGCACCGACCTGGACTTCGGCACGCGCCTGGCCGAGCACTCGGCGTTCGCCCGTTGGGTGGCGCGCAACGTTCAGCCGCACAAGGTGCCGGGTTACGCCAGTGTGGTGTTGTCGACCAAGCCGGGCATCGCCTCGCCGCCGGGGGATGTCACCGCCGAGCAAATGGACGCGGTGGCGCAATGGTCCGAGCAGTTCGGTTTCGGCGAAATCCGCATCGCCCATGAACAGAACATCGTCCTGCCGGATGTGCCCAAGACCGATCTTTATGCGCTGTGGTGCCGGGCCTGCGAGCAAGGCCTGGGGAGTGCCAACATCGGCTTGCTGACCGACATCATCGCTTGCCCCGGTGGCGACTTCTGCGCCCTGGCCAACGCCAAATCGATCCCCATCGCGCAAGCGATCCAGGCGCGTTTCGAAGATCTGGATTACTTGCATGACCTGGGCGACATCAGCCTGAACATCTCCGGCTGCATGAACGCCTGCGGACACCACCACATCGGCAACATCGGCATTCTTGGCGTCGACAAGAACGGCAGCGAGTGGTACCAGATCACCCTCGGCGGCGCCCAGGGCAAGGACAGCGCGTTGGGCAAAGTCATCGGCCCGTCCTTCAGCGCCGCCGAAGTGCCCGATGTGATTGAACGGATCATCGGCACGTTCGTGCGCTACCGCGAGAGCGAGGAGCTGTTCGTCGATACGCTGGCGCGCATCGGTCTGGAGCCATTCAAGGAGCGCGTCTACCCGAAAGTGCTGGAGGTGTCGGCATGAACAATCTGTTGCGTTTGCGAGAGGGCGGTGCCGAGTGGGTGCGCGATGACCCGTGGCAGTTGATTCGTGAAACGACCGGTGAACTGCCGGCCGGGCCGCTGATCCTGCCATTACCCCAGTGGCTGGCCCTTAACGCCGACACCACGACTGCACTCGAAGGTGTCTGGCTCGGTCCTGACGACGAAGTGACAAACCTGACCCCGTGGTTTCCCGACCTGCCGCTGATTGCCCTGGACTTCCCGAGTTTTCGCGACGGACGCGCTTACAGCCAGGCCTATTTGTTGCGTACCCGTTTCGGCTGGCAAGGTGAACTGCGCGCGATTGGCGATGTGCTGCGCGATCAACTCAGCCACATGCGCCAATGCGGTTTCGACAGCTTTGCCGTGCGCGAAGACAAGTCTGCCGAAGATGCGCTGAAGGGACTGGCGGGGATGAGCGTGTTGTATGGGCGTTCGGTAATCGAGCCGCGGCCGTTGTTTCGGCGGCGGTAGGGCATCGAGATCTTTTGCTTGGGCCAGTGATGGCATTTTGATAGAGTCCGCGTCTCATAAGGAGTTGGTGAAGAAAGGAGTCTGGTTTGGGCGCGGGCAAGAAGATTTTAGGGTTGATAGCGCTGTTGCTGATGGCGGCCCTGTGGGGCAGTTATTTTTACGTGTTCAAAGAGAACCGTAACGGCCAGCTCGGGGATGCGTTCGACAGCTACGCCTGGTGCGGCACGCCGCCGGCCAGCGATAGCGGCGGGCAGGGCAAGGATCAACTGTCGCTGCGCATCACCAACAACGTTCGCGGCGAGTTCATGCTCTCGGGGGCGGTTGTCGTTTCCGAGCGAACCTTTGATCGCTACGACCTGGGGCGCAACGAACTGCGGCTGCGCATGGAGCCGCTACAGTGGTCCTACGGCGTTGCGCCGATTTTCATGGAACAGGTCAGGATCAAACCCCTGAGCCGTAACCTGTCTTCAGTCAACAAAAGTGCCTACGCCGAACTTGAGTCCCGGCCCATCGACGTCCAGGGGCGTGCGACGGATTTTCCGTTCGACACCTACCGCTACGGTTACAAACCGGTGTTGTACTACCTCAAGGGAAACGAGCGTGTCGATCTGCGCTTCAAAAACGTCACCACCAGCATGCAGATGTCCAACACCTTTACGCCGATCCAGAAGTACAACCGTGTCGAGTACATCAACGAGAAAAATTCGCTGATCAGTGAGCAGGACTACAAGCCCTACGGCGCCAACGAATGCGCGTTCAGCGTCGAGCGCAAGGGCTCGTTCAAGGTGATTGTGTTGCTGTTGTTGCTGGTGATGTGCCTGCCGCTGCTGCACGTGTTCTATCGCGACGAGCCGGGTATCGACTTTCTCGCGACGCTGGTGAGTATTGGCGCGATCCGGGTGTTCCTGGTGGGGCCGTTGAACGATTTCCAGTTGTACACCATCGACTTCCTGTTCGGCGCGGTGATCATCCTGGTGGGCACGGTGTCGTTGATCAAGGCGATGCGGGCCAATAGTCGGCGGGAGTTGGCAGCGAAAAGCGGGTCTTCGTGGTGATTATCGCGACCGCGGCGAGAGCTGAAAATTGTGATTTTCGATACAAAAACGCCGGGTATTAGCTATACCTGTAACTCTCGTGGGCAATACCGTTGCCGTCCTTCTGACAGGAGTTAAAGCATGAAGCTTGCGTTAATGATGAGCACACTGTGCATCGCCTCTCTTGGGGTGGCGGGTTGCGCCAGCAAAGTCGTCGAGCCAGACCAGTACTCCGGCTTTCTCAAGGACTACAGCCAGCTCAAGGAAGCCAAGTCGCCATCGGGCGCCGTGGTGATGCGCTGGGTCGATCCCAAGCTCAACGTCAACAAATACACCAGTGCCTACATCGAGCCGACTCAGCTCTACCCCAAACCGCAACCGACAGCGAAAATCCCTCAGACCACGCTGAACGGCATCACCAGCTACTACGATCAGGCGCTCAAGCGCGAACTGGGTAAATCCCTGCCACTGGCCAGCGGCCCCGGCCCAGGCGTTATCGTGGTGCGTGCGGCGATCACCGCCGTCAGCAGCAAGACCGAAAGCCTCAAGCCGTATGAAGTGATCCCGATCGCCCTGGTGGCAGCGGCCGTCACCACCGCCAGCGGTGCTCGCGATCAGCAAACCGATCTGGCCACCGAAGCGGTGTTTCTCGATGGCGGCACCAACAAAGTCATCGCCCAGGTGGTGCGCAAGGGCACCGGCAAACCGCTGGAAAACGAAGCTCAGGTGATGAAAGCCGATGACGTGAAAAACGTGATCGATGGCTGGGCTTCGGACATGAATCAATCGTTTGTAAAATTCAAGTCCAAGTAACGCGGGTTCATTGTTCGCGCAAGATCGTTCCCAGGCATGGGAACGATCGATCCCCTTGGCTATTCCCCCGGGATGTCGGCCGGTATGACAGTGAGCGCAACCGGCGCCGCATGACTTTGCATTGTCTGGGCACCGACACCACAACTGGCGAAAAGCGCCATCAGGCTGAATCCCGCAACGCGAAGCAAACCTTTCATAGACGTTTCCTCATTTTCCGACGATGACATTCGGTCTGGCCTGCATGAAGGCTTTTTTTACTCTAGCAGGTGGTTGTCACGTCAACCGTCTAATCATGCTGCTCCGTTTCAGGGAGTCAGGTTTGCTTCATTGCTTCTTCGCCTGTGCCCGCACGCGCTCTTCCTGTTCGCGCAGTTCCGGGGTGAACTCTGCACCGAAATCTTCGGCCTCGAACACCTGGCGAATCTCGATCTCGGCCTCTGTACCCGGCATCGGATTCGGGCAACGCTTGACCCACTCGATCGCTTCCTCTTTCGACTTCACCTGCCATAGCCAGTAGCCGGCGATCAGCTCTTTGGTTTCGGCGAACGGGCCGTCGATCACTGTGCGTTTATCTCCCGAGAAGCGCACACGGGCACCTTTACTGCTGGGCTGCAGGCCATCGCAATCGATGAGGATGCCGGCCTTGGCCAGTTCCTCGTTGTAATTGCCCATTGCTGTCATCAGTTCTTCGCTGGGCATCACGCCGGCCTCGGAATCGGGGCTGGCTTTTACAATGATCATGAATCGCATGGTCTTGTCTCCGTTGAAGTTGAGTGATTCATTGCATAGTCGAATGGGCGTGACTTGAATCGACAATGCACCTAAACAAAAATTGTCCTTTTCGTTTTAGTCGATGTTGTAGAAAACAGATGTATTTTCGACATCCTCCTCGCGATCAAATATTCCTGTGAAAACCATCCAACGACCAACGGAAGGTGCCCTCCATGCCCATACTGGAACTCACTACACTGATCCCCGACCGCACTCCCGGGCAAGTCCTCGACTTCTGCCTGGAAGGCGCCAATTTCCCGAAGATCTTTCCGGAACGCGTCACGTCGCGGGGGGATATCGACCTGGATAACCTGCGCATCGAAGCCGGGCGCGAGTTTCGCTTCAGGCACTGGATGTTCAACCTGATCCCGTCGAACTGGACGGTGGTGATCCGGGAGGTCGGCGATACGCATTTCATCGATGAAATGCTCAAGGGGCCGTTGCGTGCCTTTCGTCATGAACATCGGGTGGCGGTGGGAGAGGGCGGTACGCTGTACACCGACCGCGTGACCTATGCGGCGATTGGCGGTGCTTTGACTGAAGGGCTGCTGGTGAATGCCTACATGCGGCGGATTTTCGCGGCGCGGCACCGCAATATGCTGCGGTTGCTCGGGTAGTGCACGTGCATTCAGCCCTGTGGAATTGCAGGTTTGCCTCTCCCGCCACTCATGACAATTTGTGTTTTTGCATAGGTCCCCGGCTCATTTCGTGGTTAACTTCGGCCTCGTCAAAATTCTCTACATCAACGTTCAGAAGGACTCCGTTCATGGCTCAAGTCACTCTCAAAGGCAACCCGGTTCAAGTCAACGGCCAATTGCCACAAGCCGGTTCCAAGGCGCCAGCCTTTTCCCTGGTTGCCGGCAATCTGTCCGACGTGACCCTGGCGAGCTTCGCCGGCAAGCGCAAAGTGTTGAACATCTTCCCAAGCATCGACACCCCGACCTGCGCCACTTCCGTGCGCAAGTTCAACGCCCAGGCCAACGATGTAGCCAACACCGTGGTGCTGTGCATCTCCGCTGACCTGCCGTTCGCTCAAGCCCGCTTCTGCGGCGCCGAAGGCCTGGAAAACGTACAGAACCTGTCGACCCTGCGCGGTGCCGAGTTCATCGAGAACTACGGCGTGGCGATTGCCGATGGTCCACTCAAAGGCCTGACCGCCCGTGCCGTCGTGGTTCTGGACGAAAACGACAAGGTTCTGCACAGCGAACTGGTCAAGGAAATCGCTGAAGAACCGAACTACGAAGCAGCACTTGCCGTTCTGAAATAAGCAAAAGTAAGCAAAGTTTTACAATTGTTAACGGCCTGGCTCTGTCCAGGCCGTTTTCATTTGTGCTTCAGTGTCTTAGCTAAACCTCCTGTTCCGTAAGCCAAAGGTAAATTGCCGGTAAAGGCGCTTTGCTTAATTCCCGCCAGTGCTTATCGTTCAGCCTCCCGTAGAAAAAAAGCGCACGCGCCCAATGGTTGATCATTCCATGCAATCCTCCGCTTCCCGCAATCCTCGTCGCTGGCTGTTCGGCCTGCTTTTCCTGTTGGTCATCGCCGGCCTGTGCTGGAAGTTCTGGCCCGCAGGCAGTAGCCCGAAGGAGGGCGCAGGGCAGAAAGCCGTTGCCGGGCATACGAACCGGGCGGGGGG
>NZ_JBGLZF010000039.1:0-51720 GCF_047304405.1 Pseudomonas sp. Pseusp11
AATTGGTAGACACGCCAGCTTCAGGTGCTGGTGACCGCAAGGTCGTGGAAGTTCGAGTCTTCTTCTGGGCACCAATTCAAATTCAAGGTCACGATCTTGAATTTCACAAAAACCCGCGAAAGCGGTTTTTTGCGTTTCTGGCCTTTGAAGCCATCGCCGCCCTTTGTGGCGAGGGAGCTTGCTCCCGCTGGGCTGCGAAGCGGCCCCCCTCATTCTTTCAGTCAAACCTTATTGCCCGGTTTTGCGACTGCTCCGCAGCCGAGCGGGAGCAAGCTCCCTCGCCACAGAAGTCTGCACCAGGCCCTCTAGCAAACCCTCACCCGCCCTGCAAGACGCACTTGAGAAACAATATCGTTTATCATTGTTTCAAGTTTTTGCAATGCGACAGTGAGGAACCCTGCGAATGATGTTTCGAAATACCCTGCGCCGCGGCCTGACCATCACCCTCCTCGGCCTGACACTCACCACGCCCCTCACCCAAGCCGCCGATCCGGTTTCCCTGACACTCTATAACGGTCAACACAAGGAAGTCGGCGACGCGGTCGCCAAAGCCTTCGAAGCCAAGACCGGGATTCACGTCAATGTACGCAAGGGCAGCAGCAACCAGCTCGCCAGCCAGATCGTCGAAGAAGGCGATCGCTCCCCCGCCGACGTGATCTACACCGAAGAATCGCCACCGCTGAACAAGCTCGGCGAACAAGGCCTGCTGGCAAAAGCCGATGCCGCCACGCTTGAAGTCCTGCCCAAGGATTACGTTGCCGGCAACGGCACCTGGATCGGCATCACCGCGCGGGTCCGGGTCGTCGCCTTCAACCCTAAACTGATCGACGAAAAAGACCTGCCCAAGTCAGTGATGGAGTTCTCCAATCCAAAATGGCAAGGCAAGGTCGGCTTCGTGCCTTCCAGCGGTGCCTTCCAGGAACAGGCCGTGGCGATTATCAAGGTCCACGGGATGGACGCCGCCGAAGAATGGCTGACCGGCCTGCGCGCGTTCGGTAAAACCTACAGCAACAACATGGTTGCACTGAAAGCCGTGGAAAATGGCGAAGTCGCCACCGTGCTGGTGAACAACTATTACTGGTTCGCCTTGCAGCGTGAAAAAGGCCAGCTCGACTCGAAACTGCATTATTTCACCGATGGCGACGTCGGCGGACTGATCACCGTTTCCAGCGCTGGCGTACTGAAATCCAGCAAACATCCAAAAGAAGCCCAGCAATTGCTCGCCTACATGGCCAGCGAAGAAGGTCAGCGCGTGATCACCCAGACCACCGCCGAATACCCACTGCACAAGGGTATGGCATCGGATCGCGGGCTCAAGCCGTTCAGCGAACTGCAAGCGCCGAACGTCACGCCAGCCGACCTCGGCAACGCCGAAGAAGCCCTGGACCTGGAACGTGACGTTGGCTTGAACTGATGAGCGCCTCGTTATCCGCCCCCGCTTCGCGCGGGGGTTACATGCCAAGGCGCAAGCGGCCATCGATCTGGCTGCTGCTACCGGTTCTGCTGCTGGTGGTACTCAGCCTGTTGCCGCTGGCCTATGTCGGCCTCAAAACCTGGCAAGCCGGCTGGGCCGAGGCACTGCATCTGCTGTGGCGGCCCTACGTGTTTGGCCTGCTGCGCAATACCCTGGCGCTGATGCTGGGCGTGACACTGGCCTGCGGTGTGATTGGCTTGTCACTCGCCTGGCTGCTGGAGCGCAGCAATCTGCCGGGACGGCGGTTATGGGGCGTGATTCTGTGCCTGCCGTTCGCGGTGCCGGCATTTGTCAGCAGCTTCACCTGGGTGTCCCTGAGCGCTCACTTCGAAGGGCTGGGCGGGGCGATTCTGGTGATGACGCTGTCCAAGTACCCGCTGATCTTTCTGCCGGTGGCGGCAACGTTGCGCAATCTCGACCCCTCTCTTGAAGAGTCCGCCCGCACCCTGGGGCAGAATCGTTGGGCCGTATTCTTCAAAATCACCCTGCCCCTGCTCTGGCCGTCACTGCTGGCCGGTTCACTGTTGATTGCGCTGCACATGCTGGTGGAGTTCGGCGCGCTGTCGATCATCGGCCTGCAAACCTTTACCACGGCGATCTATCAGCAGTTCGAACTGGAATTCAGCAACGCCAATGCAGCGATGCTTTCTGCGGTGTTGCTGGCGCTGTGCCTGGTGCTGCTATGGCTTGAGTTACGCGTGCGCGGCAAAGGCCGACATGTACGCACCGGCCAGGGCGCGGCGCGGCATGCGGAGCAGGTTCGTCTGGGGCCATGGGCGACAGTCGGACAGCTTTACTGCTTGCTGCTGGCGATCATCGGCAGCGGCATTCCGCTGGGAATGCTGGCGTACTGGCTGATGGTGGGTTCGTCGGCGGCGTTCCCGGTGGCCGCGATCAGCGAGGCATTGCTCTCGTCGCTGGCGCTGTCGCTCGGTGGCGCTGCGCTGTGCCTGGTGCTGGCGGTGCCGGTGGGGTTGCTGGTGGTGCGCCATAAAGGCCGACTGGCAATCTGGGCCGAGCGCTTGCCGTATCTGCTGCATGCACTGCCGGGATTGGTGATTGCGCTGACCCTGGTGTATTTCGCCCTGCATTATGTGCCAGTGCTGTACCAGACCTCGGCGTTGCTGCTGATTGCCTATGCGCTGTTGTTTCTGCCACTGGCGCAGGCACCGATTCGCACTGCTCTGAACAAGGCCGCGCCGCAATTGGAAGAAGCCGCACGCACGCTGGGGGCGTCGTCTTTCAGCGCGTTTTGTCGGGTGACTCTGCCCATCATCTTTCCCGCCCTAGGCGCTGCGTTTGCGCTGGTGTTCCTGGATGCGATGAAGGAACTGACAGCGACGCTGCTGCTGAGCCCGACCGGGCTCAATACGCTGGCGACGGAAGTCTGGGCGCATACCGCGAATGTGGAGTTTGCGGCGGCGGCGCCTTATGCGGCGTTGTTGATTGTGGTGTCGGGGCTGCCGGTGTATCTGCTGACGACGCGGATGTATTTGAGCCGCTGATAAAGCAAAAGATCGCAGCCTTCGGCAACTCCTACACAGGGATATGCGTTTCCACTGCAGGAGCTGCCGAAGGCTGCGATCTTTTGATCTGCGGGGTTTACTACGCCCTGAACTGCCCCAGGCTCGCCTTCAACTGCGCCGCCAACCCATCCAGCACCTTGCCGCTAGCCGTGGTCTCCACCACCGCCTGAGCTGCTTTCTCAGCTTGAGCATGGATGGTCTCAACCCGCCCACGCACAGCCTGCGCACCTTGCGCCTGATGCGCCGCGGCCTGGGTCGCCAGGCCGATCGCCGCATGCACCTGCTCGACCGACGCCTGCACCGACTGCTGCAACCGCGCACTGTCGCGCAACACCAGCAAACCTTCACTGGCCTGACGCCCAGCCTGCCCGATTGCCGCAACAGCCTCACGCGCGCCCTGCTGCAGCGCAACAATGTGCGCCTGAATGTCACCGGTGGAGCTCTGCGTCTTGCTCGCCAGCGCCCGCACCTCGTCCGCCACCACGGCAAACCCGCGACCGGTCTCGCCGGCACGCGCCGCCTCAATAGCCGCGTTCAGCGCCAACAAGTTGGTTTGTTCAGCAATCCCGTGAATCACCGTCAGCACCACTTCAATCTGCTCACTCTGCTGCGCCAGACGCTCGATGACTTTCGCACCGGTGTCGACTTGTCCGGCCAATGCCTCGATGAGACTGCCGACTTTCGCCGAAGTCCGAGTGTTCTCATCCGTGGCCTGACGAATGTCCACCACCTGCCGCAAAGCGGCCTGCATGGCGTGACTTTCAGACTGAGCCTCATCAGCCATTTGCGACAACGCGCGCAGGCTTTCGGCCACTTCATCGCGCTGCATGCCAGCCGCCGCATCGGCACCGGCATTGCGTAAGGTCATGGCGCCGATTTCCACGCCGGTACGCTGAGCCACATCGCCCGCCTCACGCACGATCGGCTGCAACTTATCCACAAAGCGATTGACCGCCGAGGCCATGTCGCCGATCTCGTCCTGGCTATTGATCTGCACGCGCTTGGTCAGGTCGCCCTCACCCGCTGCCAGGTCATCCATCGCGACAATGAGCATTTTCAGGCGATTGACCACTCGACGCCCCAGCACCACCGCCAGTAACAGCAGCACACCGAAACCCACCACCGCCAGGCCCATGCCGATGCGCCAGCGCAAAGCCCCCGCAGCTTCCTGCACGGCGCCCGTGGTGTTGGCTTTCATTTCAGAAGCGGTGGACTGCGCCGACTGCAGACGCCCGCGCATCGCCGTTGCGCTGTCGGCCGCCGCACCTTTGAGGCTGTCACCCACCAATTGATCGCTGCTGGCGATCAGCGCCGAGAAGCGCTTGTCCAGCGCCGCCAGATCGGTTTCCACGGAGGCAGTTGAGACCCCCATCAAGACCTTGCCGATTTCCACTCCATTGGGACTGATCGAGGCTTCGAGGTAGTAGACCGACGGATCGCTCTTCGCTGCATCCAGCACCTTGTCCAGCGCCCGCTCACCCTGGCCTTTCTCCAGCAGCCCCTTGTTGATCGGGTTCTCTCGGTTGAGGTAGCGGGTCAGGTGCTGGCCCGTGGCGTCGTCATAGACCACGAACAGCACGTTGGGATTGCGCTGGGCGCGGCGAGCGAATTCAGACAGGGTAGGAATGTCGCTGTCCCACATGGCGCGGGGTGCGACCGAGGCCAGAAGTTGCGCCATGTCATTGGCCGATTCCTTCAGGTCCTTCTCCAGCGTCGTACGCAGTTGAGCCTGCTCGTCTTTCAAACGTGAAGACAGCCCAGCGGTCAGGCGCTGACGGGTACTGCTGGACAGGTTATCCAGGCTCGACGTGACTTCACGCCCCGCCTGCTCCAGCTCACCGGAGAGCTTTTGGCTATCGGCGCCCAGGCGCACACCCAGATCGGTTTCCAGCGCAGTCACCGTGCTCCGGGTCAGAGCGACAGCCACCAGCACCTGCACCAAAAGGGCGATACCAAGGGTAACGAACACGGGCCGCAACAAACGGCTTTGTAACAGTGAGAGAACGGCCGACACAGGAAATCCCTCTACTCTAACGCCATTAAATTGATGGCATTCTGAAGGCAATATTCACAGCAAAGGTCATGCCGTCCAACAGGCATAAACGACAAAGGCCCCGATTAAGGGGCCTTTGTGTTTTACATCAACGACTTATTAAGCGAACGGGTGACGCAGAACGATAGTTTCGTTGCGGTCCGGGCCCGTCGAAATAATGTCGATCGGCGCGCCGACCAACTCTTCGATGCGCTTGATGTAGTTGCGCGCAGCCTGAGGCAGCTCTTCCAGGGTCTTGGCACCCAGAGTCGATTCGCTCCAGCCCGGCATCTGCTCGTACACCGGCTCCAGGCCGATGTAGCTGTCGGCGTCGGTCGGTGCGTCGATCACTGCACCATCTTCGTTCTTGTAGCCTACGCAGATGTTGATGGTTTCCAGGCCGTCCAGCACGTCCAGCTTGGTCAGGCACAGGCCCGAGATGCTGTTCACATCGATAGCGCGACGCAGGATCACGGCATCGAACCAGCCGCAACGACGGGCACGGCCGGTGGTGGCGCCGAACTCGTGGCCACGCTTGGCCAGGAACGCACCAACGTCGTCGAACAGCTCAGTCGGGAACGGACCGGAACCGACGCGCGTGGTGTAAGCCTTGGTGATGCCGAGGATGTAGTCCAGGAACATCGGACCAACACCCGAACCGGTGGCGATGCCGCCAGCGGTGGTGTTGGAGCTGGTGACGTACGGGTAGGTGCCGTGGTCGATGTCCAGCAGGGAGCCCTGGGCTCCTTCGAACATGATGTCCTTGCCGGCACGACGCAGGTTGTGCAGCTCTGCGGTGACGTCGAGCATCATCGGCTTGAGCAGCTCGGCGTATTCCATGCACTCGTCGAGTGTCTTCTGGAAGTCGATCGCTGGCTCTTTGTAGTAATTGACCAGTACGAAGTTGTGGTAGTCCAGCAACTCGCCCAGCTTGGCGGCGAAACGCTCACGGTGGAACAGATCACCAATGCGCAGACCGCGACGGGCCACCTTGTCTTCGTAAGCCGGGCCGATGCCGCGACCGGTGGTGCCGATCTTCAGCTCGCCACGGGCCTTTTCACGGGCCTGGTCCAGCGCTACGTGGTAGGACAGGATCAGCGGGCAGGACGGGCTGATACGCAGGCGCTCGCGCACCGGTACGCCTTTCTCTTCCAGCTTGTTGATTTCCCGCAGCAGGGCGTCAGGTGCAACCACCACGCCGTTACCGATCAGGCACTGCACGCCTTCGCGCAGCACGCCAGACGGGATCAGGTGCAAGACGGTTTTTTCGCCGTCGATCACCAGGGTGTGACCAGCGTTGTGGCCACCTTGGTAGCGCACTACGGCGGCAGCATGTTCGGTCAGCAGATCAACGATCTTGCCTTTGCCCTCATCACCCCATTGGGTGCCCAGGACTACGACATTCTTACCCATAACACTTGTCCTCATTCGCGCAAACTTGGTGCCGGCGGCGGCCGGCAGGAAAACTCAAGAAGCCAGTGGCGATACTTGCCAAAGCCCGTTCTGCTGAATCAATTGCCGGTCGCAGTCCGCTTCACGGGCGGCGGCCAAAGGTTGCCCAGGCAATGCCTGAACGACACGCTGACCCTCACTGCGCAACTGGCAAACCTGCTGCCAGAGTGCTGCATCCGTACTGTCAGGCATCCAGATACCGCCAGACGGTAGCTCGATCTCAGCACGCCCCAGGGTCACCAGGGTTTTCAAATCGGTGGAGAAGCCTGTCGCCGGACGGGCGCGACCGAAGTCGGCACCGATGTCGTCGTAACGACCGCCTTGAGCGATGGACTGGCCAACACCTGGCACGAACACGGCGAACACCACACCAGTGTGGTAGTGGTAGCCGCGCAATTCGCCCAGGTCGAAGTACAGCGGTAACTCCGGGAAACGCGTGGACAGACGCTCGGCAATCGCCAGCAAATCGTCCAGGGCCGCCAGAACAGGCGCCGGCGCATTGGCCAGACGCTCGCGGGCAGCGCTCAACACTTCACGACCGCCACACAGGTCGACCAACGCTCGCAGCATGCCCGACAGATCGGCAGGCAGGCCTTCGGTCAAGGTAATGACCTCGTCGATGGCTTTACGTTGCAATGCATCGAACAACTGTTGCTCGACTTCGCCGGACAAACCGGCGGCGCGGGCCAGGCCGCGGTAGATGCCGACATGCCCGAGGTCCATGTGCACATCCGGCACATCGGCCAGTTGCAGCATGGCCAGCATCAGGCTGATGACTTCCACGTCGCTGCTCGGGCTGGCATCGCCGTACAACTCGGCGCCCAGTTGAATCGGGCTGCGCGAGGACGACAACGCACGTGGCTGAGCATGCAGCACGCTACCGGCATAGCACAGACGGCTCGGGCCTTCGCGACGCAGGGTGTGCGCATCGATGCGCGCCACTTGCGGCGTGATGTCGGCACGGAAACCCATCTGCCGGCCCGACTGCGGGTCGATGACCTTGAAGGTGCGCAGATCGAGGTCCTGGCCTGCGCCGGTCAGCAGGGATTCCAGGTACTCGATATGGGGAGTCACGACAAACTCGTAACCCCAGCTCTGGAACAGATCCAACACCTGGCGACGCGCAACTTCAATGCGCGCAGCCTCCGGTGGCAGTACTTCTTCGATGCCATCTGGCAGCAGCCAGCGGTCTACCGTTGCCATTACGCCATTCCCCTATGATCCGGGCAGCAAGCCTTTGGGCGAGCCTTGAGTGAAGCAGAAAATGATCGACTCATGTGCATAAACCCCGCGCATGAACAACGTGGCGAAAAGCCTGGAACCGGCTTCGCCAACCACTTTCCTCGAAAAACCTGTCGAGTCATTCAACTCGGGCGCCTGCATAAAAACAGCAATCAAACGTGCAGACGCAAAAAAGCCGGGAATTTCCCGGCTGCCGCATCATACACACGTTTTCCCAAAGGATCACCCCGCCCGAGGCTTTAGCCGCCAGGCGGGGGATGATTCAGGTCAACGTCGTATCAAGGCTTGGCTTTTTCCAGGTAACGGAAGAAGTCACTGCTCGGGTCCAGGACCATGACGTCGGATTTGTTCGCGAAGCTTTCACGGTAGGCACGCAGGCTACGGTAGAACGCGTAGAACTCCTGATCCTGGCCGTATGCCTTGGAGTAGATCGCAGCAGCCTGGGCATCACCGTCACCGCGAACCTCTTCGGATTCACGATAGGCTTCAGCCAGCAGCACGCGGCGTTGACGGTCGGCGTCGGCACGGATGCCTTCGGCCAGCTCGTTACCCTTGGCGCGGTGCTCGCGAGCTTCACGCTCACGCTCGGTGCTCATACGCTCGAACACGCTGCGGTTCACTTCCTTCGGCAGGTCGATGGCTTTGACCCGGACATCGACAACTTCAATGCCCAGCTCTTTTTCCGCCATCTTGTTCAGCGAAGCGGTGATGTCTGCCATCAGCGCATCACGCTCACCGGACACCACTTCGTGCAGGGTGCGTTTACCGAACTGGTCACGCAGGCCCGACTCCAGACGACGGGACAGGCGCTCGTCGGCAATCTGCTTGAGGCCGGAAGTCGCGGTGTAGAAGCGCTCGGCATCTTTCACGCGCCACTTGGCGTAGGCATCGACCATCACGGCTTTCTTTTCCAGCGTCAGGAAACGCTGTGTCGGTGCATCCAGCGTCATCAGGCGCGCGTCGAATATGCGCACCTTGTTAACGTAAGGCACTTTCACATGCAGGCCTGGCTGAACATCGGCCTGGACCACGCGACCGAACTGCAGCAACACCGCACGCTCGGTCTGAGCCACGATGTAGAAGCAGTTCCAGGCAACGATCGCCACGACGACGCCGACAATAAGGGCGATCAGCGATTTATTGCTCATCAGCGACTCTCCCTGGTACGTGCCTGCTGTTGCTGCAGATCAGCTGCCGCACGCACATTCACTTCATTGCTGCTGGCTGCTGCGCCGGTCACCGGAGTGCTGGTGCGGCGACCATCCTCGACCATCTTGTCCAGCGGCAGATACAGCAGATTGCTCTGGCCATTCTTGTTGCCGGTCACGAGAACCTTGCTGGTGTTGCTGAAGATTTCCTGCATGGTGTCCAGGTACAGACGCTGACGGGTAACTTCAGGCGCCTTGCGGTACTCGGCCACCAGCTTGGTGAAGCGGTCGGCCTCACCCTTGGCGCGGGAAACGGTCTCGTCGCGGTAACCGTTGGCATCCTCGAGGATGCGCTGGGCCTGACCACGGGCTTCCGGCACGACGCCGTTGGCATAGGTTTCGGCCTGGTTGCGCGAACGCTGCTCATCTTCACGGGCGCGGATCACGTCATCGAAGGCTTCCTGGACTTCACGCGGTGCAGCAGCGCTCTGTACGTTGACCTGAGTGACGGTGATACCGGTGCGATAGGTATCGAGGAAACGTTGCAGACGTTCCTTGATTTCGCTGGCCATCAATTCACGACCTTCGGTCAGCACCTGGTCCATGGCGGTAGAACCCACCACGTGGCGCAAGGCACTGTCGGTCGCGTGCTGCAGGCTGATTTCCGGCTGATCGACGTTCAGCACGAAGTCCTGCAGGTTGCTGATCTTGTACTGCACGGTCAGCGGCACTTCGACGATGTTTTCGTCTTCAGTCAGCATTTGACCCTGCTTGGTATAGGCACGCTCACGCGTGACGTTTTCCAGGTACTTGCGATCGATCGGCGGGAAATAGATGTTCAGGCCCGGGCCGACGGTTTCATAGTATTTGCCGAAGCGCAGCACCACGGCCTGCTCCTGCTCGTCGACCACGTAGACAGCGCTGTACAGCCACACGGCCGCGAGCACGGTCAGACCGATGCCGAGCAGGCCACCAAAGCCGCCACTCTTGCCCGGACCACCGCCCTCGTCACCGCGTTTCTTGCCACCACCGAACAACCCGTTCAGGCTTTCCTGCAGCTTTCGGAAGGCCTCGTCGAGATCCGGTGGTCCCTTGCGGTCGCCGTTATTGCGGCGCTTGCCACCCCAAGGATCCTGATTATTCGAGTTGCCACCCGGCTCATTCCAAGCCATAGCGCTCTCCATCTGATAAAGCAAAGACGCACCCACGGCGCGCCGACCAATGCTACAGAATGCCTGTCACCGCGGCACAACCGCTTTCTCAGGCTTTTATTGCAAAGTGTGTTGCTCGATGAATTCCATCGGTTGCAGACCTTCGCGGCTCACGAGTCGATTCAATTCGATCCGTGGCAAGCGAACGGCCAGCAGGCTGATGCCTTCTTCGTCGTGTTCTTCTTTTTGCACCGCACCGAGTTCGAAAAACTGCGCACGCAGTCGAGCAAAACGTTGCGGCAAGCGCAAGGTGCCAACAAACAAATCGCTGCCCAACAGTTCCGCCACTGCCTGCTTGAGCAAGTCCAGGCCGGTACCGTCCTTGGCCGACAACCAGACCCGCTGCGGCTTGCCATCGGCATCGCGCTGGATCTGCGGCTCAACCCCCTCGAGCAAATCGAGTTTGTTGTATACCTCAAGGATCGGCAAGTCTTGTGCCCCGATCTCCCCAAGCACCACCATGACCTGTTCGATCTGGGCCATACGATCAGGCTCGTGCGCATCGATCACGTGCAGCAACAGGTCGGAGTTGCTCGACTCTTCGAGCGTAGCTCGAAATGCCTCGACCAGTTTGTGCGGCAGGTGACGAATGAAGCCCACAGTGTCGGCCAGCACGATCGGCCCGAGGTCCTCGAGCTCGAGTCGGCGCAAGGTCGGGTCGAGGGTCGCGAATAGCTGGTTGGCGGCGAAGACGTCGGAATCGGTGACCGAGTTGAACAGCGTCGATTTGCCGGCGTTGGTATAACCCACCAGTGAAACCGTCGGAATGTCAGCACGTTTGCGCCCGCGACGAGACTGCTCGCGCTGGCTGCGGACCTTTTCCAGGCGCCCCTTGATCTGCCGCAGACGAATCCGCAACAGGCGCCGGTCGGTTTCCAGCTGGGTTTCACCCGGGCCGCGCAGACCGATACCGCCCTTCTGCCGCTCAAGGTGAGTCCAGCCGCGAACCAGTCGCGTACTCATGTACTCAAGCTGGGCCAGTTCGACCTGGAGCTTGCCTTCATGGGTGCGGGCGCGTTGAGCGAAGATATCGAGAATCAGACCCGTGCGATCGATCACGCGACACTCGAAAATACGTTCGAGGTTACGTTCCTGACTGGGCGTGAGGATGTGATTGAAAATCACCAGATCGACCTGCTCGGCTTTGACCAGGTCGCGTAACTCTTCGACCTTGCCGCTGCTGATCAGGGTTTTGGCGGTTGGCCGATGACGCGGCACGTTAAAAAACGCGACGGTCTCGGCACCTGCCGAAATTGCCAACTCCTGAAACTCCTGCGGATCTTCGCGCGCCTCAGGGTCCTGACCATCCAAGTGAACGAGAATTGCCCGCTCACCACCACCGTGGCGCTCAAAGAACAAAGGAGACTCCTATCAGGCGTTACCTGGCTCAGCGTCACCTGCTTCGGATTCGGTTGCGCTAGGCAGACGAATTGGACGAACTGGCACCACTGTAGAGATAGCGTGTTTGTAAACCATCTGGCTGACGGTGTTTTTCAGCAGGATAACGAACTGGTCGAAAGACTCGATCGTGCCTTGCAGTTTGATCCCGTTGACCAGGTAGATGGAAACCCCCACTTTCTCTTTACGTAAAGTATTCAAGTAAGGGTCTTGTAGCGAATGCCCTTTTGACATGTGCCGCACTCCTTTAAGGATTCAATATAAAAAATAGGTAAACAGATGGCTTGGGGCCGTCACACCCCCAAGGATAGACGGCAATTGCAAGGACTCAGCTCAATATGGAGATGGTCCCGAGGTATTTCAAGGCGCGCGGCAGATTGTCGCAATCGAGACTGTCCAACCAGTGTAAATCAGCCCAACTGCGCAGCCAGGTGAACTGGCGCTTCGCCAATTGGCGCGTGGCAATGATTCCACGCTCCTGCATCTCGGCTTGCGTCAGCTTGCCATCCAGGTAATCCCAGACTTGTCGATAACCTACAGCACGTATAGACGGCAACCCGGAATGCAAGTCACCTCTATCTCGCAGGGCTACGACCTCGTCGACGAATCCCTGTTCCAACATATTTGTGAATCTTTGTTTAATGCGCTCGTGCAGTACCTGGCGATTTGCCGGAGCGATGGCCAAGTTCGCGACAGTATAGGGCAATTGTTGCAGTCCCGAAGCGGCTGCTTCAGTACTTTGCGCAGATTGTCGCAAGCGTAGCTCAGTCATGCTCTGACCGCTGACGCGATAAACTTCCAGTGCACGACTAAGGCGCTGCGGATCGTTCGGGTGAATTCGCGCCGCGGATTGCGGATCAATCACCGCCAATTGATCGTGCAGGGCTTGCCAGCCAAGGCGTGCAGCCTCTTCTTCGATTTGCGCACGAACGTCCGCATCGGCCGCCGGCATGTCAGCCAGACCTTCGAGCAAAGCCTTGTAATAGAGCATTGTGCCGCCCACCAGCAGCGGAATATTGCCCCGCGCGGTGATCTCGCTCATGGCTTGCAACGCATCGCGACGGAAATCCGCGGCGGAATAACTCTCGGCCGGGTCGAGAATGTCGATCAGACGATGGGGGAATTCGGCCAGGATCTCTTTGGAGGGTTTGGCGGTGCCGATGTCCATGCCGCGATAAACCAGCGCCGAATCGACACTGATCAGCTCGCAGGGCAGGACCTTGGTGAGTTCGATGGCCAGGTCGGTCTTGCCGGCGGCCGTCGGCCCCATCAGGAAAATTGCGGGAGGGAACTGGCTCATCAACGACCGCGCAAGAACAGTTTGTCCAGATCGTCCAGGCCCAGCTGGGTCCAGGTCGGTCGGCCATGGTTGCATTGACCGCTGCGCTCGGTGTTTTCCATGTCCCGCAGCAGGCCGTTCATTTCCGCCAAGGCCAGGCGCCGATTCGCGCGAATCGCGCCGTGGCAGGCCATGGTGCCGAGCAGTTCGTTCAGATGCGCCTGAATCCGGTCGCTGGTGCCGTACTCCATCAAATCCGCCAGAACGTCGCTGACCAGTCGGTTAGCCTCGGCCTGTTTCAGCAAGGCGGGGATTTGCCGGATGGCCAGGGTTTCCGGGCCAAGACGCTGCAATTCAAAACCCAGACGCTGGAACCAGGCGACGTTTTCTTCGGCGCAGTCGGCTTCGCGCTGGCTGACCGCCAGGGATTCCGGCACCAGCAACGGCTGACCGCTCAACCCCTCACTGGCCATGGCGACTTTCAGGCGTTCGTACATGATCCGCTCATGGGCGGCATGCATGTCTACCAGCACCAGGCCTTGGGCGTTTTCCGAAAGAATGTAGATGCCCTTGAGCTGCGCCAGTGCGTAGCCCAGCGGCGGGATGTCGTCCTGCCCGGCCGGCAGCGCGACTGCGTTGGCCTCGGGCAACGGCGCGAAGAACTCGCGATAGGCCGCCTGGGCTTCAGCGACGGGCACGCCGGACTGAGGCCGCGGCGTGTATTGATACTGATAACCGGCACCGGCGCCAGAGCCCGCCGAAGTATTGAAGGACGGCTGGGCCTGAGGCTGCTCCAGCAGCGCATTGGCCGCCAGACGCATCTCGCCCTGCGGGCCGAACTCGCCGGCTTCGATACCGGTTGGCCGGACCATGGCTGTCGCGACAGGCGCGGCCAACTGGTCATCCGGCCGCACATCACCCAAGGCGCGATGCAAAGTACCGTAAAGGAAGTCGTGAACCATGCGCCCGTCACGGAAACGCACTTCGTGCTTGGTCGGGTGCACGTTGACGTCGACGCCTGCCGGATCGACTTCGAAAAACAGCACGAATGTCGGGTGCCGACCGTTGAACAGTACGTCGCGATAAGCCTGGCGCACTGCGTGGGCTACCAGTTTGTCGCGCACGGCACGGCCATTCACAAAGAAATACTGCAGATCCGCCTGGCTGCGGTTGAAGGTCGGCAACCCGACCCAACCCCACAAATGCAGGCCATTGCGTTCGATTTCGATCGGCAGCGCCTGCTCCAGAAAGCCCGCCCCGCAGATCGCCGCCACACGCCGGGCACGGGCTGCGTCATCATGGGCTTCGTGCAGGCTGAGGATGGTTTTGCCGTTGTGACGCAGATGGAACGCCACATCGAACCGCGCCAGCGCCAGACGCTTGATCACTTCTTGCAGGTGATCGAATTCGGTTTTTTCGGTCTTCAGAAACTTGCGGCGCGCCGGGGTATTGAAGAACAAATCGCGCACTTCCACCGAAGTGCCCACCGGATGCGCCGCCGGTTGCACGCGAGGCGCCATGTCCCGACCTTCGGTTTCCACCTGCCAGGCTTGATCGGCGTCGCGAGTGCGGGAAGTCAGGGTCAGACGCGCCACGGAACTGATGGAGGCCAGCGCCTCACCACGAAACCCCAGGCTCATGACCTGTTCGAGGTCTTCCAGGTTGCGGATCTTGCTGGTGGCGTGACGGGCCAGGGCCAAAGGCAGGTCATCGGCGGAAATGCCACTGCCATCGTCGCGCACCCGCAGCAGCTTGACACCGCCCTGCTCCACATCGACATCGATGCGTTTGGCGCCGGAGTCGAGGCTGTTTTCCAGCAACTCCTTGATCACCGAGGCCGGGCGCTCAACCACTTCACCGGCGGCAATCTGGTTCGCCAGCCGTGGGCTGAGTAGCTCGATACGCGCCGTGTTGGTCAGCACCTGGTTCATTCTTTGGCCGCCAGTTCAGTGCCTGGAATGGTCAACGTCTGACCAATCTTCAGCTCGTCACTTTGCAAGTTGTTGGCACTGCGCAAGGTGGCCGCAGACACCTGATAACGCACGGCGATCATCGCCAGGGTTTCACCGGGGCTGACGCGATGGTCACGCGGGCCTTGGGCGATCTTGCCGGAATCGCGCAGCCAGGCAATGTAGGTGCCCGGCGGCGGGTTCTGCTGGAAGAACTGCCGCACGCCGCTGCTGATGGAGCGCGCCAGCGCCTGCTGGTGGCTCGATGCCGCGAGTTTCGAGGCTTCGTTGGCGTTGGAGATGAATCCGGTTTCCACCAGGATCGACGGGATGTCCGGCGACTTCAACACCATGAACCCGGCTTGCTCCACGCGCTGTTTGTGCAGCGGCGTGACGCGACCGATGTTGCTCAAGACTTTCTGGCCAACGTTCAGGCTGGAAGTCAGGGAAGCGGTCATCGACAAGTCGAGCAGCACGCCGGCGAGCATCCGGTCCTTGTCGTCGAGGCTGACGTTGCCGGCACCGCCGATCAAGTCGGAACGGTTTTCGCTGTCGGCCAGCCAACGGGCGGTCTCCGACGTAGCGCCGCGGTCAGACAGGGCAAACACCGACGCACCGAACGCAGCGGCTGAAGGCGCGGCGTCGGCGTGGATCGAAACGAACAGGTCGGCGCCCTTCTTGCGGGCGATTTCGGTACGGCCGCGCAACGGAATGAAGTAGTCGCCGGTACGGGTCAGTTCGGCGCGGAAACCTTTCATGCCATTGACCTGACGCTGCAGCTCACGGGCGATGGCCAGCACCACGTCTTTTTCACGCTGACCGCGAGAGCCCGAGGCGCCCGGGTCTTCACCGCCGTGACCGGCATCGATCACCACGATAATGTCGCGTTTGCCAGCCGGTGCAGGTGGCAGCTTGATCGAAGGCTCGGACGGCGTGACGGGTACGGCGGGTACCGTAGCCACAGACGGTGTTGGCGCAGGCGGTGGCGCGGCGTCGGCCGCGTTGTCGAACAGGTCGACTACCAGGCGATTGCCGTACTGGGCGTTCGGCGCCAAGGTGAAGCTTTTCGGCGTGACGGCTTTTTTCAGGTCGATGACCACCCGCAAATCGGTCGGCGTACGCTGAGCCGAACGCATTGCCGTGATCGGCGTATTGGCCGTGGAGACGTTCAGCGGCGAGCCGAGCGTCGCGCCATTGATGTCGATTACCAGCCGATCCGGTGCGGTCAGGGTAAAGACGCTGTGCTGGACAGGCCCCGTCAGGTCGAACACCAGTCGAGTGTTATCCGGCGCCCGCCAAAGGCGAACACTGTTGACCTTCGTCTCGGCCACAGCGTCGACGGTCACCGCCAAAAACAACACCCCTACGGCAGCAACCAACGCGCGAAAGCGCATACCTAACCCCATCATTTATTTGGATTCCAATGCCAAAACGGCACACCACGACTCGCCACGCGAGCCTTGGGGCAAAATTCTCAGCGAACGCCCGCTGTCTTGCGGGCTAATGGTAATGGTCAGGTCGGGCTTTGGCAAAAAGCCTGCACCCTTCTGGGGCCATTCAATAAGACATAATGCGTCGTCATCGAAATAGTCGCGGATGCCGAGGTACTCCAGCTCCTCGGGGTCGACCAATCGATATAAGTCGAAATGGAAGGCGCGGACGGCGCCGATCTCGTAAGGCTCGACCAGGGTAAAGGTTGGACTTTTTACCGCGCCGGTATGCCCCAGGCCACGGATGATGCCCCGGGACAGCGTGGTTTTCCCCGCGCCCAGATCCCCTTCAAGAAAGATCAGACCGTGCCCTTCGGTGGTTTTGGCGATACGTGCGCCAAAATCGCTCATGGCCTGTTCATCGGCCAGGTACAGGGTTACTTCAGACACGGTGCTTGCTCCTCCAACAACTGACGAATGGCTGGAATCAGATCACTGGCCGCCAGCCCGCGGCCGAATTTACCTTGTTGCTCACCGGCATTGGCGTGCAGCCAGACCGCCAGGCAGGCCGCGTCATACGCGTCCAGGCCCTGAGCGAGCAAGGCGCCCACCAGACCGGCCAGCACATCACCCAACCCGGCCGACGCCATGGCTGGATGGCCCTGATGACACAACGCCAGACACCCATCGGGGCTGGCAATCAGACTGCCAGCGCCCTTGAGCACTACCACCGCTGTATATTTTTTGCTCAACGCATGGGCCGCGGCCGGGCGGTCAGCCTGTACGGCGGCTGTCGATATCCCCAGCAATCGTGCCGCTTCGCCCGGATGCGGCGTGATGACACTACCTGCAGGCAAGCTCACGCCACCTTCGGCCAACAGGTTCAATGCATCGGCATCCCAGACTTGTGGCTGCGACGCGTTGGCCGCGGCCGACAACAGGCTGCGCCCCCAGGCGGCCTGCCCCAGCCCCGGGCCGACGACCAGCACCGTGGCCTTTTCCAGCAGGCCCATCAATTGATTGGCCGACGACGTACCGAGCACCATGGCTTCCGGCAAACGCGCCAGGGCGGCCGGAACGTGCTCACTGCGCGTGGCCACGGACACCATGCCGGCACCGCTGCGCAGGGCACTTTGTGCGCTAAGCAGGATGGCGCCGCCAAAACCGCGATCACCACCAACGAGCAATACGTGACCAAATTTGCCTTTGTGGGCAGTTGGAGCGCGGCCGGTCAGACGCGGCACATTACCGGCCGTCAGGCGACGCGCACTGATCTCGGCCCCAATAAATGTCTCGGGGGCGACGTGCAGATCGTTGAATACCAAATCGCCCACCACATCCGCCGCGTCACCGGTAAACAGCCCCACCTTCAAACCGATGAACGTCACCGTCAGGTCTGCTCGAACCGCAATGCCGAGCTGGCGCCCCGTATCGGCGCACAGCCCCGAGGGGATATCCACCGCCGCAACCGGGAGCCCACTGGCATTGATCGCGGCGATGACGCTGGCGAACGGCTCGCGTACTTCACCGGTCAGGCCGGTGCCGAGCAAGGCATCCAGCACAGTGCCGCGCAACTCGGAGTGCGGGTTCCAGCCTTGAATGGCCACGCCTTCGGCCACCGCCTCGGCATGCGCCGACGCGGCATCGCCCTGCAAACGCCCGGGGTCGCCGGCGGCCAGCACCCGCACATGCCAGCCGGCACGTCGGGCCAGCACGGCCACCAGATAACCGTCGCCCGCGTTATTGCCGTGGCCGGCCACCACACTCAATTCGTGCCCGCTCGGCCAATGGCGGACCAGCGCACGCCAGGTCGCCCGTGCCGCACGCTGCATCAATTCGAAGCCCGGTGTACCGGCCGCGATCACGCTCGCATCGAGCCCTCGGACTTGCGCGGCACTATACAGCGCGTCGGGTAATTCATCTTTAGTGTGCGGCATGCGTCTTCAGGCTCCGATGTCTGGCAGAATTATACGCATCTCAGCTCCGGTTTCTCTCGCCTCATGCCCGCTATTACCACAGACCTGCCCGCCCTCGCCCAATCCATCAAGGACTGGGGCCGCGAGCTGGGCTTTCAGCAAGTCGGCATCAGCGGCCTCGACCTGGCCGAGCATGAGCAGCACCTGGAGCGCTGGCTCGCCGCTGGCTACCACGGCGAAATGGATTACATGGGCGCCCATGGCAGCAAACGCTCGCACCCGGAAGAACTGGTGCCGGGCACCCTGCGCGTGGTTTCCCTGCGCATGGACTACCTGCCGGGCGACACGCACATGGCGCAACGGCTGGCCCAACCGGAAAAAGCCTACGTCTCGCGTTATGCCTTGGGCCGCGATTACCACAAATTAATTCGTAAACGCGTGCAACAACTGGCGGAAAAAATCCAGGCAGTGATCGGCCCGTTCGGCTACCGCGCCTTCGTCGACAGCGCCCCAGTGCTGGAAAAGGCCATCGCCGAACAGGCTGGCCTGGGCTGGATCGGCAAAAACACGCTGGTCTTGAATCGCAAGGCCGGCAGTTACTTCTTCCTCAGCGAACTGTTCGTCGACCTGCCGCTGCCGGTGGACCCACCCCACGCCACCGAGCACTGCGGTCGCTGCACGGCCTGCCTGGACATTTGCCCGACCAATGCCTTCGTCGGCCCCTATGTGCTGGACGCCCGGCGCTGCATTTCGTACCTGACCATCGAACTGAAAAGCGCGATTCCTGAAGATTTACGACCGCTGATCGGCAATCGGGTGTTCGGTTGCGATGACTGCCAGATCGTCTGCCCGTGGAACCGCTTCGCCCGGCCTTCCGGGGAAAGCGACTTCAAACCCCGGCACAACCTGGACAACGCCGAACTGGCCGAACTGTTCATGTGGGACGAAGAAAAATTCCTCAGCAGCACCGAAGGTTCACCGCTGCGCCGGGCCGGTTACGAGCGTTGGTTGCGCAATCTGGCGGTCGGCCTGGGCAATGCGCCGTCGAGCATTCCGGTGCTGGAAGCGTTGAAAGCACGGCGGGACTACCCGTCGGAACTGGTGCGCGAACATGTCGAATGGGCGCTGAAACAACACGGCCTCGCGTAGGAGCTGCCGCAGGCTGCGATCTTTTGATCTTAAAAAATCAAAGTCAAAAGATCGCAGCCTGCGGCAGCTCACAGGGATCGCGGGGTCAGGCTTCGTCGTTATAAACGAACTTGGGCATTTCCCAATGGAAACGGATCGCCAGCAAGCGCAGCAGGAAGCCGCCGAATAGCGTGATCAGGATCGCCTGTTCACCCGGCAATTGCAGATAGATACAGAATAAATAGCACCACGCCGCGGCAAACGAGACGCTGGCGTAGAGTTCGCGGCGGAAGATCAGCGGGATGTCGTTGCAGAAGATGTCCCGCAGAATGCCACCGAATACCCCGGTGATCACGCCGCTGACCGAGGCCACCAGCATGCCGTGGCCCATTTCCAGGGCGGTCATGCAGCCGATCAGGGTGAACGCCACCAGGCCCACGGCGTCGAGCACCAGAAACAGCGAGCGCAGATGACGCATCCAGCGCGCCGCGAAGACCGTGAACATCGCTGCGATCGACGTCAGCACCAGGTATTCCGGGTGTTTGACCCAAGTCAGCGGGTAATGGCCAAGCAACACGTCGCGCACCGAACCGCCGCCCAACGCCGTGACGCATGCAATCAATACCACGCCAAACCAGTCCATGCCGCGACGGCCCGCAGACAGGGCGCCAGTCATGGCTTCGGCAGTAATGGCGATCAGGTAGAGCATCAGCAACATGGTGGCGGTCCTTACGAGAAGGCGCGCAGTCTACTCAGATCGTCGGGGCACCAAAAGGGGGCAAGGGAACCTGTGGCGAGGGAGCTTGCTCCCGCTGGGCCGCAGAGCGGCCCCATTTGCTGACAGAGCAACTCTTCAAATAGACCGCGCCAGCTGACTTTACGACTGCTGCGCAGCCGAGCGGGACGGTGCGGCGTCCGACAAGCTCCCTCGCCACAAAAACCTCCCTATGCCCAATCAGAACTTGATGAAATTCTTGCGGTAGTGCTGCAGCTCGGCGATCGATTCGCGTATGTCGTCCAGGGCCAGGTGAGTGCTGCCTTTTTTGAAGCTGTCGCGCACGTCCGGTGCCCAGCGCGCAGCCAACTCCTTGAGGGTCGACACGTCGAGGTTGCGGTAGTGGAAATAGCTTTCCAACGACTTCATGTGGGTATAAAGGAAGCGACGGTCCTGGCAGATGCTGTTGCCACAGATCGGCGACTTGCCCTTCGGCACCCATTTCTCCAGGAAGGCGATGGTCTCGGCTTCCGCTTCGGCCATGCTGATGCGGCTGTCGCGAACCCGTTGGGTCAGCCCGGAGCCGCCGTGCTGACGGGTATTCCACTCGTCCATGCCGGCGAGGATCTCGTCGCTGTGATGGATGGCGATCACCGGACCTTCAGCCAAGGTGTTCAAATTACTGTCGGTGACGATGGTGGCCATCTCGATGATGACGTCGGTATCAGGGTTCAGCCCGGTCATTTCCAGGTCGATCCAGATCAGGTTCTGCGGGTTCTGCATATGTCGGCTCCTCGGCGTAGGTTCGCAGTTTAGCCTAGGGAGGCGGCCGGGCGTGCTAAACTCGCGGCCGTTTTACCTAATCGCTGCATTCTCGATACGGAACACCCATGGCCAAACGCCAACTCAATCGTCGTCAAAACTGGCGCATCGAAAAGATTCAGGGCGAGCGCGCTGCCCGCGCCGCCAAACGCGAGTCCTCGGCTGTCGAGGCACTTGAGGGTGGCGACCTGGGTCCGGAACAGACGGGCCTGGTGATCGCGCACTTCGGTGTACAGGTTGAAGTCGAAGCCCTCGATGGCGAGCTGGCCGGCCAGGTATTCCGCTGCCACTTGCGCGCCAACCTGCCGGCACTGGTGACCGGCGATCAGGTCGTGTGGCGTGCCGGCAACCAGGGCATCGGTGTGATCGTGGCGCAACTGCCGCGCAAAACCGAGCTCTGCCGCCCGGACAGTCGTGGACAGCTCAAGCCGGTGGCGGCCAACGTCGACATGATCGTCATCGTCTTCGCACCGCTGCCCGAGCCTCATGCCAACCTGATCGACCGCTACCTGGTTGCCGCGGAACACGCGGGTATCCGCCCGTTGTTGCTGCTGAACAAATTCGACCTGATCGACGAGCAGAACGCCCCGGCGCTGAATGCCTTGCTGGCGGTTTACCGCACGCTGGGTTACCCGGTGCTGGAAGTGTCGGCGCACCACGGCAACGGCATGGAACAACTTCAAAAACTGTTGGACGGGCACATCAGTGTGTTCGTCGGCCAGTCCGGTGTCGGCAAATCATCTTTGGTCAACAGCCTGTTGCCGGAAGTCGAAACCCGCGTCGGCCCGCTGTCCGAGCTGTCGGGCCAGGGCACCCACACCACCACCACCGCGCGGTTGTTCCACTTCCCCGGTGGCGGTGAGTTGATTGACTCCCCGGGTATCCGCGAGTTCGGCCTGGGTCACGTCAGCCGTGCCGACGTCGAAGCCGGCTTCATCGAGTTCAACGACCTGCTCGGCACCTGCCGCTTCCGCGACTGCAAACACGACCGCGAGCCGGGCTGCGCCTTGCTCAAGGCCCTGGAAGATGGCCGTGTGCAGCAGCAACGGATGAACAGCTACCGCTCGATCATCGCCAGCTTGCCTGAAAACAGCTATTAAACAGACGCACCAGCCGCCCCGACATTAACGGGACGGCTGGCCGCTCGTAACCACCTACAAAACAACCTACAAAACAACCCGTCGACTTAAACATCAGATATTTCTGTAGGGCGTCCGCACGCCTGTTTGAAGGGCACTTCTCTTTCACCGCGAAGCCCTTGTTTCGGCCATTCAACTGCATACATTCAAAACCCTCTTCGCACATTGGCGATACCGAGGGACACCCATGCAAACCTATCATTTGTTCATCAGCCATTCGTGGAACTATTCAGACGCCCACGACAATCTGGTCCGCCTGCTGGGCGCACAGCCGGACTTCAGTTTCAAGAACTTCTCGGTGCCACCGCACAACCCGATCATGGGCGCCCGCACCGACAAGCAGCTCGAAGAAGCCATCGAAAACAAGATTCGCCCCTGCTCGGCAGTGCTGATCATGGCCGGGATGTATTCGACCTACAGCAAGTGGATCAACAAGGAAATCGAGATCGCCAAACGCATGGGCAAAGTGATCATCGCGATCAAACCGTTCGGAGCCGAGCGGATTTCCAACGTAGTGCGCGAGGCCGCACACGCCGAATGCGCATGGAACACCAAGAGCATCGTCAGTGCGATTCGCCTGCATACGGCGGTGTGATCATGCGCAAGGGACTGTTTATCGGTATCAACGACTACACCCATGTTTCGCGCTTGAGCGGCTGCAGCAATGACGCCATCGCCATGGCTTCCGTGCTTAAAACCGACGCCAACGGCGATCCGAACTTCAAGAACATCGTGCTGACCTCCGCCGAGGATTACCTGAGCCGGGAAAAACTCGAAGACCAGATCCGCGAGCTGTTTTCCGGTGACTGCAATGTCGCGCTGTTGTACTTCGCCGGGCATGGCGGCTTTGACGCCGATACCGACGAAGGCATGCTGATCCCGCAGGACTACAAAAACGCCAAGGACGGAATTCGCATCAGCGACATCCTCAACTGGGCGACCAAAGCCACCAAGATCAAAAACAAAGTGATCATTCTCGACTGTTGCCAGAGCGGCTCGGCTGGCCAGGTGCGCGCGTTGCGCAGCGAAAGCAGCATGGTCGGCGAAGGCATGACGATTCTTACCGCCTGCAAAAAGGAAGAGCCGGCCATGGAGGGCGCGCAGCACGGCGTGTTCACCGGGTTATTGCTCCAGGCCCTGCACGGCGGCGCGGCGAACATCCTCGGCAAGATCACCCCCGGCAGCCTCTATTCGTTTGTCGACAACGCCCTCGACGCCTGGGAGCAGCGTCCGGTGTTCAAGACCAACGTGTCGCAGTTCATTTCCCTGCGCGAAGTGTCGCCACTGATCCCCAAGGAGATCCTGCGCAAACTGCCCGACTGGTTCGCCGAAGCAGAGGCCGTGTTCCCCCTCGATCCCAGCTACGAGCCCACGGAAACGACGTTCGATCCGGAGCACGGCGACGTCTTCAAGCAACTGCAAAAGTGCAACCGCCACAGCCTGATCGAACCGGTGGACGCCGAACACATGTACTACGCGGCCATCAACTCCACCGGTTGCTGCCTCACGGCACTCGGCGCCTATTACCGCGAACTCGCCCTCAAAGGACATTTCTGATGCCCGTATTCATCAGCTACCGTCACGTGGATCGCCCCCACGCGATCGCCATCAACAGCCGTCTGATACAGGCCAACATCAAGACCTACTTCGACGTGCTGGATCCGGAATCACAGACCACCGACGACATTACCGGGGTCATCACCCGCAACATCACCGCATGCACGCATCTGATGGCGGTGGTCTCTGACAAGACTGCGCTCTCGTGGTGGGTACCGTTCGAAATCGGCGAAGCGACCATCAGCAACCGACGGATCTGCTCATTCAAGACCGAACCGGCGGAACTGCCGCTGTACCTCGATAAATGGCCAAAGCTCAGCACTGACAAGGATCTGGATTTTTTCATTGATGCCTACCGTGAAGAAGTGGCGACCAAGCGCTCCATGACGCTGGATTCGATCAGCGAATCCCTTTACGGCACCTACAGACGCAATGCCGAGGTGTTCCACGACCAGCTCAAAAACCGCATCCGAAGGGGTTACTGACAGGTGTGAAAAAGCCGCGATGATCGCGGCTTTCTTGTATTTCGCAGTTCAATCCTTTTTGGGCCGTGGCGGGTTGTCCTGACGATAGGTGTGCTGGGGATTGATGACCAGTTGCCTGACCTGGCTGTCCAACTCTTTGCTGTGATACAGGTCCAGGCATTTGAGCAGCTCAAAACGAACACCTTTTCGCTCTGATTCGACCAGTGGATTGTGATAATCACGAGCCAGAAACTGGTCAACCAGAGATCTACCAGCTTGAGGTGCTTGCTCCAGATCGAAATAGGTCCAATCCATAAGCGCACTGGCACTGCTTCCGGCATCCTGGGCGGCTTCAGGTTCGCTCTTGTAGGCTGTAGCGATGCAGTCCGCCAGCACCATATCCTTGTAATTTTGCGCGTAGGTGCGCCCGCCTGCCTGTGGGGAGTTGGTCGGATCATCCTTGGCCCAACTGTTGGAAGGTGCGGCCGCCCAAGCCAGTGCCAAAACCGCAGTCAAATATTTCATCACGACAAACTCCAGAAGTTCGCGCGGTCGGTTTGATAATTCACACCCGGCTCATTGAAATAGCAGTGGTCGTAACACATTCTGCCGTCAAACAATGTGGCATGCCCCTGAGCATCCGACCAGCCAGAAACTTCAAACAAAATAAGTCCCTTCCGGCCCGCCAGGGTGCCGCCGTTTGCGGCCGGGTATCTGACCGTCTCGGCACTTCCCCATTGCTGTTCCAGATAGGCAATCAGGCTTTTGACGCGATAAAAGTACCAGCGCTTGTCAGCGCCAGACACGGTTTCGCCAACTATTCGTGGTATGAGTGAGCCGGAGTAATTGAGGATATAACTCATGCGTACTGCGCACGTGTTGACCCACCTTAGGGCCGGATCACGGCTGTTGATGTTCATTGCAACATTGCCGCCGATGACTGTCGCAACTTTTTCAGATGGATTGAGGGTGTCGTAAATCCGTTGAGAAGCCGCCCACGCGCTAGAAAATGAGGGTCGAATCATGTTTCATCCTTGATGTTGGGAAGCAGAAAATCGCAGCAGTTTAATCCTTCATACTTGAGGTGACGATGGTGACACGCGCCGCTCAACAGCACCTCATGCTTCCGGCCCTTGGCGTTGCGACCAGCGTGCTGGGACCGAACGGTGTACATCTGAGCAGACGGCTGCCATAGCCCTGAACGACGGTGTCATGAAGGTGTGTTGCCCTGAAGTTACGACGCACAGGCAGATGATGCGGTGCCCCTATTAACGGCCAAATAACAGGATCTACGCACGCTATCAGCGCTAGTGATACCGTGCGAAAAACGCTGCCCGCCTTTGCCGATCACGATCATTTTCGTGACGTCACGAAAATGATTAGCGGCATCCACTCCAGCGGTTTCGCTGTTGCAGCTGTGGCAAGGATTGATTATCCATAACGACTTCCTGATAAGAAGCCAGAAGGTGTAAACCTTATTCAGGACGAAGCAGCAGAGACAAAAAAGCCGCGATCATTCGCGGCTTTTTTGTGGGTCACTACTTGGCTGGTGCTGCCGGCTTCGGCGCAGGATTATCAAACAGATTCAAACGCTCACGAAGTTCGTGTGCCGGCAGCGGTTCTTTGTCCGCCGGCAATGCGTTCGGATCGGCTGGCGGCGCAGGCACTTCGCCCGGACCACCCTGCCCTTGCGTCGGCGCTGGCGCCGGTTCGGCACCTTGTTCGCCTTCGATGGCGCGCTGGGCTTTCTTGGTCAGCACCACGA
Organism: Pseudomonas sp. Pseusp11; assembly: GCF_047304405.1. Taxonomy (NCBI): domain Bacteria; kingdom Pseudomonadati; phylum Pseudomonadota; class Gammaproteobacteria; order Pseudomonadales; family Pseudomonadaceae; genus Pseudomonas; species Pseudomonas sp. Pseusp11. The sequence goes on from NZ_JBGLZF010000039.1 coordinate 25,648, forward strand.
TGTCGATCCGGCGGTTGACCGGGTTGAACGGGTTCTCCCGATCGAACAGTGCCGATGAGGCATAACCCACGACGCGTGCCACCTGTGAATCCGGGTAGCTGCCGGCGACCAATGCACGACGAGCCGCGTTGGCGCGGTTGGCCGAGAGTTCCCAGTTGCCGAAATCGCCGGTGCCCGAGTACGGCTTGGCATCGGTGTGGCCGCTGATGCTGATTTTGTTCGGCACCGCTTTGATGGTGTCGGCCATGGCCAGCAGAATATCTTCGAAGTACGGCTTCAGGCGCGCACTGCCGGAGTCGAACATCGGGCGGTTTTCGGCGTCCATGATCTGGATGCGCAAACCGTCCTGGGTGATCTCGAAGAGGATCTGATCCTTGAATTTCTGCAATTGCGGGTTTTCATTGACCTTGTTCTGCAACTCTTGCAGCAACAACTCCAGGCGCTCCTTCTCGACCTGCTCGGCCATGCCTTCAACCTGCTCGGCGTCGATGGTCACCTTGTCTGGCTGCGGCTGAGATTTCACCTCCGGGTTGAGGGTGTTCTCCGGCGCCAGGGTCGGCGTGCCGCCCAGGTCGATGATGTACGGCGTACCGCTTTCGGAAAACCCGACCGGGTCCTTGAAGTAACCGGCGATGGCGATCTTCTGTTCAGGCGTCGCGGTGGACAGCAGCCACAACACCAGGAAGAACGCCATCATCGCCGTCGCGAAGTCCGCGAAGGCGATTTTCCAGGCGCCCCCGTGATGCCCTCCGGCGATGCGCTTGACGCGCTTGATGATTATCGGCTGGTTATTTTCCATGACTTAACGACCGCGAACCGCTTGTTCCAGCTCAGCGAAGCTAGGACGGTGCGCCGGGTACAGAACCTTGCGACCGAACTCCACCGCCAGCGACGGCGGCATCCCGGAAGCCGAAGCCACCAGCGAAGCCTTGATGGCTTCGTAGGTGTTCAGTTCTTCCTTGGCATCGTGAGCCAGGGAGTGGGCCAGCGGCCCAAAGAAACCGTAGGCCGCGAGAATACCGAAGAAGGTACCGACCAGTGCCGCCCCTACGTGCAGACCGATGGACTTCTGGTCGCCTTCGCCCAGGGATGCCATGGTCACCACGATCCCCAATACCGCCGCGACGATACCGAAACCGGGCATGGCGTCGGCGATGCCGTTCACCGCGTGGGACGGGTGCTCGAGGTCTTCCTTGAGGCTGTAGAGTTCCATGTCGAACAGGCCTTCCAGCTCATGGGGAGCCATGTTGCCGGAGGACATGATGCGCAGGTAATCGCAGATGAACGCGGTCATGCGTTCGTCTTTGAGCACCGCCGGGTACTTGGCGAAGATCGGGCTCGCGGCGGCATCTTCGATGTCGCCTTCGATCGCCATCATGCCTTCGCGACGGCTCTTGTTGAGGATCTCGTAAATCAGCCCCAGCACTTCCAGGTAGAAGGTGTGGTTGAAACGCGAACTGAACATGCCCAAGGACTTCTTGAGCACGTGCATTGTCATGTGGCCGGGGTTGGCCTGCAGGAATGCGCCAAGGGCCGCGCCGCCGATAATCATCACCTCGAAAGGCTGGATGAGAGCGGCAATCTTGCCGTGGGAAAGCACGTATCCGCCGAGCACGCTCGCGAATACGACGATGATGCCGATAATTTTAGCCATAGGTAGGAGAGCACTTACTGAGTCGGGTTCAAGGTCATATTCGGAAGTTAAAAAATCTCTTCTTCTACTTATCGGCAAAACTGCGCCAGACTATAGCCAGTTAAGGCGAAAAGCTAATTTGACCCGTTCAGGGCATAGGTAAAGCAGACGATGATCGCGTCCAGACATGGCTAACGAAACGAACGTCCCAACGCCAAAACCAACCACGCTTGAAGGATGGGTCAAGCTTCTCGATGGCGTGCGCCTGCCGGTTCCGCAAGCCAGCCACGACCTGGTCTGCAAAGCGATCCGCGATAACCGCAGCTCACTGCGCGACATTGCCGAACTGATGCAGGAAAGCCCGGCCCTGGCCTTGAGCGTGATTCGCGAAGCCAACCGTCACACCCATGGCAGCATGACCGAGCCTGCTGAAAACCTTGAGGTGGCGATCAATCGCCTCGGTTTGAAACGCACCGAAGAACTGCTCGACCGCCTGCCCGCCGAACCCCAATTGCAAATCCCCGTCGCCCTGCGCCAGCTTCAACTGATCAGCCAGCACGCCACTCAACAGGCCAACGGTTTTTTTGCCAGTCGCCTGGCGCGACTGTGGCAGGACATCCACTGGGGCAGCCTGCTGTTTCTCTCGCCACTCTGGCCCATGGCGCTGACCCATCCGCAGTTGCTTGAAGAGTGGGAGTTGCGGGTCATCCATAAAGGCGAGTCGGCACGCAAAGTCGAAAAGCAATTGTTCGGCGTGCGCCTGCTGGAAATCTGTCTGGCGCTGGTGGACGTCTGGCGCCTGCCGATCTGGGTACAGCAAGGTTATCGGCTGCTGCGCAGCGAGCAGCGTGAGCTGGTGAAAGTCCTGCGCATCGCACGTGACAGCGATCACCCGTTGCGCCAACAGAACCGCCTGGATGACGACCCGACGTTGCGCCGCTGGCTCAATCAGCCCGCCAATACCGTGCTGCTGGCCAACGGTCTGGCGCTGGCGGCACAACAGGCCTGGGACAGTCCACACTGCGAACGCTGGCAGTACCTGACCAGTCTTTACCTGCAAATGCCGATGGATGAGGTGCAACAACAATTGCACCAGCAGGCCGCCAACAGCGCTCGCCAACACGCCATGCCAGACCTCTGGCACCCGGCCGAATCGCTGATCTGGCCACCGGGTGCGCACCGCGTTCACGCCGGTTTGTTGCCCGCACCGGCGCCGACCGCCGAAGACCTGGCGAAGTGGCGCAAGCAATGTGCCGAATTGCTGGTGGAGCCGAGCCGTTTTACCAATGCCATGCACTTGACCACATCGGCCCTGGATGCCCTGGTGGCGTGTGGCATGCGCCGGGTGATGATTCTGATGGCCGACCGCACGCACGCCAATTTGCGCGTGCACCAGACCGCCGGGCTACCCAAGGAAGTGGCCGGTTTGAACCTGGTGGTCAGCCAGAGCACCGTGCTGCAACGCCTGCTCGCGCAACAGGCCCAGGTGCGCCTGACGCCGGCCAACAACGCACAATTCTCGGCCCTGCTGCCAGCCAGCCTGCGCTCACAGTTCAGCGGCGAACACCTGCTGCTGCGCTCACTGGTCAACAACGGCCGGGTGATCATGATCGTGGTGGCGGATCAGGGCGGCGGACCGTTCTCGGAAATCACCGTGCAAGCCTTCGGCAAAACCGCACAATGCATCGAAAAGGCCCTGCACAGCTTTAGCCACCGCTAGGGCCTGTTTACCGTTATTTCCTGCCCCAAAATAACTGATAACAGGCCCTCATGACGCTGCGCTACAATCCTCCCCTTTGTGCTCTGGAGACCTCACATGTCTGACTTCTCTGGCTTGGCGCTGGTGATCGAGCCGAGCGACCTGCTCCCGCGTCTCGACTCCCGCGAACTGATTCTGGTGGACCTGACCAGCAGCGCCCGCTATGCCGAAGGGCATATCCCCGGTGCACGCTTTGTCGATCCAAAACGCACTCAGCTGGGCCAGGCGCCTGCGCCGGGCCTGTTGCCGACCCACGCCGCGCTTGAAGCATTGTTCGGCGAACTGGGGCACAACCCTGATGCGGTCTATGTCGTCTATGACGACGAAGGCGGCGGTTGGGCCGGGCGCTTTATCTGGCTGCTGGATGTCATCGGCCACAGCAAATATCACTATGTCGACGGCGGCCTGCCGGCCTGGCTGGCGGAAGGCTTGCCCATGTCGATCCAGATCCCGCCGGCAGTCGGCGGCCCGGTCGCCCTGACCCTGCACGACGAACCTGTCGCCACCCGCGAATACCTGCAAAGCCGCCTCGGCGCCGCTGACCTGGCGATCTGGGACGCACGTGGCCCGCTGGAATACTCCGGCGAGAAAGTGCTGGCGGCCAAGGGCGGGCACATCCCCGGCGCAGTCAACTTCGAGTGGACCGCCGGCATGGATCAGGCGCGCAACCTGCGTATCCGCACCGACATGCCGAAAATCCTGGAACAACTCGGCATTACCAAAGACAAAGAAGTCATTACCCACTGCCAGACACACCATCGTTCTGGCTTCACCTATCTGGTGGCCAAGGCGCTCGGTTATCCGCGGGTCAAAGGCTACGCCGGCTCCTGGGGCGAATGGGGCAACCACCCTGACACGCCCGTAGAGATTTAAGTTTTTCAAGGACAGTTAATGAATAAGCGTTTGTTTATCCTCAGCCAATACCTGCTGCCCCATCACTTGCTCTCGCGACTGGCCGGCTGCATTGCCGAATGCCGCGTGCGCTGGTTCAAGAATGCCTTTACCGCCTGGTTCGCCAAGCGTTATCAAGTGGACATGTCCCAGGCGCTGGTCGAAGACCTGACCGCTTACGAGCACTTCAATGCGTTCTTCACCCGCGCCTTGAAGGACGGTGCTCGCCCGCTGGATCAAACCCCGGGCGCGATCCTCAGCCCGGCCGACGGCGCCGTCAGCCAGCTCGGTCCGATCGAACACGGCCGCGTTTTCCAGGCCAAGGGCCACAGCTTCAGCGTGCTGGAATTGCTGGGTGGCGACGCGGCCAACGCAGCGCCCTTCATGGGCGGCGATTTCGCCACCATTTATCTGTCGCCGAAAGACTACCACCGTGTGCACATGCCGCTGGCCGGTACCCTGCGCGAGATGGTCTACATCCCCGGCCGCATCTTCTCGGTCAACCAGACCACCGCTGAAAACGTTCCGGAACTGTTCGCCCGCAACGAGCGTGTAGCGTGCATTTTCGACACCGAGCGCGGCCCGATGGCCGTGGTGTTGGTGGGTGCGATGATTGTGGCGTCGATCGAAACCGTTTGGGCTGGCTTGGTCACACCGCCAAAACGCGAGCTGAAAACCTTCCGCTACGATGAAGCGGCCCGTGCGCCGATTCACTTGGAAAAAGGTGCGGAACTGGGTCGTTTCAAGCTCGGTTCTACGGCGGTCGTGCTGTTCGGGCCGGATCAAGTGAAATGGGCTGAAGGGCTGGGCGCCCTTTCGCCAGTGCAGATGGGCCAGGGCATCGGCCTGCCAACCGCCTGATCCCTCGATCCGATCCCACGAACGCCTTTCGTGGGATCGGACATTTCCTCCCGCTGCGCCCCCTCCTCCAGCGTTCATAGCTGCTACAGTCAAAGTCATTCGTTGCCCATTTCCCGGTCGGAGTTTGTCCACGGCATGAATGAGACCAATCCTGCCCTACTGCTACGCGCACCGATCCCGATGCAGTCGCGCCTGTCTTTCTGCGAAGCCACGCCACGCGACCTCAAGCGCTGGATCGCCAACCTGCCCAAAGCCAACATCGGTGAAACCGCTCGCCAGTTGTACCAAGGCTTGAATGAACTCAACCAACTGCTCACACCCAGCGACAATCGCCTGCAATTGCTCGAATTGCTGCGGCCCGAGGTGTATTACGTCTGCAAGCACCTGGAGCGGCATTTTCTGCACCAGGCCATTGTGCTCGACGAGCGTTCGCGCAAAATCGCCAACCTTTGCCAGGCGCTGCAGAGCCACTTGGCGATCGGCTACAAGCAGATCGTCGTCCGCATCGCACCGCGCTTCAGTAAAGACCGTGCGCCGCTGCTGACCCAGGCATTGCAACGTGCCGTCCATTGCTTGAACGGTACGTTGATCCGCGCCACTGAGCTCTACTGCCCGGCGCCCGAAGGGCTGTGGCTGGAACTGCATCAGCTGTACCGGATCGGCTGCGAACATCAGCTGCAACATCAGAGCGTGCGCGATGAACTGGCCAGCCAGACGCAAAGCCTGAGCATCGAGCAGACCTACGTCGTCGCCCTCCTGCTGGGTGCTTCACGCTGCAATCAACTGCGCCAGAACCAGATCGCCCGGCTCGCCGAGGTGCTGGAACCCTGGAGCCAATGGATCAAGCTGCAACCCTTCAAACCGGACAACGGGCTGTTTGCCGTCGCCCCGGACCTCGACAGCGGCCCGCGTTATCGCGTCAAATTCCCTGCCGAACAACAAGAGCGTTTGTTGGGGATCGACCCGCAGCCCCTGGTCGCCGCCATCGAAATCCATCTGCAACAATCGGCCGACAAGGCATCGCCGCTGCCGGTTCCGACAGGGCTGAATCTGGATACGCTGCAACACCTGTATGCCGCCTGGGGCCAGGCCTCCGAGCGCGGTTTCCAGCGCACCGTCGGCCACGGCACATTGACCCTGTGCGTGGGCATGAGCGCCCTGCACTTTTATCTCGGTGGCAAACGCCCGTTCAACGACATCCTGAAAAAACCCGGCGCCCGTCCCGCGCAGTTCTCGGCAGCCGAGCCGGCAGGACGCGCCAAGGACCAATGGAAACAGGCCTTCGACGCCGCCCCCCATGGCACGGCAGACACGCTGCTGCCCTACGAAGAGATCGAATATCCACACCTTCAGAAACATGACAACCACGAGGCGTCCGGCCAACAGCATTTCCCGACCTACGCGCTACCGGTGATCAATCACAGCCCTGGCGGTTATTGCCTGGCCTGGCCCGGCGCAGTGCCTGCCGAACTGCAGGCTGGCGAAATGGTCGGTATCGAGGATACGGCCGGTCAAGGCTGGAGCGTTGCCGTGGTGCGCTGGATCCGCCAGGTACGGGGCGGCGGCACGCAGATGGGTATCGAACACGTTGCGCCTTACGCCGAACCCTGCGGCCTGCAACTGATTCGCTCCGGCGACGAACACAGCCAGTACTTGCGCGGGCTGTTACTGCCCGCTATCAGTGCCATCGACCTGCCGGCCACCCTGCTCACGCCGCGCCTGCCGTTCCAGGAAGGTAATAAGGTGCTGATCAACACCAATGGCCAGGAACGCCCGGCCGAGCTGGAGAGACGGATGACGAGCACCAACAGCTTCAATCAGTTTGCCTACCGTTCGCTGGAGGTAGCCAGAAACGAAAACGCCGCGGAAGGCGGCGTGGTCGGGGTAGCGCAAGAGTTTGATTCGTTGTGGAAGTCGCTATAACGGCGAGTCCCAGAGGGTGCCCCCATCGCGAGCACGCTCGCGATGGGGCTCGCCCGGACGGTCGAAAACTCAGAGCTGCCCGTCGCGATCCCGGAAGCCCAGCAGATACAGCACGCCATCCAGCCCAAGGGTGGAAATCGCCTGCTTCGCCGATTGCTTGACCAATGGTTTGGCGCGGAACGCTACGCCCAGCCCGGCAATCGCCAGCATCGGCAGGTCGTTGGCACCGTCACCGACGGCAATTGTCTGCTCCAGACGCAAACCTTCTTTATGCGCCAGTTCACGCAGCAAATCCGCCTTGCGTTGCGCATCGACAATCGGCTCGACCGCCACGCCGGTGACCTTGCCGTCGACCACTTCCAGTTCGTTGGCGAACACATAGTCGATGCCCAGCTTGGCCTGCAGTTGCTTGGCGAAGTAGGTGAAGCCGCCCGACAGAATCGCGGTCTTGTAGCCCAGGCGCTTGAGTTCGGCGAACAGGGTTTCGGCGCCTTCGGTCAGGCGCAGGGAAGCACCGATGGAGTCCAGCACGCTGACGTCCAGCCCTTGCAGCAAGGCCAGGCGTTCCTTGAAGCTGGCGCGGAAGTCCAACTCGCCGGCCATCGCCCGCTCAGTAATCGCGGACACCTGGTCGCCAACGCCGGCGGCCTTGGCCAGTTCGTCGATGACCTCGGCTTCAATCAGCGTCGAGTCCATGTCGAACACCGCCAGACGACGGTTACGGCGGAACAGCGAATCTTCCTGGAAGGCGATGTCGACGTTCAGCTCTTGCGCAACGCTGAGGAATTCAGCCCGCAGCGCTTGCGGGTCAGCCGCTTCGCCACGCACGGAAAACTCGATGCAACCCTTGCCCTTGTCGGCCGGGGTGTCCAGCGGCATGCGCCCGGAAAGGCGGTCGATATGGTCGATGTTCAGACCGTATTTGGCGGTGATCGAACTCACACGCTGCAATTGCTCGGCGGTCACTTTGCGGGTCAACAGGGTGACGATGTGGCGTTTCTTGCCCTGGTTGCCGACCCACTGCTGGTAATCCTCTTCGGACACCGGCGTGAAACGCACTTGTTGCTCAAGCTCATAGCCTTTGAACAGGATGTCTTTGAGCACCGAGTTGCCGCGCTCGGTATCAGGAATTTCAACCAGGATGCCGAACGACAGGGTGTCGTGGATCACCGCCTGACCGATGTCGAGAATGTTCACACCACCCTGGGCCAGAACGCCGGTTATGGCCGCAGTCAGACCCGGACGGTCGACTCCCGTGATGTTTATCAGGACGATTTCGCGCAAGGCGCACCCCCGCAGGTGGAAAAAAACCGCATTCTACCCATTTTCAGTGACCATCGGGCACCGTGAGCGCTTTGACGGCCTAGGGCCTGTCGCTATACTGCGCGTCAACTTCACGGACAAAGAGCCGAGCTCAAGTGAACCGGCCCACGCCAGTAAAAACCGATAACTTCTTTCTGCTGATCTTCCGGGCACTGCGTCATCGCCGTGTGCCGATCGCATTACGCATTGCCAGCCATAACGTGATCCTGGTCGCTCTGGCCCTGGTGATCTATGCCTGTGTGATGGGTTTGCAATTCAAGCAGGCCATGCACGAGCAGGCGGATGCCCTGGGCGAAAGCCTGACCACCCAGACGGCTACGTCGGCCACGGAGCTGTTGGTGTCCAACGACATCCTCAGCCTGAATGTGCTGCTCAACAACCTGACCAAGAACAAGCTGGTGGCCCACGCTGCCATCTACAGCGTGGATAACCGCATCCTCGCCGAAGCCGGTCAGCGTCCCAAGCACGGCCTGCTGGGCGAAGCCGAAGGCATGTACCAGAGCAAGATCACCTTCCAGGACGTGACCGCCGGGCAACTGCGCATCAGCCTGGACATGGATCAGTTCCAGCAGCCGATGACCATCAGCCTGCAAAGCATGGGCATTCTGAGCGCGATTCTGCTGGCGCTGTCCCTGGCCTTGAGCCTGCGCCTGGGCCGCAATATCTCCACGCCGCTGCTGCAATTGCGGGTGTGGCTGCGCAATATCGACGAATACACCCCGGCCACCGAGCGTCAGGATGAAGTCGGCGATCTGGCTCGTCAGCTGCACGCCAATTTCGCGCCGGAGCCGGCCGAACCGGAGCCTGTTCCGGAGCCCGAGTTCGACGACAGCGATGACGACGAAGAGACCGATCCGGCCTTCGAAGTGCGCAACCTGCGTGATCCGAGCTTCGATGAAACCCGACCGGTGGCAGGTCTCAAGCCTGCGCCGCGGCGCATTGTCAGCACGGTCGAAGACGACGAGGACGACGAAGATCCGTTTGCCGATCTGCGTGACGACTCGACAGACAGCGCGCCGAAATCCGTCGCAAAGCCGCAGGTATCGAACGTACCTCAACACAGCGCGGTACTGGCGGTGCAACTGGGTGCACAGGATCAACTGCGTCGCCTGCCCCGCGCACGTCTGGAAGAGCTGCTCAAGCGCTACCGCGATTGCCTCGATCAGGCGGCGTCGCTCTACCAGAGCGAACTGCACACCCTGAACGATGGCAGCACGCTGATGCTGTTCCACACCGAAGACAGCGGCGATGACTACCTGACCAACGCCATCTGCTGCGGTGAGTTGCTGCGCGCCCTGGGCCATCAATTGCAGATCGAAGTCGCCGACAGCGGCATCACCCTGCAATTGCAGTTGGGCCTGACACTGGGCGACGAACTGTTCGGCTTGAGCCAGATCGATCTGCTGTTGACCGAAACCGCTCAGGATGCGCTGGCCCTGTCGCAACACAGCCGCAACCTGCTGCTGGTGGAGCGCAAGATCAGCGACGACGCGCTGATTCGCCAGCGTGCGCGGATCCGCCCGATTGCAAGCCCTGAGGGTGCGTGCTGCGTAGAACGCCTGATGGAGCCTTATCCATCGATGCTGGAGCGGCAACTGGCGCGGATGCACGAACGCCGGGCGTAACCCGTAACCTTGTGCCCGCTGTAGAGAAGCCCGCAGATGAGTGATCGTCTGCGGGCTTTTTGTTGTCCCCTAACTCTTGTAGCAGCTGCCGAGCCTGCGAGGCTGCGTTCGGCTGCACAGCAGTCGTAAAATCAGGCGATGGGCACGGTCAGGCAAAACGCACCAACAGGGTCTGCGAGGACTTCGTCCTCGAACGCAGCCTCGCAGGCTCGGCAGCTGCTACGACCAACCTGCAGAAACAACAAAGCCCGCACAAGGCGGGCTTTGTTCTGGACTCAATCCAGGCTCAGAACCTGAACACTTCCATATCCGTACGAATCGGCGAAGCCATCGGGATTTTCGGCTGCTTCTCCGGCTCTGCTGCCGGTGCCACAGGCTTGGCGGCGGGCTTGCGCGGCGCCTCAGCGATCGGCGGCTGGTTGGCCAGCGGCTTGAGCGCTGTCGACAGTTGCTCGGCCAGACGCTGCAGCAACACACCCTGGGCCTGAACCTGAGACGCCGTACCGCCGGCGTGCTGCTCTTGCAGATGAATGATGCGGTTATCACGCACCTGACCACGACGATCGATCAGGCGCCATTGCGCGTCCAGGATCGCCGGTTGCGACACACCCGAGTCCAGACGGGTGATGGTCAGCAGAACCTGAACATCCGGTGTGAAGCCCACTGTCGCAGGAGCCAGGACAACGCGCTGGCTGTCCAGATGACCGGCGACCTGACGCAGTAACAGCTGATCGATGTCCGACGACAGGCTGCCCGCCCAACGACCGTCGGCCGATGCTTGAAGGCTGCCATCCGGCTGACGCTGCAATAAGGTTTCGCGTTGCAGGTAATCAGCAACCGTTACCGGGCCCAACAATACCGCCATGCCCGCGCTTTGCGCAGGCTGAGCCGGACTTCCGCTGTCCAGCTGATACAGCGACACCGGCTGGTGCACGCTGCAACCCGCCAGGCCAAGAACGCCAGCGAGCATCAAAATAAAAGGAAGGCGCAGAGCAGTCATCGTCCCATCCAGGTGGCTGCCACAAGGCTCACCACAGTGAAAATACTCAAAAAATATGAAGAACGCTCGGCCACGCCGGCGCTTGAAAGGCCATATCATCCGTGAATATGCGTTCCGACTCCAGCGCCAAAGCGTCGATCTACGCGTCAAATCGTAGATCGAGCGCTCTAGGACGCTTAATTGAGGTTTTCGACGAACAGCGCATCCACCCTCTGGAAGCCCCGTGGCAGTTTGTTACCGCGACGCCCACGCTCACCTTTATAGTGTTCAAGGTCGTCCGCCTTCAGTGACAAGGTACGTTTGCCGGCCTGCAGCACCAACGTGGCGCCCTCCGGCAAAACAGCGATGTCCGTGACATATTCTTCGCGACTGGCAACACGCTCACCGGGAATCCCGATGATCTTATTCCCTTTACCTTTACCTAATTGTGGCAGATCGCTGATTTTGAAGATCAGCAGGCGACCCTCGGTGGTCACCGAGGCCAGCCAGTTGTGTTCACGGTCGGCCACCGGACGCGGCAGGATGACCTTGGCGTTGTTCGGCAGGCTCAACAGGGCCTTGCCCGCCTTGTTCTTGGCTTGCAGGTCTTCGCCCTTGACCACGAAACCGTAACCGGCGTCGGATGCGATCACGTACAGCGCATCGTCTTCAGGCATCAGCACGCATTCGAAGCTCGCCCCTGGTGGCGGCGTCAGACGGCCGGTCAGCGGTTCACCCTGGCCACGGGCCGACGGCAGTGTGTGGGATGCAACCGAATAACTGCGGCCGGTGGAGTCGATAAACACCGCAAACTGGTTGGAACGCCCGGCTGCCGAGGTCTTGAAGCCATCCCCTGCCTTGTAGGAAAGACCGGTGGCGTCGATTTCGTGACCTTTGGCAGAGCGAACCCAGCCTTTTTCCGACAACACGACCGTCACTTTCTCGTTCGGCAGCAGATCGTGCTCGGTCATCGCCTTGGCTTCGGCGCGCTCGACGATTGGCGAACGACGGTCGTCGCCATAGGTTTCGGCGTCTTTGATCAGCTCGCTGCGTACCAGTTTCTTCAGCTTGGCTTCGCTGCCCAGCAGGGCTTGCAGCTTGGCCTGCTCCTTGAGCAGCTCGTCCTGCTCGGCACGCAGCTTCATTTCTTCCAGTCGCGCCAACTGACGCAAACGGGTGTCGAGAATGTAATCGGCCTGGATCTCGCTCAGGGCGAAACGCTCGATCAGACTGGCCTTCGGATGCTCCTCGGTACGGATGATGTGGATCACTTCGTCCAGGTTGAGGTAGGCAATCAGCAAACCGTCCAACAGGTGCAGGCGACGCTCGACCTTGTCCAGACGGAATTGCAGGCGTCGACGCACGGTCCGCACGCGGAATTCCAGCCATTCCACCAACAATGCGCGCAGGTTCTTGAGCTGCGGCTTGCCGTCGAGGCCAATGATGTTGATGTTGACCCGGTAGCTGGATTCCAGCTCGGTGGTCGCGAACAGGTGTTGCATCAGCGCTTCGTGATCGACCCGGCTGTTGACCGGAATAATCACGATGCGGCAAGGGTTCTCGTGGTCCGACTCGTCGCGCAAGTCCGCGATCTGCGGGGCTTTCGACGGTTTGGCCTGCATCATCGCGGCAATCTGCTCCAGCACTTTGGCGCCAGAGACCTGGTGCGGCAGTGCCGTCACGACGATGTCGCCGTCTTCGACGTGGTAAACAGCGCGCATGCGCACCGAACCGCGACCGGTTTCGTAGATTTTCAGCAGGTCGGCGCGCGGCGTGATGATTTCCGCTTCGGTCGGATAATCCGGGCCCTGAATGTGTTCACAGAGCTCCTCGACCGTGGCTTTCGGTTCATCCAGCAAACGCACGCAAGCGGTCGCGACTTCGCGCAGGTTATGCGGCGGGACGTCGGTGGCCATGCCCACGGCGATACCGGTGGTGCCGTTGAGCAGGATGTTCGGCAAACGGGCCGGCAACACCAGAGGTTCTTCCAGGGTGCCGTCGAAGTTCGGGCCCCAGTCCGCCGTGCCCTGGCCGAGTTCGCTGAGCAGCACTTCGGAATAACGCGACAGCCGCGCTTCGGTGTATCGCATGGCCGCGAAGGACTTGGGATCATCCGGCGCACCCCAGTTACCCTGGCCGTCGACCAGCGTGTAGCGGTAGCTGAACGGCTGGGCCATCAGCACCATCGCTTCGTAGCATGCCGAGTCGCCGTGAGGATGGAATTTACCAAGCACGTCACCGACGGTACGCGCCGACTTTTTGTGCTTGGAATCGGCGTCCAGCCCCAACTCGCTCATCGCATAGACGATGCGTCGCTGAACCGGTTTCAGGCCGTCGCCGATATGCGGCAAGGCACGATCCATGATCACGTACATGGAGTAGTTGAGGTAGGCATTTTCGGTGAAGTCAGCCAGTGACCGGCGCTCTACACCGTCCAGGCTGAGATCAAGGGAGTCGCTCATGCGGGCCTCATTATTTCGTGGTCTGGCGCAGCAGCATGGTGCCACCGCGCTGGGTAAATTCAAGTTTGTTCAGTGCGCTCATGCCGAGCAGCACTTGATTGCCGTGCAAACCGGGCGCCACCAGCGCGCGAACGTCACGCAGCACGATGGCGCCCAGTTGCAGCCGGTCGAGGCGGGTTCGATAGCCCTCGCTCAAGCCATTGGCCGTGCTCAGGGTCACCCCGAAGCCTTTTTCCAGCTTCAATCGTTCAGCCATTTCGGCCGGGATCGACACATCGGTCGCACCGGTATCGAGCATGAACTCCACGGGCTGGCCGTTGATCTGGCCGGTGGCGACAAAATGCCCCTGGCTGTTGCCGATCAGCTTCACTTCGATAAAACCCTGGCCCTGCTCAGAGCTGACGACGGTATTGGGATTCTGTTGACGCTCCTCCCATTGACCGAAGAACCGCGTCGCCAGAAACAGCGCGGCGCCCCAGGCCAGCACCATCAACACCCGACCGGCGCGTTTGCCCGGCGGTTGCTGACTCATGGCTTGGCACTCCAGCCACCTTCAGGCGCGGCAAAGCGCCACACAATCGGCCGTACTTCACCGTCGGCGCGCGCACCGTTGTTGTTGTCGATACCGATCCAGGCACCTTCGACGTCGATGATCAGCGCTTCCGCCAGCCCAAAGGGTTGTGAATAACGACGGTTTTCCTGCAAGGCCTCGGCAGCAAACGACCAGCAGCGCTCGACCTTGCTCGTCACCGCATCACGGCGACAGATCTGAAAGGCGTTGCGCTCAAGGGTAAACAGCTTGCCGTCGAACAATGACAGATCAGCAAAATCCCGAGGGCGAGCTCTGGCGTGGGGAAATTGCGCTGGCTGCATTTCCACCCCGCCTTCACTCAGCAGCACACAGCTACCGTCGCAGTCCCACACTGTTTGCTGGCGCTTGATCAGCAGCAAACCGCGGCGCTCACGTTCGGCGGCCAGCCACAGCGTGTCACCGGCCGGATTGATCGCCAAGCCTTCGAATAATGCATTGAAGTGCAACAACATGCCGCTCGCCCGCGCTTCGCGAACCAGCATCGGCGAGATTTTCAGCCAGGACGCAGGCCCGGTTGGCGGTACTTGCAACACCGCGGCGTGGCCTTCGCTGACGATGTAACGATTGCCCGCGCTGTCACAGGTGATGCCTTCGAAATCCAGATCCCCGCCCCGCACGAACGATGCCGCCCAAGTCCGCGCACGCAAGCCCCAAGGCAAACCGGTGTCGGGCACCAGGGGTACGTCAATGTGCACGGTTTCGGCTTGCCAGGTGGGGTTGCGGGTGTCGAGGCGATAGATTTGATCATCGTCGCGATCCGAAACGGTCCACAGCTCCTTGCCACACTGGGCCAGCCCCGAAAGATTGCCGCCGCGCATGCCGTCGACGGCATGTTCGGACAACAGGCGCAGCTCTGGCGCGGGTTCGGCAGAAACCGTCACCGAAGTCAGCAGCAACGCACACGCCAGGGCCCAGCCAAACCGCATCAGCCCAGAACCTCGGCCAGGTTACCTTTGGATTCCAGCCAGGTCTTGCGATCGCCCGCGCGTTTTTTCGCCAGCAGCATGTCCATCATTTCCGAGGTCTCGGCGAAATCTTCACCCAGCGTCAGTTGCACCAGGCGCCGCGTGTTCGGGTCCATGGTGGTTTCGCGCAACTGTGGCGGGTTCATTTCACCCAGCCCCTTGAATCGGGTGACCTGCGGCTTGCCGCGTTTCTTCTCGGCCACCAGGCGATCGAGGATGCCGTCGCGCTCGGCCTCGTCGAGGGCGTAGTAGATCTCTTTGCCCAGGTCGATACGGTACAGCGGCGGCATGGCGACATAGACGTGACCGGCATCCACCAGCGGGCGGAAATGCTGGACGAACAAGGCGCAGAGCAAGGTTGCGATGTGCAGACCGTCGGAGTCGGCGTCGGCGAGGATGCAGATCTTGCCGTAACGCAGCTGGCTCATGTCCGCCGCGCCCGGGTCGACACCGATCGCCACGGCGATATTGTGCACTTCCTGGCTGGCCAGCACTTCGCTGCCGTCGACTTCCCAGGTGTTCAGGATCTTGCCGCGCAACGGCAGGATCGCCTGAAATTCTTTGTCCCGCGCTTGCTTGGCCGAACCGCCTGCGGAGTCACCTTCCACCAGGAACAGCTCGGAACGCATCGGGTCCTGCCCGGCGCAGTCGGCGAGCTTGCCCGGCAATGCCGGCCCTTGGGTAATGCGTTTGCGCTCGACCTTCTTGCTGGCCTTCAGACGACGGCCGGCGTTGTTGATCGCCAGTTCGGCCAGCAACATGCCGGTTTCCGGGTTGGCGTTGAGCCACAGGCTGAAAGCATCCTTGACCACGCCGGAAACGAAGGCGGCCGCTTCACGGGATGACAGGCGCTCCTTGGTCTGGCCGGAGAATTGCGGTTCCTGCATCTTCATCGACAGGACGAAAGCGATACGCTCCCAGACGTCTTCCGGCGCCAGCTTCACACCACGCGGCAACAGGCTGCGGAACTCGCAGAACTCGCGCATGGCGTCGAGCAAGCCCTGACGCAGACCGTTGACGTGAGTACCGCCCTGGGCTGTCGGGATCAGGTTGACGTAGCTTTCCTGAACGCTGTCGCCGCCCTCGGGCAACCACAGCAACGCCCAATCGACGGCTTCCTTGTTACCGGCCAGGCTGCCGCAGAACGGCTCGTCAGGCAGGCGTTCAAATTCGCTGACCGCGTCTACCAGGTAGGAGCGCAGGCCGTCTTCGTAATGCCATTCGACTTTCTCGCCGGTGGCCTTGTCTTCAAAACTGACCAGCAACCCCGGGCACAGAACGGCCTTGGCCTTGAGCACGTGCTTGAGGCGGCTGATGGAGAATTTCGGTGAATCGAAATACTTCGGGTCCGGTGCGAAGAACACGCTGGTGCCGGTATTGCGCTTGCCGACGGTGCCGATGACTTCCAGCTCGGTTTTCTTGTAACCGTCGGCGAAGGTCATCTGGTATTCGTTGCCGTCGCGTTTTACACGCACCCGGACTTCGGTCGACAAGGCGTTGACCACGGAAATACCCACCCCGTGCAAACCGCCGGAGAACTGGTAGTTCTTGTTGGAAAACTTGCCGCCCGCATGGAGTTTGGTGAGGATCAGCTCGACGCCCGAAACACCCTCTTCCGGGTGAATGTCCACCGGCATGCCACGGCCGTCATCGCTGACTTCCAGGGAGTGATCGGCGTGCAGGATGACCTGCACCGACGTCGCGTGCCCGGCCAAGGCTTCGTCGACGCTGTTGTCGATGACTTCCTGGGCGAGGTGGTTCGGCCGACTGGTGTCGGTGTACATGCCGGGGCGTTTGCGCACCGGGTCGAGGCCCGAGAGGACTTCGATGGCGTCTGCGTTATAAGAGCTAGCGCTGGGAGTGGCCATGGGGTCTCGTCGTCAGTGTTCAGTGAAAATAGGGGGCAATGATCACAGTGCTGTGAAATCGATCGCCTGATACAAATCTGCGCCGATGCCGGCAAAACTCAATATTGCCGGCAGTTGCGCGGCAAAACCCTGGAAACCATGGTCGCCGCCGGCCTGAATGCGCAAGGCACAGGCCCGGTAATATTGCTGGGCGAGGCGATAGTCCAGTGTTTCGTCGCCAGTTTGCAACCATACCTGAAACCGCTGCGGATCCTGGGGCGCCGGTACTTCCAGCTCGGCCAGGGCCGTCACGTGGTCGTGGGTCATTTCCCAGGTCTCATCGGTATACAGGTTTTTCTGCGTCCCCAGAAACCCGTCGAACATCCGGTGTGGGCTGACGGCAGGGTTGATCAACAGGGCTTTCAAGCCATGGCGCTCGGCCAGGTGAGTCGCATAGTAGCCGCCGAGTGAGCTGCCGACCAGCAGTGGCCGCCCCAGCTCCGCAATCGCCTGTTCCAGCTGAGCGATGGCCTCACGGGGATGGTGATGCAGGGCCGGCACACGCAACTGATCGCTCAAGCCCAGCCGCTCCATCACTTCGATCAACTGAGTGGCCTTTTTTGAGGCAGGCGCGCTGTTGAAACCGTGGATATAAAGGATCGAACCAGACATTTGAGCTCCCTGTGCGTCGGGTAAAGAAGGCGGAGTTTACTGCAGGAGCTGTCGAGTGCAACGAGGCTGCGATCTTTTGACTTTGTTTAAAAGCAAGATCAAGAGATCGCAGCCTCGTTGCACTCGACAGCTCCTACAAGCTCCTACAGGGGGAATCGGTAAGTGTCAGTAGCCGTTGGAGCCGTAATCAATCTGGAAATCGAACCCGGTCACGCGCTCAACGCCAGTTTCAAGCTGACCATCGGGCAACAGCCGCAACCACCGATACCCCGGCGCCTGCTCACTCACCTTGAAATCGTCACTGCCCGGTTCGAACTGGATGCAGGTCGAGGGTGATGCGATCAGGCGAACACCGTTGCGCACTTGATCAATCTCCTGATGAACATGCCCCCAAAGCACCGCACGTACCTGCGGAAACCGATCCAGCACCGCGAACAACGCCTCTGGATTGCGCAATCCAATCGGCTCCATCCACGCGCACCCGATCGACACCGGATGATGATGGAAGCACACCAGATGATGCCGCTGCGGCGCCTCGCTCAACGAGCGCACGAGCAATTGCAACTGCTCATCCTGCAAATACCCCGGCACTGAACCCGGCACCGCCGAATCGAGCAACGTCACCCGCCAGTTGCCGATGTCCACCACCGGCTCCAGCAATGCACTGTGCACCGCCGCCTCGGCCATGATCCGCGGCTCGTCGTGATTACCGGGGATCCAGCGCGCCGGGGCATCGATCTGCCGGGTCAGGTCGCGAAACAGCTGGTACGACTCCAGCGTCCCGTCCTGGGACAGATCGCCAGTGGCAATCATCAGATCGATCTGCGGTTGCTGCTTCAATACCAGCTCAATCACCTGTTGCAGGCTGTCGCGGGTATTCATGCCCAGCAACGTCGCGTCCGCCTCGGCAAACAGATGACTGTCGGAGAGTTGCACCAGCAACGCCGGATCGGCGGTGGTCAAAGTGGATACGCTCGGCAAGGCGTTCTCCCAGGGCGTGATCACGGGATTGGAAAGTGCCGCAATTATGCTGGGGGACGATCAAAAGAGGAAACCTGTGAACCGGAAGCAGTTCACAACTACACAGCACTCTTAGCGCACAACGGCGTACTCGTGTCCGCAAGCCAGGCAATGACTCAGCCATTCCCCCAGGAACAGATTGAGTTGAGCCTTTTCGTCCGGCTGATGCATCGCGGCGTTCGGGTAAGGATAGATGCCGCGAAAGCGTCGTGCATGTTCGGCGCTGATAACTTCAGCCATGCGCGCGTCGTGATACACCTGCACTTCCAGTTGCGGCACTGGCAACCAGGGCAGGCTGTGCTCCTGACGCACCTGCAGGGTGGTGGTGTACGGACAGGCTTGCAGCACTTCCAGGGCCAGCACGCCAAGCATCTGGTCACCTTGGGTCACGGCAATGCGCCGGGCCGCCGGATCGTTGCGCATGTCCGGCAACAGTCGCATCAGGCGCGCGTAGTTGGCCTCGCAAGAGGCTTGCAGCCCCACGAGGTCGACCCGATATCGATCGCGCAGCTTGTTTACGACCATAACCCCCTCACTTCCACGCGGTTCAAAGCCAGCCACTGCAAGGCAATGATGCTCGCCGCGTTGGCAATACGTCCGTCACGCACGGCTTGCAGGGCATCTTCGAAAGCCCAGACCGTGACGCGAATATCTTCTGCCTCTTCCTCCAGCCCATGCAGGCCGCCAACCCCGGCACTGTCACAACGCCCCAGATACAAATGCACAAACTCGTTACTGCCACCCGGCGATGGAAAATATTTGGTCATCGGCCAGAGCGCCCCGAATACAAGTCCAGCTTCCTCCTGCGCTTCGCGGTGAGCAACTTCTTCCGGTACTTCATCCTTGTCGATCAGACCGGCGACCAGTTCGATCAGCCACGGATTGTCGGTCTTGCCCATGGCGCCGACGCGAAACTGCTCGATCAGCACCACTTCGTCGCGCTGTGGATCATAAGGCAGCACACACACTGCATCGTGGCGCAAGAACACTTCACGATTGATCTCGCGACTCATGCCGCCGTCGAACAATTCGTGGCGCAGGTGCACGCGGTCGAGCTTGTAGAAACCCTCGTAGCACTTTTCACGCCGAACGATATCAACGGCGGTCGGAATGGCGTTGGCAAAATCAGTCATGACAATCCTCGTTTACTGCAAATCCGTTACGAGGCTCCTTTTTGTTACTTGCAACCTCGACTTCGCGCCATCCTAACGCGCCCGCGATGTTTGATGCAGCCCCTTTACAGTCAGCGGGATAGACGGTGAGGGCGAAACCAACTCTAATTAGCTTAGTGGCGAACTGACTGCCTCGTTGAGAGTCGAAGCGGTTAACTTTTCGCCTTCCCCTGTTTCATTAAGGACGCCCATGTCGCTTTTCAAGATCGCCTCCGTGGCCGCCATCGCCCTGACCCTGGGTGCGTGCCAGAGTCTTTTCCAGCCCAATTACCGGGCGCCGCTGGAAACCACCCGCGACGCTTCCGAACAGCTGAAACCGGGTTGCGCCAACCCTGACTGCCCGCTGGTGAACATCGATACGCTGCACTTCCCGGCTGAGCCTGCGCTTGACGGCATCATCGAAAAACGTTTGCTGCAAATGACCCGCACCTCACCCGACGCCCCTGTAGCGCCGACGCTGGCGGCGTATCGCGAGCAATTTTTGAGCAGTGCCGAGCCGCGCTACAGCAGCTACTTGCAAGCCAAGGTACGTGAGCAGCATGACGGCTTGGTGATCATTGAACTGTCCAGCTATCTGGACAATGGCGGTGCCCATGGCACGCCGGGCCGCGGTTTCATCAACTACTCGCGTCAGCAGCATAAAGTGCTGACGCTGTCGGACATGGTGATCCCGGGGCAGGAAGAAGCGTTCTGGAAAGCGGCCCAGGTGGCGCACAACAGCTGGCTGATCAGCACCAAACTCGATCAGGAGCCGGAGTTCGTCAAGAGCTGGCCCTTCGTGAAAACCCAGAACGTGGCGTTGACGTATGGCGGGGTAATCCTCAAGTACGAAGTGAGCACCCTTGCGCCTTACGCATTGGGCCACGTCGAACTGAAGATCCCCTACCCACGCCTGAACGGCATTCTCAAGCCTGAGCTGTTTCCCGGCCGTAGCTGAAGGCTCGACCAAGCACCAGTTGCAGCAGCCCTGCCAGTACCAGCGACGGCAGGGTTGCGCCGATGTCCGGATAGAGATTGGCCAGCAAGTGATAAGTGCTCACCCCGCCCAACCAGGCGAGCAACGCCGGCCAGCGCAAGGCGGCCGAGGCCACTTGGCTACTGCGTTTGCGCAGGATGAAGTGATCCACCAGCACCACGCCGAACAGCGGCGCAAACACCGAACCGATCAACAGCAGGAAATTCTGGTACTGGGCCAATGGCGCCAGGCAAGCGATCAGCGTGCAGATCACGCCGATGGCCAAGGCCAGATGCTCAACTTTCAAGCGCAGCAGAATCCCGCTGGACACCGCCGCCGAATGAATATCGGCAAAGGCATTTTCTGATTCATCCAACAGAATCAGCAGCAACGGAATCCCCAGGCCCGCACCGGCCAGCGCCAGCAGCAAGGCATTCACTTCACCACTCGGCGCGAACGCCAGGGTGTACGCCACGCCCAGGCTCATCAGCCAGAAGTTACCGATAAAGAAACCCAACGCCGTACCGCCGAACACATTCTTCGCACGCTTGCCGAAGCGTGAGTAGTCGGCAATCAGCGGCAGCCAGGACAGCGGCATCGCGATCGCAATGTCGAAACCGACGGCGAACGGCATCGAACCATCACCGGCCTGCGCCCACAACGCCGCCAGGTCGGCCTTGGCGAACAGGTTCCAGGTCAGCCAGATGCACGCGGCCAGCAACAGCCAGATGCCCCACTTGCGCAGGATCTTGCGCACGAAGGTCAGCGGACCGCTGACCGCCAGCAAGGTGGCCAGTGCACCGAAGAACAGCGTCCACAGCAGCGGATTCGACCACAAGCTGCCTTCGCTGAATGCACGGGCGCCAAGCAGGCTGGCGGCGTCGCGCATCACAATGATTTCGAACGAACCCCAACCGATCAGTTGCAGCAGGTTCAGCACCGCCGGAAGGCTCGCGCCTTTTGCACCGAGGCTGAGTTTGAGCGCGGCCATCGATGACAGGCCGGTGTCACTGCCGATCACGCCGACAGCGGCCAGCAACAGCACGCCGACCAGCGTACCGAGAAAAATCGCCAGCAACGAGCCGGACAGGCCCAGACCCGGTGCGAGCAAAGCGCCGGTCTGCAACACCATCAAGCCGATGCCGAGGGAAAACCACAGGGAAAACAGATCACGACCGCCGAAGACGCGTTTGTCGGTCGGCACCGCGATATCCGGGGAATATGTGCTGGGTTGAATGCTCAAGGGTGTTATCTCAGAGGAACATGTGTTGTGGTGTTGATCTGCCCGATCCTTTGTGGCGAGGGGGCTTGCCCCCGTTGGGCTGCGCAGCGGCCCCAAACAGACAATCGAGTTTCATCTGTCAGAACTCATCGCCGGATTTACGACCGCTTCGCGGCCGAACGGGGGCAAGCCCCCTCGCCACAGGGTTATCAGTGCGGGATCAAACCTTCTTGTACAGCTGACTGCCTTCCTGCTTGAACCGCTCAGCCTGCTCCGCCAGTCCCTTGGCGACTTCGACATCGACGGTTTCGATCCGCTGGTTGGCCGCGTATTCACGGACTTCCTGGGTGATTTTCATCGAGCAGAATTTCGGCCCGCACATGGAGCAGAAGTGCGCGACCTTGGCCGAATCCTTCGGCAGTGTTTCATCGTGGTACGAACGTGCGGTATCTGGATCGAGGCCCAGGTTGAACTGGTCTTCCCAACGGAATTCGAAACGCGCCTTGCTCAAGGCGTTGTCGCGAATCTGTGCCCCCGGATGCCCTTTGGCCAGGTCGGCGGCGTGAGCGGCGATCTTGTAGGTGATGATCCCGGTCTTCACGTCATCCTTGTTCGGCAGGCCCAAGTGCTCCTTCGGCGTCACGTAGCAGAGCATGGCGCAACCGAACCAGCCGATCATCGCCGCACCGATACCGGAAGTGATGTGGTCGTAGCCTGGGGCGATGTCGGTGGTCAGTGGGCCGAGGGTGTAGAACGGCGCCTCGTCGCAGCACTCCAGCTGCTTGTCCATGTTCTCTTTGATCAACTGCATCGGCACGTGGCCCGGGCCTTCGATCATGCACTGCACGTCGTGCTTCCAGGCGATTTTGGTCAGCTCGCCGAGGGTTTCCAGCTCACCGAATTGCGCTTCGTCGTTGGCGTCGGCAATCGAGCCCGGACGCAGGCCATCGCCTAGCGAGAAGCTGACGTCGTAGGCCTTCATGATTTCGCAGATGTCTTCGAAATGGGTGTAGAGGAAGTTTTCCTTGTGGTGCGCCAGGCACCACTTGGCCATGATCGAACCGCCACGGGAGACGATACCGGTCACGCGCTTGGCGGTCAGCGGCACGTAGCGCAGCAACACACCGGCGTGGATGGTGAAGTAGTCGACGCCCTGCTCGGCCTGCTCGATCAGCGTGTCGCGGAACAGCTCCCAGGTCAGGTCTTCGGCGACGCCATTGACCTTCTCCAGTGCTTGATAGATCGGCACGGTACCGATCGGCACCGGCGAGTTACGGATGATCCATTCGCGGGTTTCGTGAATGTGCTTGCCGGTGGACAAGTCCATGACCGTGTCCGAACCCCAGCGAATGCCCCAGGTCAGTTTCGCCACTTCTTCTTCGATGGACGAACCCAAGGCACTGTTGCCGATGTTGCCGTTGATCTTCACCAGGAAGTTACGGCCGATGATCATCGGTTCCAGTTCGGTGTGGTTGATGTTGGCCGGAATGATCGCGCGACCGCGGGCGATCTCTTCACGGACGAATTCCGGGGTGATGATTTTCGGCACGCTGGCGCCAAAGCTGTGGCCGGCGTGTTGCTGGTCCAGCAGGCCGGCGGCGCGGGCCACTTCGAGCTTCATGTTTTCGCGGATGGCGACGTATTCCATCTCGGCGGTGATGATGCCTTTACGGGCGTAGTGCATCTGGCTGACGTTGGCACCCGGCTTGGCGCGGCGCGGGTTGTTGACGTGGGCGAAACGCAGCTTGGTCAGTTCCGGATCGGCGAGGCGTTCCTGGCCGAAGTTGGAGCTCAGGCCGGACAGGCGCTCGGTGTCGCCGCGGGATTCGATCCACGGCGACCGCACATCGCCCAGGCCTTTGCGCACATCGATGGTGACATTGGGGTCGGTGTACGGGCCCGAGGTGTCATATACCACCACTGGCGCGTTGATTTCGCCGCCGAAGTCGGTCGGGGTCACATCCAGGCTGATTTCGCGCATCGGCACGAGGATGTCGGGGCGTGTGCCCTGAACATAGATTTTTTGCGAGCGGGTAAACGGCTGAACCGATTGCTGATCGACCTTGGCCGAATCACTCAGGTTGGTTGCGATTTTTGATTTTGTAGTCATCACGGGCTCTCCAGACACACATCCAGGCAGTGGATTTTTGTCGGAGCGAACCTGTAAACGAATGGACGCACGGGCGCTGAAAAATCCAGCAGGTGCTGTGCTCGATGCTCGAGGGGTGTTCGATTGTCGAACAACATCCCGGACGAAGCACAAGAGGACTCGCCGGGTGACGAGAAATCTTGTTCCCTACGCAGGCGCTAACCTGATCAGGTTCAACGGGATCCGAAATTATTCGATCTCAGCCTCATAGCAAGGCACCCCGACAAGAACCCGGCCAGTCTAGACATAACCGGCAAAGAACGCCAACACCACGGTAAACACCATGATGAATGGCGCAATCAGCGGATTGTTGCCGTGCCTGCGTGCAACTACACTCGCTACGCCGTGCCGCGCCTTGACGCTCTGCCTTGACGCTGCAGGGCGCCGCGCCGTAGCCTTGGCGCTCAAATTATCAGCGTAATTTTTAGGGATGGCCTCATGCTGCGCAAACTCTCACTGGCCCTTGCCGTGTCTTGTGCGTCCAATGGAATGGCCTGGGCAGCAGAAGCGCCCTTATCGACCAAAACCGACCTGGTCAGCGTCTATCAGGAAGCGGTGGACAACAACGCCGATATCGCCGCCGCCCGCGCCCAATACGGCGCCCAGAAGGAAGTCGTGCCCCAGGCCCGCGCCGGGCTGCTGCCCAACCTGTCGGCCGGTGCCAACATGAACGACACCCGCACCGCGCTCGATCAGCCATCGGTGACCTCGAACCGCAGCGGTACGGTGTATCAGGCGACCCTGTCGCAACCGATTTTCCGCGCCGACCGCTGGTTCCAGTTCCAGGCCGCCAAGGACGTCAACGAACAGGCCGCCTTGCAACTTTCGGCCACCGAACAGAACCTGATCCTGCAAAGCGCCGAAAGCTACTTCAACGTGCTGCGCAGCCAGGACAACCTGGCCTCGACCAAAGCCGAAGAAGCAGCCTTCAAACGCCAGCTCGACCAGTCCAACGAGCGCTTTGACGTCGGCCTGTCGGACAAGACCGATGTGCTGCAATCCCAGGCCAGTTACGACACGGCGAGGGCCAACCGGATTCTCGCCCAGCGTCAGGTGGATGACGCGTTCGAAGCGCTGATCACCCTGACCAACCGTCAGTACAACTCGATCCAGGGCATCGTCCACACCTTGCCGATCCTGCCGCCAGCGCCAAACGACGCCAAGGCCTGGGTCGACACCGCCGCCAAACAGAACCTCAATCTGCTGGCCAGCAACTACGCGGTGAGCGCCGCCGAAGAAACCCTCAAGCAGCGCAAGGCCGGGCATGCCCCCACCTTGGATGCGGTCGCGCAATACAAGAAAGGTGACAACGACGCCCTCGGCTTTACCAACCCGAGCGCGACCGGTGTGCGTTACGGTGGCGATGTCGAACAACGCACCGTCGGCCTGCAACTGAGCATCCCGATCTACAGCGGCGGACTGACCAGCTCCCAGGTGCGCGAGTCTTACTCACGGCTGGATCAGACCGAGCAACAACGCGAAGCCCTGCGTCGCCAGGTCGTGGAAAACACCCGCAATCTGCACCGCGCCGTGAACACCGACGTCGAGCAGGTGCAGGCGCGTCGGCAGTCGATCATTTCCAACCAGAGCGCGGTGGAAGCGACCGAAATCGGTTATCAGGTGGGGACGCGCAACATCGTCGACGTGCTCGATGCCCAGCGTCAGCTGTACACCTCGGTGCGCAACTACAACAACACCCGCTACGACTACATCCTCGACAACCTGCGCCTGAAGCAGGCCGCCGGCACCTTGAACCCGGGGGATTTGCAGGACCTGACGCGTTATCTCAAAGCCGACTACAACCCGGACAAGGACTTCTTGCCACCGGATCTGGCGAAGGCTGCGGCGGAGCAGTTACGAGCTAATCCCGCTCATTAAAAGGTAAACCTGTGGCGGGGGGGGGGGGGGGCGGGGCCCCCATATTGGGGGGGGGAAGAAAGAAAGGTGGGGGGACACGCCCCCCCCCACCCCCCACCCCGGGAGCCCCCCCCGGGGGGTGGGGGGGGGCAGCAGCCCCCCCCCC
>NZ_JBGLZF010000003.1:0-284560 GCF_047304405.1 Pseudomonas sp. Pseusp11
TGTAAGCGCTGTGAGGCGTTGAGCTAACCAATACTAATTGCCCGTGAGGCTTGACCATATAACACCCAAGCAATTTGTTGATCCGAAAGGACACCAGATTGCGGTGTGTGAAGACGCAATGAACCGAAAGTTCGCAACCATTCACAAAAGCCGCACAAACTATCGCATACCCAATTTGCTGAAGCGTCGAAAGACGGTTCGGTACCCGAATTTCTTGACGACCATAGAGCATTGGAACCACCTGATCCCATCCCGAACTCAGAAGTGAAACGATGCATCGCCGATGGTAGTGTGGGGTTTCCCCATGTGAGAGTAGGTCATCGTCAAGATTAAATTCCGAAACCCCTATCTGCGTACGCAGGTAGGGGTTTTGTTTTGCCCGCAGGAAAGTTCGTACAGCCTGAATCATGGCTATATCTTTTTTATCGAATATCGCAGTATATGAAAATATATAGCGAGAATTCGTATAAAAGGAATGATCGATGACAACGGCCCTGAGCGGTAAAGAAGCAGTAGGCGAGCGTTACACGCTGGAAACGATGCGCCATGCGCAGCAGATGACCTGGAAGGCCATCGAACAGATTGCCCGGGTTGTTTCTCCCGGCATGCGCGAGTCCGAAGCCCAGTCACTGGGTAAACAGGTTCTGTCGGAACTTGGCATGGATCGCATCTGGCACCCACTGCTGATCCGCTTTGGAGCCAATACACTCAAGACGTTCAAACAGCGCTCCGATGGCGATCCTGTGTTGGGGGACGAAGACATTTTCTTCGTCGACATGGGCGCGGTCTGGCAAGGGCATGAAGGTGATGCAGGGGCGACTTTCACCACCGGTTCCGACCCGGAAATGATCGCCTGTGCCGCGGCCTCCCGGGAGCTTTTCAATCGGGTCGAAGGCTTTTGGCGCAGCGAGCGGGTTTCCGGCATGGAGCTGTACAGCTATGCGGCCGACCAGGCGCAAGCCATGGGATGGAAGCTCAATCTGGACATCAAAGGCCACAGAGTCAGCGATTTCCCTCATGCGATTCACCGTGGTGGCGACCTCGGGGATCTAGACCAATACCCGACGACCGGCCTATGGATTCTGGAAATCCAGATCGCCCACCCTGAGCGCCCTTTCGGAGCGTTCTACGAAGACTTGCTTATCTGATCAAGGAAACCTCATGCCAAACCAAACAGAGCAACCGGTTCTGCTGTTCTCCTACGGTACTTTGCAGGACCGGGCCGTTCAGCTGTCCACCTTCGGGCGCGAGTTGAAAGGGCGCCTGGACAGCCTGCCAGGTTACAAGCAGAACCTGGTCGAGATAACCGATCCGGCAGTGTTGGCCGCTAGTGGGAAAACCCATCATCCGATCGTGCAGGAGAGTGGCGACCTGTCGGACGAGATCGCCGGCACTGTTTTCGAGATCACGGCCCAAGAGCTGGTCGCGGCCGACGAATACGAGGTGGCGGACTACAAACGTGTCAGGGTGACCCTCAAGTCCGGCATCAGTGCCTGGGTCTACGTGCGAGCCTGACTTCTGGAAGTTTCACGCCGACGGGCAAGGATTCTCGCCGGCGATGATCATGCAGGCCCAGGCTGAAGTTCAGCAATCGCCTGGGGGGATACTCATTTGCTGGGGAGGAGGATTACTGACCACACTACCAAAGTGATCGCTGCCGCCAACAGACTACACGTCCCGGCAATCAAATGACGGAAGGCGGGGTGTTCAGACTGCTTGAGTCTGGCAATCACCAAGAGCCATGTGCCGACGAAGGCGCCCATAACCGCCATCAACGTATAGAGTACGTATAAAACGATCCGTGCTGAGGAGGCTTCTCCGGGGGCAAGCCATCTATTGAACAGAACCAGCACCGCTATCCCGACAATAAAGCTACCCACGGCACCTGCCAGGTTGGCGAGCCATAGATTCACAGCTCCGCGGTTCTTCACCACCCAAATCCACATCCCCACTGTCGCAGCGAGGAACACCAATACGCCAATTAGCAGCATTCAATCCTTTTCCTTGTTCGCAATAACCCTGAAACCGCCATTGGTCATCTTTGATGAGATGAAGCGATGGCAACACGATATCAAACCGATGGGGTTATGCCGAAGGATGTTGCTGACTGATGTGGATTTTGGCTGCGTTTGGCTCCGTCACTCATTGAATATAGGGTCGACGTTAAAAACGCTGGAACGCTCCCTTGGCCTGTCTCAACAGGCCAAGGGATCTGTAAACCTAAGCCTCCCAGCCCGCCCCACTGACCGCTGCCTGCGCCAGCGGGTGCAAGTCTGCCCCCTGATGCGCCGTCTGCCAGGCCAGCAACTCCTTGCGCATGCCGGGTGTCCAGTACATCTGCAGATGATTGCGCACGCCGAGCACGGCCTGTTGCTGATCCGGTTCGCTGGCAAAGTATTGGGCGATCTGGTTGACCATTTTGATCAGGTTTTCCGTACTCATCGGCGTACCTCGGCTTTTGTCCCGGCGCTACGTTCATGGCGACGTTCGTTGAGCAGGCGTTGTTGTTCGTCGCTGAATGCCTGATAGCGTTTTTGCCACTCGGAAGGGTGATAGACGCGGCTGACCTCCACGGCGGTGACCTTGTACTCCGGACAGTTGGTAGCCCAGTCGGAGTTGTCGGTGGTGATCACGTTGGCACCCGACTCAGGGAAGTGGAAGGTGGTGTACACCACGCCTGGGGCAACCCGTTCGGTGACTCGTGCCCGCAGTACGGTCTGGCCGGCGCGGCTGCCGATGCCGACCCAGTCACCTTCGTTGATGCCACGGCTCTCGGCGTCGGTCGGGTGGATTTCCAGGCGGTCCTCATCGTGCCAAGCGACGTTTTCAGTACGCCGGGTCTGGGCGCCGACGTTGTACTGGCTGAGGATGCGCCCGGTGGTCAGTAGCAGCGGATAGCGACTGTTGACCTTCTCTTCGGTGGGCACGTAGCCGGTGAGCATGAAGCGCCCCTTGCCACGCACGAATTCCTCGATGTGCATGGTTGGCGTGCCGTCTGGTGCCTCGGCGTTGCATGGCCATTGCAGGCTGCCATGGCGTTCCAGTGAGGCGTAGCTGACGTTGGTGAACGTCGGCGTCAGGCTGGCGATTTCATCCATGATTTCCGACGGATGCTTGTAGTTCATCGGATAGCCCAGGGCGTTAGCCAGAGCCACGGTGCCTTCCCAGTCGGCCTTGCCGCCCAGAGGCTCCATGACCTTGCGTACCCGGGAGATGCGCCGTTCGGCGTTGGTGAAGGTGCCGTCTTTTTCCAGGAACGAGGCGCCCGGCAGGAACACATGAGCGAACTTGGCGGTTTCGTTGAGGAAAATGTCCTGCACCACGATGCATTCCATGGCCGACAGCGCCGCGGTGACGTGTTGGGTGTTGGGGTCGCTCTGGGCGATGTCTTCGCCCTGGCAGTACAGGCCCTTGAAGCTGCCGGCCAGTGCAGACTCGAACATGTTGGGAATGCGCAGGCCCGGATCGGGTTGCAGGGTGACGTTCCAGGCCTGTTCGAACTGCGTCCGTACCACCTCGTTGGAGACGTGACGGTAACCGGGCAGTTCGTGGGGGAAGGAGCCCATGTCGCAGGAGCCCTGAACGTTGTTCTGCCCACGTAACGGGTTCACGCCCACACCTTCGCGACCGATGTTGCCGGTGGCCATGGCCAGGTTGGCAATGCCCATGACCGCGGTACTGCCCTGGCTGTGCTCGGTGACGCCCAGGCCGTAGTAGATCGCCGCGTTACCGCCGGTGGCATACAAGCGTGCAGCGGCACGGATGTCGGCAGGTTCTACGCCGCAGACAGGGCCAAGGGCTTCCGGCGAGTTTTCGGCTCGGCTGACGAACTCTTTCCAGTGGGCGAAATCGTTGCCCTCGCAACGAGCGTCGATAAAGGCCTGGTTGAGCAAGCCTTCGGTGACGATGACGTGGGCCAGGGCGTTGAGCATGGCGACGTTGGTGCCCGGACGCAGGGCCAGGTGCAGTTCGGCGCGGGCATGCACCGTGTCCACCAGGTCAATACGGCGTGGGTCGATGACGATCAGTCGCGCGCCTTCACGCAGACGGCGCTTGAGCTGGGAGGCGAACACCGGGTGAGCGTCGCTGGGGTTGGCACCCATCACCAGGATCACGTCAGCCTGCATCACCGAGTCGAAACTCTGTGTGCCGGCGGACTCGCCCAGGGTTTGTTTCAGGCCATAGCCGGTCGGCGAGTGGCAGACCCGCGCACAGGTGTCGACGTTGTTGTTGCCGAACGCGGCGCGCACCAGTTTTTGCACCAGGTAGGTTTCTTCGTTGGTGCAACGGCTGGAGGTGATGCCACCAATGGAATCGCGGCCGTATTTTTGCTGCAACCGGCGGAATTCGCTGGCGGCGTAAGTCACCGCTTCATCCCAGCTGACTTCCTGCCAAGGGTCGTTAATGGACTTGCGGATCATCGGCTTGGTGATGCGATCCGGGTGAGTCGCGTAGCCCCAGGCAAAGCGCCCCTTGACGCAGGAGTGGCCGTGGTTGGCTTGGCCGTTCTTGTCCGGAACCATGCGCACCAGCTGGTCGCCTTTCATCTCGGCGCGGAACGAACAGCCCACGCCGCAATAGGCGCAGGTGGTGATCACACTGTGTTCGGGTTGACCCAGTTCGACCACACTTTTTTCCATCAGCGTCGCGGTCGGGCAGGCTTGCACACAGGCGCCGCAGGACACGCATTCCGAGTCGAGGAAGTCCTCGCCACCGGCGGCCGCGACCCGGGATTCGAACCCGCGCCCGGTAATGGTCAGGGCAAACGTACCCTGGGTTTCTTCGCAGGCGCGCACGCAGCGGTTGCAGACGATGCACTTGCTCGGGTCGTAGTCGAAGTACGGGTTGGACGTGTCCTTCACGTCGTCCAGATGGTTCTCGCCCTCATAGCCGTAACGCACTTCCCGCAGGCCGACCTGGCCGGCGACGGTTTGCAGCTCGCAGTTGCCGTTGGCCGAGCAGGTCAGGCAATCCAGCGGGTGATCGGAGATGTACAGCTCCATGACGTTGCGGCGCAGGGTCGCGAGCTTCGGCGTCTGGGTGTGCACGGTCATGCCTTCGCTGACCGGCGTGGTGCAGGATGCGGGGTAGCCGCGCATGCCGTCGATCTCCACCAGACACATGCGGCAGGAGCCAAAGGCTTCCAGGCTGTCGGTGGCGCACAGTTTTGGAATCGTGGTGCCGAGCAACGCGGCGGCGCGCATCACCGAGGTGCCTTCGGGCACGCTGATGTTTTGGCCGTCGATGTTCAGGGTGACTTGCACCTGGCTTTCGCGGGCCGGGGTACCCAGATCCATATCGGTTTTCGGGTCGAATACAGTGATCATTGCTCGGCCTCCGAGGCTTGCAGACCGAAGTCGGCGGGGAAGTGCTTGAGGGCGCTGACGACCGGATAGGAGGTCATGCCACCCAACGCGCACAGCGAACCGTATTGCATTGTGTCGCACAGGTCCTTGAGGATGATCGCCTGCTCATCGCGACCGTTCTGGTCAGGCGCAGCGAGCAGGCGGTCGATCACCTCAACGCCCCGGGTCGAGCCGATACGGCACGGCGTGCATTTGCCACAGGATTCTTCGGCGCAGAACTGCATGGCGAAGCGCGCCATGTGGGCCATGTCCAAGCTGTCGTCAGCCACCACCACACCACCGTGACCGAGCATCGCGCCGATGGCGGCGAAGGCTTCGTAATCCAGCGGCGTGTCGAATTGCGACGGCGGCACCCAGGCGCCGAGAGGGCCGCCAACCTGCGCGGCCTTCAACGGCCGGCCACTGGCGGTCCCGCCGCCGTAGTCTTCCACCAGTTCGCGCAGGGTCAGGCCAAAGGCCCGTTCCACCAAGCCGCCGTGACGAATATTGCCCGCCAGCTGGAAGGGCATGGTGCCCAGGGAACGGCCCATGCCGTAATCGCGATAGAACTGCGCGCCCTTGGCCATAATCATTGGCACCGAGGCCAGCGTCAGCACGTTGTGCACCAGGGTCGGCAGGCCGAACAGGCCCTGCAAGGCCGGGATCGGCGGCTTGGCGCGGACGATCCCGCGCTTGCCTTCGAGGGAGTCCAGCAGCGCGGTTTCCTCACCGCAGATGTAAGCGCCGGCACCGACACGCACTTCCATGTCGAAGGCCAGTCCGCTGCCACCGACATTGGCGCCGAGGTAACCGGCGGCCCGGGCGATGTCCAGCGCCTCGCGCAGGGTGGCCACGGCCTGTGGATATTCCGAGCGCACATAGATGTAGCCGTAGCTGGCGCCGACGGTGATGCCGGCAATGGCCATGCCTTCGATCAGCAGGAAGGGGTCGCCTTCCATCAGCATACGGTCGGCGAAGGTGCCGGAGTCGCCTTCGTCGGCGTTGCACACAATGTATTTCTGCGTCGCTTGGGTAGCGCGCACGGTGCGCCATTTGATCCCGGCCGGGAAAGCCGCGCCGCCACGGCCACGCAGGCCCGAATCGAATACTGCAGTCGCGGTCTGCTCGCCGCCCAGAGCGATGGCCTGGGTCAAGCCCTCGAAACCGCCATGAGCCCGGTAATCCTCCAACGACAGCGGCCGGGTAATGCCGGCGCGGGCGAACAGCAAGCGTTGTTGGCTCTTCAGATAAGGCAACTCCTCCACCAGCCCCAAGGCCAGCGGATGAGCGGACAGCTCGCCTTGCAGCGCATCGAGCACGGACGGCACATCGGCAGCGGTCAGCGGGCCGAAGCCGATACGACCTTGCGGGCTGTCCATTTCCAGCAGAGGTTCCAGCCAGTACAGGCCGCGCGAGCTGGTGCGTTGCAAGTCCAACGACAGACCGCGCTCCCGGGCCTGAGTGACCAGGGCCACGGCCACCTCATCGGCGCCTACGGCACGGGCAAGAGAATCACAGGGCAGATAAAGCGTCGGCATCATGCGTCCTCCTGGCAAGCGTTGAGCAGGGCATCCAGGCGTTCGGCAGTGAGCCGCGCATGCACCTGACCATCCAGCTCCAGGGCAGGCGAGCAGGCGCAGGCGCCGAGGCAATATACCGGGCGCAGACTGATGTTGCCGTCGGCACTGCTGCCGTGGTCGTCCAGTTGCAGGCGGTCGCGCAATTGCGCCGCGAGCTGCTCGGCACCGCGGCTCTGGCAGGACTCGGCCCGGCACAGACGCAGGATATGCCGGGCCGGAGGCGCGGTACGGAAGTCATGGTAGAAGCTGATCACCCCGCGAACCTCGGCCTGACTCAGGT
This sequence comes from Pseudomonas sp. Pseusp11, assembly GCF_047304405.1. Classification (NCBI taxonomy): domain Bacteria; kingdom Pseudomonadati; phylum Pseudomonadota; class Gammaproteobacteria; order Pseudomonadales; family Pseudomonadaceae; genus Pseudomonas; species Pseudomonas sp. Pseusp11. Next base: position 7,206 of record NZ_JBGLZF010000003.1, read on the forward strand.
TGAGGGCGTGGGCAATCTCGGGAACGGCGGCATCGGGAATGTAACCGATACCCTCCTGAATTTCATGAAGGATCGGCAACAATGCGCCGGGCAAACCCTTGTGGCGCTCCAGCAGGCTGTTGACCATAGGCAGGTGCAACATCTCATCAGACATACAGCATTCCTCACGGTCACGGACAAACCAGGCGGTTGTCGGTCGTCCGAAAGTGTCGGCTGCGGCGTTCACGCCACGTCACGGTTTCGTGGCATTTTCAGACCGTTGGCCAGGGCACCCTGAGTGGGCATCTTGTTGTGCCCGGCGCGGTCTTTGCCGCACCTCTTCAGGCATATCACGCAGCTTGCCACGCCGCCTTTGAATCATCCGCACCAAAGCGACGTGTTCGGTTCTGCCTACGACTATCCATTAAGTCTAGATGAGCGGGGCGTGGGGCGTTCACGCACTGGCTCAATGCTTTGAGGGCTTGTCGATGGAGGATGTATAGCAAGCATTACGGGTGAGAAACAGCATCAGATCTGTGGGTGATTTCAGGGAGCAGATGCGTCGATTTATTGCGCTGTAAACCAAAGGCCCTATAAACATTCACGCTGGATAAAAAGCCCCGCTTTGATCTGATCAACTAAAAGCCCCGAAAGCTCGGGGCTAACAATCCCTGTCAGACAACCGCAACCCCTGTAGGAGCGAAGCTTGCTCGCGAAAGCGCCAGCTCAGCCAACATCAATACTGATGCCCGGCCACCATCCCAAGCAGCTCACTCCCACAGGCGTCATACCAGTCACCCACCGGCATCAAAACCATCCCGCCATTCTCCAGCCACTACCCTTCAGATGTCGCCGCCCGCTCAGGTGCTGGTGCAGAATCCCGATCCCGCGCAAGCACCTTCACCGCATCATCAACCACCGCCTTACTCATCGCCGTCAAATAATGCGCGGTCCAGGCATGGCGGTCGGTATCTCTGGCGTAGGCGGCATCTTCGGTCAGCTTCTTGGCGAGAAACAGAAAATCAGAAGCCATGGCTAGTGCATCGCCGAGGGGGACGCCGTGAGAGACGTGGAAGAGGGGTTGATCGGAGCAGTAGATGGCGGGGGTTAGGCCGATGGTTTTGAGGTCTGATTGATCGGTCATTGGCCACCTCCGATGACGGAGAGGCGGTGGGGAAGGGGGGTACGCGATTGGAAATTGCGTAGAGTGGAAAGCCAAATTTTGTACGGATTCATGCTGCGCATTATCAGACTCCTTGATATGGGGAGCCGCCACGTTCGTTTCCACACGAATGGGTGACAGCTGTGCGCAGGGTGGAAAACCGGGAATCAAGGAAACCGGCACGCCCGAAGACGTCCCACGCACAGCCGCCATAACTCACGCCGCAGACACAAAAAAAGCGCCGGCAGACGTGATGGGGGCGCTGTTGCGCCTTGAATTACACGGGTTTCCACACCCGGTCGCTGAATTGGCAGCGACGGTGGGAGGGTATCCTGCGGACCACTTCCCTGCAACCTTTGAACGCTCCTAGTTCAAACTCTGCGGCTGAAAATTGGGGGGGGCAGATTGCGATCTATAATCGGTTTCTTGTATATGATTATGATTTTAAAAGATTTTATTTTTATAGCGAAATAACAGATGATTCCGTATTGCCATCCATTACAAAGAAAGGGTATTTTGCTCTGGCGTAAGCGTACCGCTTATTTGCGGCAATCGAAATTAGACATCTGCTGATTAGCTCGGATGTTCGAGCATTCAACGTTCAGGCGTTGAACAGAAGGGGAGACGGCCTAGGCAGTCTCCGACCCCCGCGTCCCGCTGGAGTGCTTCACGGTGGGCCAACTATGAGAAAGATGGTAGTTCTCAGCGGATGGTTTCGATGAAAGCAACATCTTTCTCTTGACCCTTTGTATTGGGTTGGTTTGGCCCACATTTATTCCTATGGATAGGATATGGAACTATCAAATCCAATAAAAGTTTCTCCCAGATCTATAGCCACGAAAGAAAGTTTGTGTTCAATTTTGCGTATAGAATTGGCACTCCTTGATGAGGTGTTGGGTCTTTCTGACGATCAGCGATATACAAAAATTGAAACTGTGAAAAAAGCTGGTGGAGAGTCACGTCCGATTTATAATCCTCACCACCTTCTTCGTCGTGTGCAGAAAAAAATTAACGATACTATTTTCTCTAATTATTATGTGATTAGGTGGCCGGCCCACTTGTATGGGTCTATCCCGAATCAAAAAGACGCGGCTGGGAAAAAGTTAAGTAAGGATTATGTTTCGTGTGCTGCAAGGCATTGTGGTGCTAAAAGTCTTTTGAAAATAGACGTTTCTAGTTTTTTTGATAATATTCATCAGGATATTGTTTATAGTATTTTTTATGACTTTCTAAAATATACCGATGAGGTGTCTAGGATCTTGGCAGATATTTGCTGTTATAGATCCCACTTGGTGCAAGGGGCTTTAACATCTAGTTATATTGCGTCCTTGTGTTTGTACGACGTAGAGGGGGCTGTTGTCGAGCGTTTACGGAGAAAAAGCTTGGTCTACACCAGGCTCGTTGATGATATAACTATTTCTTCACAAGCCTTAGCTACGGATTTTTCATATGCCCTAAAAATCGTAAGCGATATGCTCGTAGGTAAGGATCTGCCGATTAATGAGCGTAAAACAAAAGTATATCGTACCTCAACTGAGCCGCTAACTGTGCATGGTTTAAGAGTTTGCTTTTCAACCCCTAGGCTTCCGGCTGACGAGGTTGGTCGTATTAGAGCTGCTGTTCAGAATGTCGAGTCTTTGGCTCGAGAGCCTAACTATCGAGTAACTCATTTATATAGGCATGATTTCAATAGGTGCATGGGAAGAGTCAATAAGCTGCTTCGTGTGGGTCATGGACAGCATAAAAAACTTCTGGCGCGCTTAAATCAGGTGAAGCCACTGCCTTCAAGGCGCGATGTAAATCGTGCAAAGGATATGGTGGCAAGGCTGGAAAGGGATCACGGCTCTAAGAATGCAACTCATTGGTATCGAGGGCGGTATTATCGCGTTTTGGAACGCCTGATTGTTTTGGGTCGAACCTATCAGAAGACAACTATTATTTTGAGAGCGAAATTGAAAAGGCTGCGACCTGATGAAAGTGGACGCTAGAGGTTTTTGGGGAGGGCTAAATCCTTCATTGAAACGACTGGTTTTTTTGTTGATTTCAATAGGGGGTATTGGTTTTGCGCTTTCGATATGCTTATTTGTTTTGGTTGGAGTCGCTGGTGGGGTCTTCTCTTTGCCGTTCTGCTTCAGGGACGATTGCTTCATTTTGTTTTTTTCGAAAATTAGCTCAGCTGTTTATCTTACGAAGTTAACAGTGGATTTGATTGTTTTTGTTGCTACGATCGGTGGCATTGTTGTGGCGTTGCTAAGTTATTTGTCTAGTATGGCATCATCGCGTTTCGCTAACCATATCTCTCATTTGACACTGTTTCAGGCTTTTTTTGTTGAAGAGGTAAAGAAGCGGGATGCTCTTGTATTGTCCTCGTTTGATATTCATAAGTTGTATTCTATGATTTATGAGGGGTCGAGAAGCGGAGTTATGACAGTTTCCTCTTCGTACATATCGTTTGTTGGTTCTTTGAACTCCGTGATCGCGGCTTCAAATCTTAAGGCTACTAAAGCTTATGGTGGCGCATTTATCTATCAAGAGCATCAGGCGCGGATGATTGCAGTTCTGAAGCAGTTGGGATTTTCTTTGCAGCATATGCCAAAGAAAGATTTTTATGAAATCGAGACTCAGGTTTTATCTTTGTTGGACAGCGTTAATGGCTCGTTTTGCGGCTCTTTGGATGAGTTGGTTGTTCATGTTAGGATTTATAGGTAGAAGAAGTTTTTTTGGGGGGGGCGTTTTTCTTGTTGGGGGAAAAGGTGAACGATTTATTTTCGATGGGCGACCCGTGCAAGCTGTAACTTGAAAGGTGATGTTGTTATATTTTTGTGCGCTACGACGGTTTTTGCTTGGAGGCTGTATGGATGAGTTATCGAAACCGAAGAAAGCTAAAATTAATTCCAGGTGGCTGAGATCGCCGCGCATAAAAGCCTATGTCATGGCAAGGCACGGCTCAGAGTGTTCCTTTCCTGGGTGCGGGATACAACTTTATCATGGAGATCAATTTTTTTTCGGGCAGATAGCTTCAATTGTGTCAGCCGTTAAGCATGGGCCTAGGTACTCACCGAACTCCGCGGCTGTAAGTGATACCCCAGATAATTACATTCTTCTATGTCCAAATCATCACGCAATAATAGATAGAAAGCCAGATATCTATACGGCGGAGTGGCTCCGTGAGGCTCGAGCTGAGCACCTTAATAAGATGCTGCGTGCGCTATCAATAGCGGGCCAGCCTAGTGTTGTCATGGATGAGAGGGAAACAATTTCCCTGGCTGAGGCAGTCAAAGTCTGGGTTGATAATAAAACCAATGCTGCCGAAGAGTTTTGGCAGGTGTTGTTTCAGAAATGCCCTGCTGTACTGGGGCAATTGTTTCCTAGAAGCATGTTTCAGCTTGGTAGTAAGTGCTATGTGGGTGGGAAATCGCTGAATAATAAATCTGGCAATTTGGTGGATTTTGTTTATTCGAGTCCTTTGACTAGTAATGCTGTTCTGATGGAGATTAAGACGCCAGTAACAAAGCTTTTGGGTAGGCTCTATCGAGGGAACGCATATTCAATAAGCGACGAGTTGTCAGGTAGTTGTGTTCAAGTGCTCAATTACAAAGAGCAGTTCTTGAAGGAGTACCATAATCTAAGCGCAAATAGTACTGATCAAGCCTTTAGTGCCTTTAATCCGAAATGTGTGATTGTGATTGGAAATATCTCTACAGAAATCGTAAATCCAACTCAAATGAAATCATTTGAGTTGTTCAGGTCGAGCGTCTCAGGTGTGGAGATCGTCACCTATGACGAATTGTTCGAAAAGGTTCAATCCATACTGGAAATACTTGGCGCGGAATCTTGATTTTTTTATGGGAACTGATGAGGGGGCAGAATTTGTAAACGAGATTTCTGTTAAACCGACAACAGCCGATCTTCGAACTGGATACTGAACGATTCAACGAAAAAGGAGACGGATTTATTATTGGAAAAGGCGTGGCGACCAATGTCAGCCCGGCTATCGGGCGCTCCCGCTTTTTAGGTCGCCCGCCTTCATTCATTGAATGTCTTTCAGATAATCCTTGAGCGCGATGAGCGGACCATCAAGCTGCCCCATCGTCTGAATACCGGCAAATTCACCCGCCAACCTCTGCAACTCCCGCCCCAACGGCTTATCCACACCACCGATGGCTTCCAGCGCCAATCCCACACACTCATCCACTTTCAACTGAATCGTCTCGACATCCCCCCGCCGCACCAGCAGCTCAAACACATCCCGCTGGTAATCACCCATGACCAGATCATCACGCAAAATCGGACTTGAATCTTCCGTCTCGTAAGCCAGTTTCAGGGAGAAGAGGGCGACGCTTTCCAGCTGCAATTCCATGAGGGAATCCTTGTGAAATGTTCTACCGGTGCGGGACGTGCGTAAGAGAAGCAAGATCAAAAGATCGCAGCCTTCGGCAGCTCCTACACAACAGCGGTGCGGGCAATGACTTTTCTACAGGCGAAAAAAAAGGCCTTGCAAAGCAAGACCTTTCTTAATTTTGGTGCCCCGAGGGAGACTCGAACTCCCACTCCTTTCGAAAACGGATTTTGAATCCGCCGCGTCTACCAATTCCGCCATCAGGGCTCAATGGCGGCGAAGTATAGAGAGGTGAATACCGCTGGTCAATCAGGTACATGGAGAATTTTTGATATTTCCGCTAGACTTCCCGGCCCTGCTAGACGAACCCCATCATGCGCGTTGCTGACTTTACCTTCGAGCTCCCTGATTCGCTGATTGCTCGCCATCCTTTGGCCGAGCGTCGCGGTAGTCGCCTGTTGACCCTGGATGGGGTCAGCGGCGCCCTGGCACACCGTCAATTCACTGATTTGCTTGAGCATTTGCGCCCAGGCGATTTGATGGTGTTCAACAATACCCGGGTGATTCCGGCGCGGCTGTTTGGCCAGAAAGCTTCCGGCGGCAAGCTGGAAATTCTGGTGGAGCGGGTGCTCGACAGTCATCGCGTGCTGGCCCATGTGCGTTCCAGCAAATCGCCCAAGCCCGGCTCGAAGATTTTGATCGACGGCGGTGGCGAGGCCGAGATGTTGGCGCGTCACGATGCGTTGTTCGAACTGGGGTTTGCCGAAGAGGTGTTGCCGCTGCTCGACCGCGTCGGGCACATGCCGTTGCCTCCTTATATAGACCGCCCGGATGAAGGCTCGGACCGCGAGCGTTATCAGACGGTGTACGCCCAGCGCCTGGGCGCGGTGGCGGCGCCGACGGCGGGGCTGCATTTTGATCAGCCGCTGATGGAGGCGATTGCCGCCAAGGGCATCGAGACCGCATTCGTGACCTTGCACGTCGGCGCTGGCACTTTTCAGCCGGTGCGCGTGGAGAAGATCGAAGATCACCACATGCACAGCGAATGGCTGGAAGTCGGCCAGGATGTGGTCGATGCCGTTGCGGCCTGCCGCGCTCGCGGCGGTCGTGTGGTGGCCGTGGGGACCACCAGCGTGCGTTCCCTGGAAAGCGCTGCGCGCGATGGCGTGCTCAAGCCGTTCAGTGGCGACACCGATATCTTTATCTACCCGGGCCGGCCGTTTCATGTGGTCGATGCCCTGGTTACCAACTTCCACTTGCCCGAATCCACGCTGTTGATGCTGGTTTCGGCGTTCGCCGGTTATCCCGAGACCATGGCCGCCTATAAAGCCGCCGTCGACAACGAATACCGCTTTTTCAGCTACGGTGATGCGATGTTTATCACCCGTAATCCCGCACCACGTGGCCCTGAGGACAAAGAATGAGTCGCCAAAGTCGTATGTCGTTTGAGTTGCTTGCTACTGACGGCAAGGCGCGTCGTGGTCGCCTGACCTTCCCACGCGGTACCGTCGAGACCCCGGCCTTCATGCCGGTGGGCACGTACGGCACGGTCAAGGGCATGCTGCCGCGGGATATCGTCGCCACCGGCGCGGAAATCATTCTGGGCAACACTTTCCACTTGTGGTTGCGTCCTGGCACCGAAGTGATCAAGAAGCACGGCGACCTGCACGATTTCATGCAGTGGAAAGGCCCGATTCTGACCGACTCCGGCGGTTTCCAGGTGTTCAGCCTGGGCGCCATGCGCAAGATCAAGGAGGAGGGCGTGACCTTCGCCTCTCCGGTCGACGGCGCCAAAGTGTTCATGGGGCCGGAAGAGTCGATGCAGGTCCAGCGTGACCTGGGCTCTGATATTGTGATGATCTTCGACGAATGCACTCCGTACCCGGCCGACGAAGACGTCGCTCGCGTATCGATGGAGCTGTCGTTGCGCTGGGCTCAGCGTTCGAAGAATGCCCATGGCGACAACACCGCCGCATTGTTCGGCATCGTCCAGGGCGGCATGCATCAGGATTTGCGCATGCGCTCCCTGGAAGGCCTCGACAAGATCGGCTTCGACGGTCTGGCCATCGGCGGTCTGTCGGTGGGCGAGCCCAAGCACGAGATGATCAAGGTGCTCGATTACCTGCCGGGCCAGATGCCGGCTGACAAACCTCGTTACCTTATGGGCGTTGGCAAACCGGAAGATCTGGTTGAGGGTGTGCGCCGCGGTGTGGACATGTTCGATTGCGTGATGCCAACCCGTAATGCCCGCAACGGGCATCTGTTCATTGATACAGGCGTGCTGAAGATCCGTAACGCGTTCCATCGCCATGATGATTCGCCGCTGGATCCGACCTGCGATTGCTACACCTGCCAGAACTTCTCCCGTGCTTATCTGCACCATCTGGACAAGTGCGGCGAAATGCTGGGTAGCATGTTGAATACCATCCACAATTTGCGCCATTACCAGGTGCTTATGGCTGGTTTGCGCGAGGCTATTCAACAGGGTACATTGGCCGCCTTTGTCGATGCCTTCTACGCCAAACGCGGGTTACCCGTTCCGCCTTTGGACTGAGTTTTCTGACCCCAAGATTCAACATTTGCAACTGGAGTGCTAAATGAGCTTTTTTATCTCTAATGCCATGGCTGACGCTGCTGCACCTGCGGCAGGCCCGATGGGCGGCGGCTTTGAGTGGATTTTCCTGGTCGGTTTCCTGGTCATCTTCTACCTGATGATCTGGCGTCCACAGGCCAAGCGCGCCAAAGAGCAGAAGAACCTGCTGAGCAGCCTGCAAAAAGGTGACGAAGTTGTGACCACCGGTGGTATCGCCGGCAAAATCACCAAAGTGTCCGACGACTTCGTGGTTCTGGAAGTTTCCGACACCGTTGAAATGAAGTTCCAGAAAGGCGCCATCGCCGCCACGCTGCCAAAAGGCACGCTCAAAGCGATCTAAGTTTCAACTTCTACTCAATCGACGGGGCGCGCAAGGCGCCCCGCGTCATAAGCGGGCGGCGTGATGCTGAACAAATACCCTCTGTGGAAATACATTCTGATCCTGGCGGTGCTGGCGGTCGGTCTGATTTATTCCGCTCCCAATCTATATCCTGATGACCCGGCCATTCAGGTCAGCGGTGCAAGCACTGCGCTGCAAGTCAATCAGGCTGATCTGGACCGTGTGAGCACCGCGCTCAAGGAATCCGGGATCAACGTCAAGGCGGCCACGCTGGCGGCAAACGGCAAGGGCGGTCTGATTCGCCTGGTCAAGGCTGAAGACCAGTTGCCAGCCAAAGACGTCGTGCGCAAGGCATTGGGCGATGACTACGTCGTTGCACTGAACCTGGCGCAAACCACCCCGCAATGGCTGCGCAGCCTGGGCGCGCACCCGATGAAGCTGGGTCTGGACTTGTCCGGTGGTGTGCACTTCCTGCTGGAAGTGGACATGGACAAAGCCCTCGACGCACGCCTGAAAGTCTACGAAGGCGACGTCAAGAGCCTGTTGCGTAAAGAGAAACTGCGCTATCGCAGCCTGCCGCAACTGGGCGGAGCCATTCAGCTGGGCTTCACTGATGAAGACTCCCGCGAACAGGCCCGTGCGCTGATCCGCAAGAACTTCAACGATTTCGACATTGTTCCGGCCGACCTCAATGGCCAACCGGTACTGCGTCTGGCGATGACCCCGGCCAAGCTGGCGGAAATCCGTGAATACTCCATCAAGCAGAACTTGACCACGGTACGTAACCGCGTCAACGAGCTGGGTGTTGCCGAACCTATCGTTCAGCGCCAGGGCGCCAACCGCATCGTGGTTGAGCTGCCGGGCGTGCAAGACACCGCAGAAGCCAAGCGTATCCTCGGCAAGACGGCCAACCTGGAGTTCCGTCTGGCCGCTGAGCCTGGCGCTTCGAAAGCCACTTCCGAGGAATTTGAGTTCCGTGAAGGCAAGCGTCCTCCGGCTCTGATCGAGCGTGGCCTGATCATCACCGGCGACCAGGTGACTGACGCCAAGGCGGGCTTCGGCGAGCACGGTACGCCAGAAGTGAACATCCGTCTGGATGGCCACGGTGGCGAGCTGATGAGTCGTGCGACTCGCAGCAACGTCGGCCGCAGCATGGCGGTGATCTTCATCGAACAGCGTCCGGTCACCACTTACGTCAAGCAAGTGGTCAACGGCGTCGAGAAAGACGTGCCGGTCCAGACGTTCAAGGAAGAGAAGAAGATCATCAGCCTGGCGACCATCCAGTCGCCGCTGGGTGCCCAGTTCCGCATCACTGGCCTGAACGGCCAGGGCGAATCGTCCGAGCTGGCGCTGTTGCTGCGTGCCGGTGGTCTGGCGGCTCCGATGTACTTCGCAGAAGAGCGCACCATTGGCCCAAGCCTGGGTGCCGACAACATCACCAAAGGTATCGATGCATCGTTGTGGGGCATGCTGTTTGTCTCGCTGTTCATCATGGCCATCTACCGCTTCTTCGGCCTCATCGCCACTGTCGCGCTGGCAGTGAACATGGTGATGCTGCTGGCCTTGATGTCGCTGCTGGGTGCAACGCTGACCCTGCCGGGTATCGCCGGTATCGTATTGACCATGGGTATGGCGGTCGACGCCAACGTACTGATCTTCTCGCGGATACGCGAAGAGATCGCGGCCGGCATGACCATTCAACGGGCAATCAACGAAGGCTTCGGCCGGGCATTCACCGCGATTCTCGACGCCAACCTGACAACCTTGTTGGTGGGCGGGATTCTCTTTGCCATGGGCACCGGCCCGGTCAAGGGTTTCGCCGTGACCATGTCCCTCGGGATCTTTACCTCGATGTTCACGGCCATCATGGTGACCCGCGCGATGGTCAACCTGATCTTCGGCGGTCGTGACTTCAAGAAGTTGTGGATTTAAGGGGCTGCCATGTTACGTACAATCAACTTCATGGGCGTTCGCAACTTTGCGTTCGGCGTCACATTGTTCCTTACCGCGCTGGCAATGTTCAGTGTCTTTCATAAGGGCATGAACTGGGGCCTGGACTTCACCGGCGGTACGCTCATCGAGCTGACCTACGAGCGTCCGGCCGATGTCACCAAGGTGCGTGAGCAACTGGCTACAGCCGGTTATCACGAAGCCATCGTGCAGAACTTCGGTGCGACTACCGATCTTCTGGTGCGCATGCCTGGCGAAGACCCGCAACTGGGTCATCAGGTGGCTGAAGCGCTGCAGAAAGTCGGCGGCGACAACCCGGCTCAGGTCAAGCGTGTCGAGTTCGTCGGCCCGCAGGTGGGTGAAGAACTGCGCGACCAGGGCGGCCTCGGCATGCTGATGGCGCTGGGCGGCATCCTGATCTACCTGGCTTTCCGCTTTCAGTGGAAGTTTGCGGTCGGTGCGATCGTGTCCTTGATCCACGACGTGATCGTGACCATCGGTATCCTGTCGTTCTTCCAGATCACCTTCGACCTGACGGTGCTGGCGGCGGTGCTGGCGATCATCGGTTACTCGCTCAACGACACCATCGTGGTATTCGACCGGGTTCGTGAGAACTTCCGCGTCCTGCGCAAGGCCAGCCTGATCGAGAACATCAACATCTCGACCACGCAAACCCTGCTGCGGACCATGGCGACGTCGATCTCCACCTTGCTGGCGATCGCGGCCCTGTTGTTCTTCGGTGGCGACAACCTGTTCGGTTTCTCCATTGCCCTGTTCATCGGTGTTCTGGCAGGTACTTACTCCTCGATCTACATCGCGAACGTGGTGCTGATCTGGCTGAACCTGAACAGCGAAGACCTGATTCCTGTGGCAACGAGCGAGAAGGAAGTCGACGACCGTCCATAACGGTTATCTTTTTCCTGCTGCAAGCCGAGAAGGCGCGAGTGTTGAACTCGCGCCTTTTTTTATGCTCCAAGGCTGGGAGAAGCGCGGGTTTGTCCCGTCTGTTATAGCCAGGAGGTTCATGTGAACAAGTCGTTGCTGGTTGGTGCGGTATTGGGTGCTGTCGGTGTGACTGCCGGTGGTGCTGTTGCCACCTACAAACTGGTTAAAAGCGGCCCTGAGTATGCACAAGTGCTGGCCGTTGAACCGGTCAAGACACAAATCAAGACTCCACGTGAAGTGTGCAAGGACGTTACGGTGACCCGGCAAGCGCCGGTGAAAGACCAACACCAGATCGCCGGTACGGTGGTCGGCGCCTTGGCTGGCGGCCTGTTGGGCAACCAGATCGGCGGCGGTACAGGCAAGAAAATCGCCACAGTGGCCGGTGCGGTCGGCGGCGGTTATGCGGGGAACAAGGTGCAGGAAGGCATGCAGGAGCGTGACACCTACACCACGACTCAGACTCGCTGTAACACGGTCAATGACATCAGCGACAAGGTCGTAGGCTACGACGTTCGTTATTCGCTGGACGGCAAGGAAGGCAAGGTGCGAATGGATCGCGATCCAGGCAACCAGATTCCGGTCGACAAGGAAGGCAGGCTGATCCTGGGGCAGAACGAACCGGCCAAATAGTGAGCTGATCGTCCCACACAAAAAGAAGCATCCCGCAAGGGATGCTTTTTTTGTGCCCGAATTTCATGTGTCACCTTCAACGTGTTATGCAAGACTCTTCATTTTTGCGGCCTTTTGCCCGCCAGTCCTGAGCCCCCATGCCTGCCATCGATCATCCCCTGATAGACCAGTTCCTCGACGCCCTGTGGCTGGAGAAAGGCCTTTCCGATAACACCCGCGATGCCTATCGCAGCGACCTGGCCTTGTTTAACGGCTGGTTGCAGGAGAAGGGCCTGGAGCTGATCAACGCCGGGCGCGAGTTGATCCTCGATCACCTGGCCTGGCGCCTGGAGCAAAACTACAAACCCCGTTCTACGGCGCGATTTCTCTCCGGCGTGCGTGGTTTCTATCGCTATTTGTTGCGGGAAAAGCTGATTGCCGTGGATCCGACCCTGCGCGTGGATATGCCGCAGCTGGGTAGGCCATTGCCCAAATCCTTGTCGGAAGCCGATGTGGAAGCCTTGCTGGCCGCGCCGGACCTGAGCGAGGCCATCGGTCAGCGTGATCGCGCCATGCTTGAGGTGCTTTACGCGTGTGGCTTGCGGGTGACGGAGCTGATCAGCCTGACGCTGGAGCAGGTCAACCTGCGCCAAGGTGTGCTGCGGGTGATGGGCAAGGGCAGCAAGGAACGGCTGGTGCCGATGGGCGAGGAGGCGATTGTCTGGGTCGAGCGCTACATGCGCGATGCCCGTGGCGAGCTGCTGGGCGGGCGTCCCAGCGATGTGCTGTTCCCCAGCCTGCGCGGTGAGCAAATGACCCGCCAGACCTTCTGGCATCGCATCAAGCACCAGGCCAAGGTCGCCGGGATCGGCAAATCGCTGTCGCCGCATACCTTGCGTCATGCCTTCGCCACGCACCTGCTCAACCACGGCGCCGACCTTCGGGTGGTGCAAATGTTGCTCGGCCACAGCGATCTCTCCACCACCCAGATCTATACTCACGTCGCCCGCGCGCGCTTGCAGGACCTGCATGCCAAGCATCACCCCAGAGGCTAGCGCAAACCCTGTGGCGAGGGAGCTTGCTCCCGCTGGGTTGCGCAGCAACCCCAAAACCAGGCTGCATTTATTCAGGAAATGCCCAACCAGCCTATTTGCGACTGCTACGCAGCCGAGCGGGAGCAAGCTCCCTCGCCACGGAATTATGGCCAGTCATGCATCGCGGGGTGTCTCGCGTCAGCCGCATTCGGCCACAGGGGCCTTATGTGGTAGGCTTTGCCGGTTTGCACGATGGGCGGTTATGACCCGGTGTTTCGGCACGGGCGTTCTGATCGTCCCATTTGTCCGCCTTCAGGAGTTCTCATGCGTCTGACCCAGATTTTCGCCGCTGCAGCCATTGCGTTGGTCAGCACCTTTGCCGTCGCCGATGACGCGGCCGACAAAGCCATTCGTAAAAGCCTGGAAAACCTCCAGCTCGACGTGCCGGTCGAAACCATCACCGCCAGCCCGCTGCCAGGTCTGTACGAAGTCAAGCTCAAGGGCAGCCGCGTGCTTTACGCCAGCGCCGACGGCCAATACGTCGTTCAGGGCTACCTGTTCCAGCTCAAGGACGGTAAACCGGTCAACCTGACCGAGAAGACCGAACGCCTGGGCATTGCCAAACTGATCAACGGCATTCCAGTGGCTGAAACCGTGGTCTACCCGGCCATCGGCGAAACCAAGTCGCACATCACCGTGTTCACCGACACCACTTGCCCGTATTGCCACAAGCTGCACGCCGAAGTGCCTGAGCTGAACAAGCGCGGCATCGAAGTGCGTTATGTTGCGTTCCCGCGCCAGGGCCTGGGCTCGCCGGGTGACGAGCAACTGCAAGCCGTGTGGTGCTCGAAAGACAAGAAAGCCGCCATGGACAAAATGGTCGATGGCAAGGAAATCAAGGCCGCCAAGTGCGATAACCCGGTGTCCAAGCAGTTTGCCCTCGGTCAGTCGATTGGCGTGAACGGTACACCGGCCATCGTTTTGGCTGACGGTCAGGTCATTCCGGGCTACCAGCCTGCGCCACAAGTCGCCAAACTGGCACTGGGCGCGAAGTAAATTCGCATCGTCACGGCCAGCCTTTGACGAGCGTGGTCCGGCGGCAGCATTTGCCGGGCCATCAATAGAGAGCCGCGAACCTGCGGCTGTTTTCACGGCCGGCCTTGAGTCGGCCGTTTTATGGGGAGTTCACAGTGAAACCGGTCAAAGTAGGCATCTGTGGGTTAGGGACCGTCGGTGGCGGTACCTTCAACGTACTTCAGCGCAACGCCGAGGAAATTGCTCGTCGTGCCGGGCGTGGAATCGAAGTGGCTCAAATTGCCATGCGCACGCCAAAGCCTCAGTTCCAGACGACCGGTATTGCGATTACCAACGATGTCTTCGAAGTGGCCACGAACCCTGAGATCGACATCGTCATAGAGCTGATGGGCGGCTATACCGTTGCCCGCGAGCTGGTACTCAAGGCCATCGAGAATGGCAAGCATGTGGTCACCGCGAACAAGGCACTGATTGCCGTTCACGGTAATGAAATTTTCGCCAAGGCTCGCGAGAAGGGCGTGATCGTTGCGTTCGAAGCGGCCGTGGCCGGCGGCATTCCGGTGATCAAGGCGATCCGTGAAGGCCTGTCCGCCAACCGTATCAACTGGGTCGCCGGCATCATCAACGGCACCGGTAACTTCATCCTTACCGAAATGCGTGAAAAAGGCCGGACTTTCGAAGACGTGCTGGCCGAAGCGCAAGCCCTGGGTTATGCCGAAGCCGACCCGACGTTCGACGTCGAAGGCATCGACGCAGCCCACAAGCTGACGATCCTGGCGTCCATCGCATTCGGCATTCCGCTGCAATTCGACAAGGCCTACACCGAAGGCATCACCAAGCTGACCACCGCTGACGTGAACTACGCCGAAGCGCTGGGCTATCGCATCAAGCACCTGGGCGTGGCGCGCAGCACCGCGGCTGGTATCGAGTTGCGCGTGCACCCGACGCTGATCCCGGCCGATCGCCTGATCGCCAACGTCAACGGCGTGATGAACGCGGTGATGGTCAACGGTGACGCTGCCGGTTCGACCCTGTTCTACGGCGCTGGCGCCGGCATGGAACCGACCGCTTCGTCGGTAATTGCCGACCTGGTGGACGTGGTTCGCGCCATGACCTCCGACCCGGAAAACCGTGTACCGCACCTGGCCTTCCAGCCGGATTCGCTGTCGGCCCACCCGATCCTGCCGATCGAAGCCTGCGAAAGCGCTTACTACCTGCGCATTCAGGCCAAGGACCATCCAGGCGTGTTAGCCCAGGTGGCGAGCATCCTGTCGGAGCGCGGCATCAACATCGAATCGATCATGCAGAAGGAAGTCGAGGAACACGACGGCCTGGTGCCGATGATCCTGCTGACCCATCGCGTGCTGGAACAGCACATCAACGATGCGATCGCTGCCCTGGAAGCCCTGGCGGGCGTGGTCGGTCCGGTTGTACGGATCCGCGTCGAGCACCTGAACTAAGCCGTTATCGTTCACCGGGCCCGCGTGCGGGCCCGGGTTTGCGAACACTGTCTATTGGAGCCAGTCATGCGTTATATCAGTACCCGCGGCCAGGCACCGGCCCTGAATTTCGAAGACGTCCTGCTGGCCGGTCTAGCCACCGACGGCGGTCTGTACGTCCCGGAAAACCTGCCACGTTTCACTCAGGAAGAAATCGCTTCCTGGGCCGGCCTGCCGTATCACGAGCTGGCCTTCCGGGTGATGCGCCCGTTCGTCACCGGCAGCATTCCGGATGCCGACTTCAAAAAAATTCTTGAAGAAACATACGGCGTATTTTCCCACAACGCCGTGGCACCGTTGCGTCAACTGAACGGTAACGAATGGGTGTTGGAGTTGTTCCACGGCCCGACCCTGGCGTTCAAGGACTTCGCTCTGCAACTGCTCGGTCGCCTGCTCGACTACGTGCTGGAAAAACGCGGTGAGCGCGTGGTGATCGTCGGTGCTACCTCTGGCGACACCGGTTCGGCGGCCATCGAAGGCTGCAAGCACTGCGAAAACGTCGACATCTTCATCCTGCACCCGCACAACCGTGTGTCCGAAGTGCAGCGTCGCCAGATGACCACTATCTTCGGCGAGAACATCCATAACATCGCCATCGAAGGCAACTTCGATGACTGCCAGGAAATGGTCAAGGCGAGCTTCGCCGACCAGAGCTTCCTCAAGGGCACACGCCTGGTAGCGGTGAACTCGATCAACTGGGCGCGGATCATGGCCCAGATCGTTTACTACTTCCACGCAGCCCTGCAGTTGGGCGGCCCGGCGCGTTCGGTGTCGTTCTCGGTGCCGACCGGCAACTTCGGCGATATCTTCGCCGGTTACCTGGCGCGCAACATGGGTCTGCCGATCAATCAGTTGATCGTCGCCACCAACCGCAACGACATCCTGCACCGCTTCATGAGCGGCAATCAGTACGTCAAGGAAACCCTGCACGCCACGCTGTCGCCGTCCATGGACATCATGGTCTCGTCGAACTTCGAACGCCTGCTGTTCGACCTGCACGGTCGCAACGGCGCGGCGATTGCCGGTTTGATGGACACCTTCAAGCAGGGTGGTGGTTTCAGCGTCGAACAGGAGCGCTGGACCGAAGCACGCAAACTGTTCGATTCGCTGGCCGTGGACGACGCCCAAACCTGCGAAACCATTGCCGAAGTCTTCGAGCAGACCGGCGAGCTGCTGGACCCGCACACCGCCATCGGCGTGAAGGCCGCGCGCGAATGCCGTCGCAGCCTGGATATCCCGATGGTGATCCTGGGCACGGCTCATCCGGTCAAATTCCCGGACGCGGTGGAAAAAGCTGGTGTAGGAAAAGCGCTCGAACTACCTGCACATCTTTCTGATTTGTTTGAGCGAGATGAGCGTTGCACCGTGTTGCCGAATGATCTGAAAGCTGTGCAGGCCTTTGTCAGCCAGCATGGCAACCGCGGCAAGCCACTGTAACCGGTAAAAGCTGTCACATTTTGAAGCCCGTCTCCTGACGGGCTTTCTCATTTCTGCATGCCACACTTGTCGGGTTTCGTAAATGAAGAGCCGCCCATGAAGGGCGGGCGAGACGATCACCAAGGAAGTGGCAATGCTGTTTTTTAGAGGGTTTAAACCAGCCGCGTGCTGGATATTGTTGGTCGGCGCCATGAGCGTTGCTCAATGGGGGCTGGCGGCGCAATTGGCGGCTTATGAGCCCCGGGGGGCGGTCGGCGTGGCCGCTATCGGGCTAGACGCTCAGGAGCTGCAATGGATTGCGGAACATCCGACGGTCATCGTCGCCTCGGCGCAGTACCCGTTGTACCTGTTCAAGGATGAGCATGGACAGTGGAACGGTTTGAACAACGATGTGCTCAACCGCATCAGCGCCATGACAGGGCTGAGGTTTCTCCATAAAGAGACGTTTTCCACCGACCAATTGCTGGAGCGTCTGGAAAACGGCACAGCAGATATGAGCACCACATTGGCAATGAGCGAGGAGCGCAAGGAGTTTCTGGATTTCAGTCATGCGTTCGGTGGTGCAGGCTGGGTGTTCGTCGGGCGAGTGGGGGCGCCAGCGGTGCAATCCATGCAGCAGCTGTCGAAAAGAGTACTGGTGCTGCCAGCCCGGCATGCGCTGGAGGCCACCATTCGTCGCGACTACCCGGCCATCGAGCTGCGTTCGGTCAAAACCTACGCCGAGGCCAGGGCGCTGGTCGAAAGCGGCGAAGCCTACGCCACCATCGAAAACGAAACCGGGGCGCAGCTCTATCCGTCCGGGCAGCTCAAGGTGGGCTCTACGGTAGAGGGTAAATGGGAGGCCGATCATCTGGCGGTACGCAAAGGACAGACGCAATTGTTGAGCATCCTCAACAAGGCGCTCGAAGCGTTTCCGCCTGCCGAGTTACGCGCCATTCGCTTGAAGTGGCTCGATGGCATTGTTCCTGTACAGACGCCTTCGACCTGGCAGCGAATAACCGAATGGGGCTGTTGGGGCATTTTTTTCGCCAGTGTTTTTGTGCTGCTATCCCTGTTGTGGAACCGACGACTCACGATGTTGATCCAGCAACGTCGGGACGCCGAAAAAGACCTCAATGACCAGCTCGCCTTCCAGCACGCCTTGATAGACGCCATGCCCGATCCAATGTTCGTGCGTGATCTGGAAGGGCGTTTGATCATGTGCAACAAAAGTTATGAGGAGAGTTTGTCGACCCGTTTCGACCATATTCAGGGGCGCCGACTGATCGAACTCGATGTCTTGCCCAAAGAAACCGCCGAGCAACTGCACGCCGAGTTCATGGCCCAGCTCGGCACGCGCAAGACCCGCTTCAGCGAACGTCAGTTGATGTTCAAGGACGGCGTCAGGGACATCTATCAGTGGACGGTGCCGTTTTACAGCGCGGACGGTCAATTGCGAGGACTGCTGGGTGGATGGACCGATCTGGCCAAGCGGACAAGGCAGGCGTGAAGCGCGATGCCTGAAGCGGCTGTTTTTTTACTGTCATCTTTTCCGGGCATGCTTTATCCACCAGAGGCGCCGGTGCGCCTGCCGTTGGAATCCAGAACTTTCTTCTCGGGCCTGGGGTCATTTACTGTGGATACGCCCCAGGCACTTTGTTTGCGGACTATTGAGTGGTGATCGAGATGGAAAGTATCAGTCTATTGCTCGGCGAGGCTCTGAGCCCGTACCAAGTCACGTTGACCCCATCGGGTGCCCATGGCGAATGCCTGGTGACGCTCAAGAGTGCGACCGGCGCTATCGTGGTCGAACGGCTGTTCAATCAGGCCCAGTTAACCGATAAACGTCTGCTGACGGATGTCGTCGACGGCTTGCACCGCGACGTGCTGATCGCTGAAGGACGCCTGGAGCCCTGTGTCATCGCGGCATTGCGCAATGCGGCTCAGGACAAGCGCCTGGCCAGCCGAAATTGAAGTGTTTTTTGTGGGAACCTTCCTGCACCAAGGTCAGTCAGACCATGTAACGGCAGGATCAAGCATTGTGCTCCGGTGCTTGTAGCTTGCTGCTACTGGTCTGTAATACAGGCCACGTTTAACCCCGAGTTGTCTCCCCACTTCTCGGGGTTTCTTTTTGCCCGCGATTTGTCATTGCGTGGCCTGATGCTCGAAAAAGGCCCTGGTTTCTTCCAGGTAATCCTTGCGTCTTTTTGGATCGAGCCAGTCGGCATACAGCGGGTCCATGTGATCGCGGGGCAGGGCGCGCAGTAGTCGGTTGATTTCACTGATCGCCTGTCGACCCTGGGGCGTATTCGAGCAACCGATGTACACGGGCATGTAGTTGCCCGTGCCTTTGACCGGGTAGAACTCCAGTTGCTCATCGGCCAGGTTTTCCCGATGGGCCTGATAGCGGATTTCTGGCCAGTAACCCAATACCACCTGCAAACGCCCCAGGCGCTGCATCTGCAACAGGCTGCCGAGGGCGTCATTGCCATAGTGGGGCGTCAGCGCGCCGGCCGGCGCCTGTTGCAGCAGCGTGTCGAGGAACTCACCGTAACGGCGCTCGGCAATCACCCCGACTTTCTGTCGGCCGCTGGCCAACAGTGCCGCCAGGTCGACTTCACCGTTGGAAAGAAACGGCTCCAGCACCGGCCGATCTTCACGTCGGATCACCAGCCCGTTGCTGACCACCCGGAAGGCCGGAATGGAATACGCGATCCATTGTTCGCGCTCCTTGCTCCAGACCAGCGAGGGGTCGCAGGTAAAGGATTCATCGTGAAGCATCTGCATGCCGCGGGCGCGATTGACCCGCATCAGGGTGTGTTCGTATTGCGGCATGCCGGCGATCAGCAGGGGCATCAATTGGTCGATGACGCCCTGGCCTTTTTTCGGACCTTCGAAGATTGTCAGTGGCGGCAGGTCGCGCAACAGCCAAAACAAATGCTCCTTAGGTTGCGCCAGGGCCGGGGATATCAGGCCCGACAACAGCCCGAGCGCCGCCAGCAGGCGCCCGATGCCGGCGTAATCGAGGACGGATGAAAACAGACGATTCAGCTTAGATGGCCCCGTCTTCACGCAGTCGTGCGATCTGTGCCGGGTCGTAGCCCAGGTCGTGAAGGACCTGGGCATTGTGTTCACCCAACTGCGGCCCGACCCATTCCGAGGTGCCGGGTGTCTCAGAGAGTTTTGGCACAATGCCGGGCATCTTGAAGTCCTTGCCGTCGGGCAGCTTGGCTTGCAGGAACATTTCCCGGGCCAGGTACTGCGGATCGCTGAACATGTCTTCGGCGCTGAAGATCCGGCTGGCGGGAACGTCAGCCTGGTTCAATTGCTCGATCACTGCGTCCAGCGACAGTGAGTTGACCCAGCGGTCGATCACCCCGTAAATCTCGTCGCGACGGCTGTCACGCCCGTCGTTGCTGGCCAGCACTGGGTCGTTGGCCAGATCCTCGCGGCCGATGATCAGCATGAAACGCTTGAAGATCGCATCGCCGTTGGCGCCGATCTGCACGTGTTTGCCGTCGGCGCTGGTGTGGATGGAGGAGGGCGTGATGCCCGGCATGATGTTGCCGGTGCGTTCGCGGATGAAGCCGAACACGTCGAACTCCGGGACCATGCTTTCCATCATGGCGAAGATCGCTTCGTACAGCGCCACGTCCACCACTTGGCCCAAGCCACCGTTGACCTCGCGATGACGCAAGGCCATCAGTGCGCCGATCACGCCCCAGAGCGCGGCAATCGAATCGCCGATGGAAATCCCGGTGCGCACTGGCGGCCGGTCCTCGAACCCGGTGATGTAGCGCAGGCCGCCCATGGACTCACCGACCGCACCGAAGCCCGGCTGATCTTTCATGGGGCCGGTCTGGCCGAAGCCGGAAAGCCGCACCATCACCAGCTTCGGGTTCAGTGCGTGCAAGACTTCCCAGCCCAGGCCGAGCTTTTCCAGCACACCGGGGCGAAAATTCTCGATCAGGATATCCGCTTCACTGAGCAGCTGTTTCAGGATCGCCAGGCCATCGGGGTGTTTCAGGTTCAGGGTCAGGGATTTCTTGTTGCGCGCCTGAACGAACCACCACAGCGAGGTGCCTTCGTACAACTTGCGCCATTTGCGCAGCGGATCACCGCCGTCCGGTGACTCGATCTTGATCACTTCGGCGCCGAATTCGCCGCAAATACGCGAGGCAAACGGCCCGGCAATCAACGTACCCAATTCGATGACTTTCAGACCCGAGAGCGGTTTATTGGAGAACGGCATGCGAAATCCTGTAGGACAAAGGCTGAGCGAATACAGAGTTTTATCATAGGCCGACATCCATCGCCCAAAGTTGATTCGCCTTCAATTCGTTGATTGCCCTCTTGCATCGGTTAGACTTGCCGCCTTTCCCCGTATCAAGAAGCCCGTTCATGGCCCAGCCGTCCACGACCTACAAGTTTGAACTGAACCTCACCGACCTCGACCGCAGCGTCTACGAGAACGTGAAGCAGACCATCGCCCGTCACCCTTCGGAAACCGAAGAGCGCATGACCGTGCGGCTGCTGGCCTACGCCTTCTGGTACAACGAGCAGCTGTCTTTTGGCCGCGGTCTGTCAGACGTGGATGAACCGGCGCTGTGGGAAAAGAGCCTGGACGACCGTGTCCTGCACTGGATCGAAGTCGGCCAGCCAGACGCCGACCGCCTGACCTGGTGTTCGCGCCGCACCGAACGCACCAGCCTGCTGGCCTACGGCAGCCTGCGTGTCTGGGAAGGCAAAGTGATTCCGGCGATCAAGACCCTGAAAAACGTCAACATCGCCGCCGTGCCCCAGGAAGTGCTGGAAACCCTGGCCAAGGACATGCCGCGCGTTATCAAGTGGGACGTGATGATCAGCGAAGGAACGATTTTCGTCACCGACGACCGTGGTCAGCACGAAGTCCAGTTGCAATGGCTGGCCGGCGAACGCGGCTGATTATTCGCCGCTTGGCAGCGTCACCCGGTTTTATCCTACGTATTCAAGAGAAGCACCTGTCACCCCATGCGCATCGAACCTCGCCTGTTGCCCGACACCCTGCCATTCCTCGGTGATATTCCACCGCTGTTGACCCGCCTTTACGCGGCGCGGGGCGTGCAGTCCGAGGCTGAACTGGACAAGAGTCTGGCGCGGCTGATTCCGTTCCAGCAGCTCAAGGGCATCGAGGCGGCGGTGGATTTGCTGGTAACGGCGCTGGAGCAGCGTCAGCGGATTCTGATCGTTGGCGACTTCGATGCCGATGGCGCGACGGCCAGTACCGTGGGCATGTTGGGGTTACGCCTGCTGGGCGCGGCGCATGTCGACTATCTGGTGCCGAACCGCTTCGAGTACGGCTACGGCCTGACCCCGGAAATCGTCGAAGTGGCGCTGACCCGCGAGCCGCAGTTACTGATCACCGTGGACAACGGCATTTCCAGCGTCGAAGGGGTGGCAGCGGCGAAAAAGGCCGGGCTCAAGGTGCTGGTCACCGATCACCACTTGCCCGGCGACGAGCTGCCGTTGGCCGATGCCATCGTCAATCCGAACCAGCCGGGTTGCGAATTCCCGAGCAAAGCCCTGGCCGGTGTCGGGGTGATTTTCTATGTACTGATGGCCCTGCGCGCGCGCCTGCGCAGCCTGGGCTGGTACGAGAGCAATCCGCAGCCGAACATTGGCGAATTGCTCGACCTGGTGGCGCTGGGCAGCGTCGCCGACGTGGTGCCGCTGGATGCCAACAACCGGATTCTGGTGCATCAGGGCCTGGAGCGAATTCGCGCCGGGCGCGCGCGGCCGGGGATCAAGGCGATCCTTGAAGTGGCCAAGCGTGATCATTCGCGCATCACCTCCACTGACCTGGGCTTTATCCTCGGCCCGCGTCTGAACGCGGCAGGGCGGCTGGATGACATGAGCCTGGGCATCGAGTGCCTGCTCACCGAAGACACTGGCGCCGCCCGTGAAATGGCTGCTCAGCTGGATGGCATGAACCAGGACCGTAAATCCATCGAGCAGGGCATGCAGCGCGAGGCGCTGGCCCAGCTCAAGGATCTGCCGGTGGAATCGATGCCGTTCGGCCTGTGCCTGTTCGATCCCGAGTGGCACCAGGGCGTCATCGGTATCCTCGCGTCGCGTATGAAAGAGCGCTATTTCCGTCCGACCATTGCCTTTGCCGATGCTGGCGACGGCCTGCTCAAAGGCTCGGGGCGTTCGGTTCAGGGCTTTCACATTCGTGATGCCTTGAGCGTGGTCGCGGCGCAGCATCCAAACCTGATCAGCAAATACGGTGGCCATGCCATGGCGGCCGGCCTGACCTTGCCGGAAGCGAATTTTCCGTTGTTCGCCGAAGCCTTCGACGCCGAAGTGCGCAGGCAAATGCGCGAAGAAGACCTGACCGGGCGACTGCTGTCGGACGGCACCCTGGCGGTCGAGGAGTTTCACCTGGAACTGGCTCGCGCCCTGCGCCACGCCGGGCCTTGGGGGCAACACTTCCCGGAGCCGCTGTTTCACGGGGTGTTCCAGTTGGTCGAGCAGCGTGTGGTTGGCGAGCGGCACCTCAAAGTGGTGCTGAAGAGTGAATGCGGCTCGGTGAAGCTGGATGGCATCGCCTTCGGGATCGACCGGGACATCTGGCCGAATCCGACCATCAAGTGGGTCGAATTGGCCTACAAACTCGACCTCAACGAGTTTCGTGGGAACGAGACTGTACAGTTGATGATTGCCCACATCGAACCGCGATAACGGCACGATGCTTTTGTGGCGAGGGAGCTTGCTCCCGCTGGGCTGCGAAGCGGCCCTAAACCTTTAAACGCTTCTTTCCTGTGGTACCGCGTCGGTTGGTTGACGACTGCTGCGCAGCCGAGCGGGAGCAAGCTCCCTCGCCACAGGTATCGCCCAGACCTCAAATTGGCGGTGTTTCATTTCTTGAACCCTCCCTGATCCCGCGATGTCGACTAGGCTCTAAGCACTGCTTGATTATCCTTGTGACGTCTTGTCGAATTTTTTGCCCGCGGGGGCGGGTGCTGCACCTTTTTCCTGTCACTCGTCGACTATTCAAACAGAACCCTGGAGCCTGCCCACTGATTTGAGAGGTGCCCCATGAGTCTGCTGCTTGAACCCTATACCCTTCGTCAATTGACCCTGCTTAACCGCATTGCGGTGTCACCGATGTGCCAGTACTCCAGCGTCGATGGGCTGGCCAATGACTGGCATCTGGTCCATCTCGGCAGCCGCGCGATCGGCGGCGCCGGTCTGGTATTCACCGAAGCCACGGCGGTCACCGCCGACGGGCGTATCACCGCCCAGGACCTTGGCCTCTGGAATGATCAACAGATCGAACCCTTGCAACGTATTACGCGCTTCATTGCCGCTCAGGGCGCCGTTGCCGGCATCCAGTTGGCCCATGCCGGGCGCAAGGCCAGCACGCATCGGCCGTGGCTGGGCAAGCATGGCAGCGTCAAGCCGGAAGACGGCGGCTGGATCCCGGTCGGCCCTTCGCCGATCGCTTTCGACCCCCAGCACACACCACCCAAGCAGCTTAATGAAAGTGAGATCGCCGAGGTCGTCCAGGCTTTCGTCGATTCGGCCAAACGGGCGCTGACCGCCGGTTTCAAAGTGGTCGAAGTGCACGCCGCCCATGGGTATCTGCTGCATCAGTTTCTTTCGCCGTTGAGCAATCAACGGCGCGATCAGTACGGTGGCTCATTCGAGAATCGTATTCGGCTGGTGCTGCAAGTCACCGAAGCGGTGCGGGCCGTGTGGCCTGAAGAGTTACCGGTGTTTGTGCGGGTATCGGCCACCGACTGGGTGGAAGACGGTTGGAACCCCGACGAAACCGTGGAGCTGGCGCGACGCTTGAAAGATCTGGGTGTGGACCTGATCGACGTTTCGTCGGGCGGTACGGCGGTAAATGCCGAAATTCCTACAGGGCCCGGTTATCAGACCCGATTTGCTGAGCGGGTACGTAAAGAGTCGGGCATTGCCACCGGCACGGTAGGCATGATTACCGAGCCAGCCCAGGCCGAGCATATTCTGCGTACCTGTCAGGCCGACATTATCTTCCTCGCCCGGGAGTTGTTGCGTGATCCGTATTGGCCGCTGCATGCCGATGACGATCTGGGTGGGCACAAGGCTGTCTGGCCGGCGCAATACCAACGGGCCACCCATCGTGACCAGCCGATTCATGAATCGGATTTGCGTGACTGAAAGCCGCTGTAAAACCAAAAAGCCCCGGTCGGGTTGACCGGGGCTTTTTAACGTCAAAAGATCGCTATATCAGGTGTACTTGCGCTTATCCGGCGCCGGCGGGAAATACTGGTACAGCCAGGTTTCACTCAACGTGCGGTCATTGGTGCGAATGAACAACCGCAGTTCTACCGGCGCCACGCTGTCATTGGTCGGGTACCAGTCAAAGGTGATTCGGTAGCCCTTGATGTCATCGAGCACCAGCACGTTGAAATCCTTCACCTGACCGTTCGAGCAGGTCACCACCGGTTCGATCCCCGCGCCTTCGGGCAAGCGGTCCAGCCCGCCGCCGGTGAAGTCCACGGCAAAGCGGCGTGCCCAGACTTCAGGATAATGCTCACCCGGTGCCCAGCCTTCGACAAAGCCGCCCATGCCCGAACGGGTCGCGTTGACCCGTGCCAGCGGCGTACCCGTCGGTGGCAGGGCGCTCCAGTAGAGCTTGTAGCCGTAGTTCAGGGAATCACCGGCGGCCACCGGTTTCTTCGGCGTCCAGAACGCGACGATGTTGTCCAGGGTTTCGCCGGTCGTAGGAATTTCCAGCAAATCAATAGAGCCTTCGCCCCACGCGGTCGTAGGTTCTACCCACAGGCTCGGCCGCTTGCTGTACCAGTCGACGGTGTCCTGATAACTGTCGAATTCATGGTCGGTCTGCACCAGGCCAAAGCCTTTCGGGTCGGTGTCGGCGAAGGCGTTGAATTGCAGGGTGGCCGGGTTGTTCAGCGGACGGCAGATCCACTCGCCGTTGCCGCGCCACATCGCCAGGCGGTCGGAGTCGTGGATTTGCGGGTGGATGGTGTCGCACATACGGCGCTCGTGAGTGCCGCAGCTGAACATGCTGGTCATCGGTGCGATGCCCAGTTGCTCGATGGCGGTGCGGGCATTGACGTGGGCGTCGACTTCCATCACCACGCGCTCGGCCTGGCAATCGATGTCAAAACGGTAGGCCCCGGTGGCGCTCGGCGAATCGAGCAGGGCGTACACCACGAAACGGGTGCTGTCCTTGTCCGGTGTCTCGAACCAGAACTTGGTGAAGTCCGGGAATTCTTCACGCTTCTTGGCGTAGGTGTCGATCGCCAGGCCGCGGGCCGACAAACCGTACTGGCCGGTGGCGTCAACCGCACGGAAATAGCTGGCGCCGAGGAACGACAAGACGTCGTGCTGATCCAGCTCCGGGGCCTTGAACAGCTTGAACCCGGAAAACCCCAGGTCGCCCTTGAGCTGTTGGGTGTCTACGGTGGTTTTTTCGTAGTTGAACAGCGACGGGCGGAAATGCACCTCGCGCGCCAGTCGAGTCTTGGGATCGACGCTGTACATGCGCACCGGCTGCTTGAAACCCATGCCGACGTGGAAAAACTGCACGTCCAGCTGACCTTTCAGATCCTTCCACAGCGAGTGATTGCCGTCGTAGCGGATTGCGTTGAAGTTCTGCGGCGTCATGGTCGCCAGCGTCGGCGGCAGCACCTGTTTGGTGTCCTGATACGGCTTGCCGGCGAGCTGTTTGGCCTGGCTCTTCAGCGCTTCGAAGTCGAACGCCTGGGCGTCGCCATCGGCAGTGCCACTGCCGGCCCAGGCGTTTGCGGCCAGCAGGCCGGTGGCCGAGAGACCGGTATAAGCCGCGATGGCCATGGAGGCTTTGAGCAAATTCCTGCGGTGCATAAGTACAACCTGTCGTGAACAATCCCGCGCCGTTCCTGGCACGTGCTGGATCAGAAATAACGGTTCGGACATGCCTTCGGCCAAACGCAACGGACTTTAGAGCAGATGCCAATAAGCTTAAACCGTTCAGTTGTAGAGCAAAAATGATTGATAACACCGCGACAGCGCGGCAATGAAACAAGACATGTCAGGTAACGTTTCTCACAGCACTTTCTGATTTATAGGGCATATCTGCTTTTTTCGACTAATTACTCTAAAAACCGCTTTTCAGCGCCGATTTAATTTCTATTCTATGGGCATGACCGGTTTCGGCCCTTCAGGCCGGTGGGTTCAGTGCACACAAGACGGCCGCTGAAAGTGATAGGGCGATGCGGTTTTGCAGTTTTCTCTGACGTATAGAAGGACATCGTCCATGTCGAAAGTACAAGGCATCACTGAAATGTTAGGACTCTTTCCCTGCCTGGCCACCGGGCGGCGAAGGCGTCGTCTCAGTTCGGAGGAGTTGAAGTTGGTGGAGCGCTATCGCGAGTTGTCGGAGAGCGACCGGATTGCGATGCGCTATCTGGTGGATGCGATGAGGAGTGTTTCGCGGTTTTGAGGTGTAAAGGCTTTGTCCGTTGAGCAAAAGATCGCGGCCTGCGACAGCGCTTACAGGAGAACTGCCGCAGGCAGCGATCTTTTTGCTTTTAATGCTTGAACATCACATGCCTTACAACCGTGTAATCCTCCAACCCATACATGGACATGTCCTTGCCATAACCGGACAGTTTCTGACCACCGTGCGGCATTTCGCTGACCAGCATGAAGTGGGTGTTCACCCAGGTGCAGCCGTACTGCAGGCGTGCAGACAGGCGATGGGCGCGGCCGACATCCGAGGTCCAGACTGACGACGCCAGGCCGTAGTCCGAATCGTTGGCCCAGGCCAGCGCCTGCGCTTCATCGGTGAATTTGGTCACTGATACCACCGGCCCGAACACTTCGCGGCGCACGATCTCGTCGTCCTGTTGCACGTCGGCCAACACCGTTGGCTCAAAGAAGAAGCCATTGCCTTCCACTGGCTTGCCGCCGGTGATCAAGCGAATGTGCGGTTGCGCCATGGCTCGCTCGACAAGCTCGGTCACGCGGTCGCGATGTTGCGCGCTGATCAATGGGCCCAGCTCCGTCGATGGATCATCCTGCACGCCGTACTTGAGGCTGCTGACCGCGGCGCCGAGCTTCTCGACGAAGGTGTCGTAGATGCCAGCCTGGGCGTAGATGCGGCAGGCGGCGGTGCAGTCCTGGCCGGCGTTGTAGAAACCGAAGGTGCGAATGCCTTCCACGGCGGCGTCGATGTCGGCATCGTCGAAGATGATCACCGGCGCCTTGCCACCCAGTTCCATGTGCATGCGTTTGACGTTGCCGGCAGTGCTGGAAATGATATTTGAGCCGGTGGCGATAGAGCCGGTCAGCGACACCATGCGCACTTTCGGGTGGGTGACCAGTGGGGTGCCGACCGTAGGACCACGGCCGTACACCAGGTTAAGCACGCCCGCCGGGAAAATTTCCGACGCCAGTTCTGCCAAGCGCAGGGCGGTCAGCGGGGTTTGTTCCGACGGTTTGAGCACCACGGTATTACCGGCGGCCAGGGCCGGGGCGATTTTCCAGGCGAGCATCATCAGCGGGTAGTTCCACGGCGCGATAGAGGCAATCACGCCCACCGGGTCGCGGCGGATCATCGAAGTATGGCCGGGCAAGTATTCACCGCCCAGTGCTCCGCTCAGGCAACGGCTGGCGCCGGCGAAGAATCGGAACACGTCGGCAATCGCCGGGATCTCGTCGTTCAGCGCGGCGCTGTAGGGTTTGCCGCAGTTGTCCGACTCCAGTTTGGCCAGCTCTTCGCCATGGGCTTCGATGATGTCGGCGAGTTTGAGCAGCAACAGCGAGCGTTCTTTCGGCGTGGTTTGCGACCAGCCTTCGAAGGCGCTATCGGCGGCGCGCACGGCGGCGTCGACCTGGGCTTCGCTGGCTTCGTTGATTTCCACCAGTACACGACCGAGGGCCGGGTTGAACACGGCTTGGGCGGGGCCGTCGCCGGCGACCAGTTGGCCATTGATCAAGAGTTTGGTTTGCATGGCGTTGTCCTCCGAAGCTGTTGTATTTCCTCTGTGGGAAATGAGTTGTCAGTTATTTCCCGCCACTGCCCGCAACGCTTTCCCCACCACGGGTCAGGTAATACGCGCCGAGAATCGGCAACATGGTCACCATCATGACCAGCATCGCCACGACATTGGTCACCGGCACGTCCCGAGGGCGGCTGAGCTGGTTGAGCAGCCACAACGGCAAGGTGCGTTCGTGGCCGGCGGTGAAGGTGGTGACGATGATTTCGTCGAACGACAGGGCAAACGCCAGCATGCCGCCAGCCAGCAACGCCGAGCCGAGGTTCGGCAGGACGATGTAGCGGAAGGTCTGCCAGCCGTCGGCGCCGAGGTCCATCGACGCCTCGATCAAGCTATATGACGTGCGGCGTAACCGGGCGATGACGTTGTTGTAGACGATCACCACACAGAAGGTCGCGTGACCGATCACGATGGTGAATACCCCCGGCTCGATCCCCAGCGTCTTGAAGGTCGCCAGCAACGCGATCCCGGTGATGATCCCCGGCAATGCGATCGGCAGGATCAGCATCAGCGAAATACCTTGCTTGCCGAAGAAGTCCCGCCGGTACAACGCCGCCGAGGCGAGGGTGCCGAGGATCAGCGCAATCAGCGTGGCGATGGCGGCGATCTGCAGTGACAGCTTGATCGCCTCCAGTACGTCGGGCCGCGAGAACGCCACGGCGATCCACTTCAGGGTGAAGCCCTTGGGCGGAAAGCTGAACGCCGCGTCTTCGGTGTTGAAGGCATAGAGGAAGATGATCAGGATCGGGAAATGCAAGAACAGCAACCCGCCCCAGGCGGCTATGCGCAGGCCCAGGGATGCCCGGTCTTGAGAGGAAGCGTCAGAGCGCATCGAAGGCCCCCAGGCGTTTGACGATGGACAGGTAAATGGCGATCAGCACGATCGGCACCAGCGTGAAGGCCGCCGCCATCGGCATGTTGCCGATCGCCCCTTGCTGGGCGTAGACCATGCTGCCGACGAAGTAGCCCGGCGGGCCCACCAGTTGCGGCACGATGAAGTCGCCCAGTGTCAGTGAAAACGTGAAAATCGAACCGGCCGCGATCCCCGGAATCGACAGCGGCAGAATCACTTGCATGAAGGTCTGACGCGGCTTGGCGCCCAGATCCGCCGAAGCTTGCAGCAAGGACGGCGGCAGGCGTTCCAGTGACGCCTGGATCGGCAGGATCATGAACGGCAGCCAGATATAAACGAACACCATGAACCGCCCCAGATGCGAGGTCGACAGGGTGCTGCCACCCACCCCCGGCATCCCGAGTACGAACTGCAACACCGGCTCCAGGTTCAGGTACTGAACGAACCACTGAGCCACGCCGCCCTTGGCCAGCAGCAAGGTCCAGGCATAGGCCTTGACGATGTAACTGGCCCACATCGGCATCATCACCGCGATGTAGAAAAACGCCTTGGTGTTGCCGCTGGTGTAGCGCGCCATGTAGTAGGCGATCGGGAAGGCCACGATTGCACTGGCGATCGACACGACGATGGCCATGCTCAGGGTGCGCAGGATGATGTCGAAGTTCGATGGCTGGAACAGCGCTGCGAAGTTCGCCAGGGTCAGGTCGGGGGTGACCGTCATGGTGAAGTCATCGAAGGTGTAGAAGCCTTGCCACAGCAGGGTCAGCAGCGAGCCGAGGTAGATCGCGCCAAACCACAGCAACGGCGGCACCAGTAGCAGCGACAGATACAGGTTCGGCCGCCGGTACAGCAGGTTCGAAAACCGGCGTAGCGGCGAGCCGTTGGCCGGGGTTCGAGAGATCACGCTGTCCATCTCATACCCCGCCTACAACATTGTCGTGCAGCGGGATCATCGCTTCGCGCGCCCAGCGAGCGCTGATGCGTTGCCCGGGCTGATGTTGCGCACTGACGTCCAGCCACTGGACGTTGGCCTGGCTGATGTTCAGGGTCTGGCCGTTTTCCAGTTTCAGTTCATAGCGGGTGGCGCTGCCCTGGTACTGGATGTCGTGGAGCAGGCCGCTGACTTCGATTTCATGGCTGGCCAGCGGGCCTTCGGCGAAACGCACGTGTTCCGGGCGGATCGAAAACGGCTGAGGATTGCCGCTCAACTGCCGGGCCAGATCACCGCGTATCACATTGGAGGTGCCGACGAATTCGGCGACGAAGGTGGTTGTCGGTTTCATATAGAGGTGGCGCGGCGTGTCGACCTGTTCGATGCGCCCCTTGTTGAACACCGCCACGCGGTCGGACATCGACAACGCTTCGGTCTGGTCGTGGGTGACGAAGATAAAGGTGATGCCGAGCTGACGTTGCAGCTTCTTCAGTTCGCCTTGCATTTGCTCGCGCAGCTTCAGGTCCAGCGCCCCGAGTGGTTCGTCGAGCAACAACACGCGAGGGCGATTGACCAGCGCGCGAGCCAGGGCCACACGCTGGCGTTGGCCGCCCGACAGCTGCACTGGTTTGCGCTCGCCGTAGCCGTTGAGGGCGACCATGTCGAGGGCTTCTTCGGCACGTTTGTGGCGTTCGGTCTTGCCGACGCCTTTGACTTTCAAACCGTAGGCGACGTTGTCGAGTACGTTCATGTGCGGGAACAGCGCGTAATCCTGGAACACAGTGTTTACGTCGCGCTGATACGGCGGCAGCCCGGCGGCCTCCAAGCCATGGATGCGGATGGAGCCGGTGCTCGGCTGTTCGAAACCGGCGATCAGGCGCAGGCAGGTGGTTTTACCCGAGCCGGAAGGGCCCAGCAGGGAAAAGAACTCGCCGTCCTGGATGTCGATGGAAACCCGGTCAACGGCCTTCACCTCACCGAACTGACGGGAAACGTTGGTGAACTGGACTGCAAGCGTCATGGATACGGTGCTCCCAAAAAGCGGGGGCCATCACAGCGGCCCCTGCCTGGACTTCTGAAAAAGCTGAATCGGTGTGCTTTTGTGGCGAGGGAGCTTGCTCCCGCTGGAGTGCGTAGCACTCCCAAAAAGGGTTAATGCGGTTTACTTGATAGACCGCATTGGCGGGTTTTGGGGCGGCTTCGCCACCCAGCGGGAGCAAGCTCCCTCGCCACAAGGGGGCGGTGTATTACCTGCCTCCCATAATCGCGATGTAGTCCTGGGTCCAACGGCTATAAGGTACAAACTTGCCACCCTCAGCCTGCGGGGTTTTCCAGAAGGCGATCTTGTCGAACTGGTCGAAACCGTTGGTCTTGCACCCCTCGGCCCCCAACAGTTCGCTTGCCTTGCACGCCGCCGGAACCGCCGGCAGCGAGCCGAACCAGGCGGACACATCGCCCTGGACCTTCGGCGTCAGCGACCAGTCCATCCATTTGTAAGCACAGTTCGGGTGCTTGGCTTCAGCGTGCATCATGGTGGTATCGGCCCATCCGGTGGCGCCTTCCTTGGGGATGGTCGAGGCGACTGGCTGTTTCTCGTTCATCAGGCCGTTGACCTGATACGGCCAGGAACTGGAAGCCACCACGCCTTCGTTCTTGAAGTCACTCATCTGCACGGTGGTGTCGTGCCAGTAGCGGTGGATCAACTTTTGCTGGTTGCGCAGCAGGTCGAGAACGGCCTGGTACTGTTTTTCGTTGAGCAGGTAAGGGTCCTTGATGCCCAGTTCCGGCTTGGCGGTTTTCAGGTACAGCGCCGCGTCCGCGATGTAGATCGGGCCGTCATACGCCTGCACGCGGCCCTTGTTGGATTTACCGTCGGGCAGCTTCTGCTCTTCGAGTATCACGCTCCAACTGGTCGGCGGCTGTTTGAACACGTTGGTGTTGTACATGAGCACATTCGGCCCCCATTGGTACGGGGTGCCATAGGTTTGCTTGTCGACCACGTACCACGGCCCATCCTTCAGGCGCGGATCGAGATTCTTCCAGTTGGGGATCAATGCGGTGTTGATCGGCTGGACACGCTTGCCGGCGATCAAGCGCAGGGAGGCATCGCCGGACGCCGTCACCAGGTCGTAACCGCCCTTGGCCATCAGGCTGACCATTTCATCGGACGTGCCGGCCGTCTTGACGTTGACCTTGCAGCCGGTTTCTTTCTCGAAAGCGCTGACCCAGTCGTAGGCCTTGTCGCTTTCACCCCGTTCGATATAGCCGGGCCAGGCAACGATATCCAGCTGGCCTTCGCCGGCACCGACGGCTTTCAGCGGCTCGGCGGCCTGCAGGCTGGCGCTGGCCAGCAGTGCCGTGGTGATTGCACTGAGCAGTGCGGTCTTGTGTTCGAACATGGGGTTTCCCTCTTCTTTAATTAGGGTCGGGACAGCGTTGAACGGGGTAGTTCGCCACGAGTGGCTTGTTATTAGCGTAGTGCGCTTTGTGGGAGGCTGACTGAGGCCGGGCTGTGTCATGGGTTTATCCAGACTAGTGCCCGATGCCACGGTCGACAAATTTCCAATGCGGGATGTGATGTTTCTGCCGAATCCCGGCTTTTTATTGGCGGGATGAGAAACGATGCTCAGCGTCTGATTAATGAAACACCGCCCTCAGCTATACTCCCCCGCAATTTGACCCGCACCGAGGACTGACTGTGAAGAACTGGACGTTGCGCCAACGCATTTTGGCGAGCTTTGCGGTAATTATCGCGATCATGCTGCTGATGGTCGTGGTGTCTTTTTCTCGGCTGATGAAGATCGACGCCGGCGCAGAATCGGTCCGCACCGATGCGGTCCCGGGGGTGTATTACAGTTCGATGATCCGCGGTGCGTGGGTCGACAGTTTTAACCTCACCCAACAGCTTGTCGGCCTTTCCGGGCATCGCGAAATGACCGTCGCCGACCAGACCATGTACAAAAGCTTCGAAGAGCGCTTGAACGAGCAAATAGGCAACTACCGCAAAACCATTTTCACGGAGGACGATCGGGTCCTGTTCGACGAGTTCGAAGTGCGTCACCAGCTCTACAACAAAGAAATGACCAACGTTCTCGATCTCTATCAGCGCAAAGAGTACGACCAGGCGGTTCTTGCCCTGGAGCAAAAACTGACGCCGGCCTGGGTCAATGGGCGCAAGCAATTGAACAGCCTTCTTGAAAATAATCACGCCCTGGCTGAACAATCCACGCTGGCCATCAGTGACGCGGTGACGGCCGCCAAAATCAGCATGGGCGTCTCTTTGCTGGTGGCAATCATCGCCGCCGGCCTCTGCGGCCTGCTGTTGATGCGCGCGATCATGGCGCCGATGAATCGCATTGTGGATATCCTCGAAGTCATGCGCACGGGCGATCTCAGCAGTCGCCTGAATCTTGATCGCAAGGACGAGTTCGGCGCGGTGGAAACCGGCTTCAACGACATGATGACCGAGCTCACCTCGTTGGTGTCCCAGGCCCAGCGCTCCTCGGTGCAGGTCACCACGTCGGTCACCGAAATCGCCGCGACCTCCAAGCAGCAACAGGCCACCGCCACCGAAACCGCAGCCACCACCACCGAAATCGGTGCGACATCCCGTGAAATTGCCGCCACCTCACGCGACCTGGTGCGCACCATGACCGAAGTCTCCACCGCCGCCGACCAGGCTTCGGTGCTGGCCGGTTCTGGTCAGCAAGGCCTGGCGCGCATGGAAGACACCATGCACTCGGTGATGGGCGCGGCAGATCTGGTGAATGCCAAACTGGCGATCCTCAATGAGAAGGCCGGCAACATCAACCAAGTGGTGGTGACCATCGTCAAAGTCGCCGACCAGACCAACCTGTTGTCCCTGAACGCCGCGATCGAAGCCGAGAAGGCCGGTGAATACGGTCGCGGGTTTGCCGTGGTCGCCACCGAAGTGCGACGTCTGGCAGACCAGACCGCCGTGGCCACCTACGACATCGAGCAGATGGTGCGCGAGATCCAGTCGGCGGTGTCGGCCGGGGTCATGGGCATGGACAAGTTCTCTGAGGAAGTGCGCCGCGGCATGTCCGAGGTGCAGCAAGTGGGCGAGCAGCTGTCGCAGATCATCCATCAGGTCCAGGCGCTGGCGCCACGGGTGTTGATGGTCAACGAAGGCATGCAGGCCCAGGCCACCGGCGCCGAGCAGATCAACCACGCGCTGGTGCAGTTGGGCGATGCCAGCAGCCAGACGGTTGAGTCCTTGCGCCAGGCCAGTTTCGCCATCGACGAACTGAGCCAGGTGGCCGTTGGGCTGCGTGGCGGTGTCTCGCGATTCAAAGTCTGATGAGCGAACTTACGGCCAGGCGCGGCGTGGCGATGCCGGCGAAGCAGTCGTTGTTTCTGGTGTTCCGCATCGGCAACGAGCGCTACGCCTTGCAGGCCATCGAGGTGGCCGAAGTGCTGCCGCAACTGCCGTTGAAACCCATTCCCCGGGCGCCAGACTGGGTAGCGGGGGTGTTCGCCTATCGTGGCGCGGTAGTGCCGGTGATCGACCTCAGCGCGCTGACGTTTGGCCAACCGGCCCAAGCCCGCACCAGCACGCGGCTGGTGTTGGTGCACTATCGGCCGGATGAGGCGACGCCTGCGCAATTGCTCGGGCTGATTCTGGAGCAGGTCACCGACACGTTGCGCTGCAACCCGGCGGACTTTCAGCCTTATGGCCTGGACAATCGCCAGGCGCCGTACCTCGGCCCGGTGCGCGAAGATGCCCAGGGGCTACTGCAATGGGTGCGGGTTGCCGATTTACTGGATGCACAGGTTCGCGCCTTATTGTTTCCCTCGCCGCCGCTGGACCTGGCGCAGTTTGAGGAGCAGGGATGAGCAGCGATCAACGGTTTTTCGATTTCCTCAAGGAGCGTATCGGCCTGGATGTCGGCTCGGTCGGCCCGGCGCTCATCGAGCGCGCGGTGCGCCAGCGCATCACGGCGGTTCGGGCGCGGACGGCCGATGAGTACTGGCACACTTTGCTGGGCTCGCGCGACGAACAGCAGGCGCTGATCGAAGCGGTGATCGTCCCCGAAACCTGGTTTTTCCGTTACCCGGAATCCTTCGCCACGCTGGCGAAGCTGGCAGCCAAGCGGCTGGCGGCGATCAACAACATGCGCGCCCTGCGGATTCTCAGCTTGCCGTGTTCTACCGGCGAAGAACCGTACTCGATCGCCATGGCATTGCTCGATGCGGGGCTGGCGCCGCACCAGTTCAAGGTCGACGGCATAGACGTCAGTCCGCTGTCGGTGGAAAAGGCCAGGCTCGCGCTGTACGGCAAAAATTCGTTTCGTGGCCAGGACATCGAGTTTCGCGAGCGCCATTTCACCGCGGAACACGACAACTATCGCCTCAGCGGGCGCGTGCTTGAACAGGTGCGTTTACAGGTCGGTAACCTGCTGGATCCGACCTTGCTGGTCAACGAGCCGCCCTATGACTTCGTGTTCTGTCGCAACCTGCTGATTTATTTCGACCAGCCGACCCAGCAGCAAGTGTTCGAAGTGCTCAAGCGTCTGACTCACGTCGACGGCGTGCTATTTATCGGCCCGGCCGAGGGCAGTCTGCTCGGCCGTTTCGGCATGCGCTCGATCGGTATCCCGCAGTCGTTTGCCTTCAGTCGCCAGAGCGCGCTCGAGCCGCCTGCGACCTTCGCGCCGATGTCGCTGCCAGTGCAGCAACCGTTGCGCAGCGTGACTCCGCCGCCTGTGCGCAGTCGGCCTTTCGCGACGGTCGTGCCGATGCCTCAGGCTGCCGCCACCCCTTCGGCCACTTCTTCGGACGCCGCCACGCTGTTGGCGAATATCGCCGCGCTGGCCAATGAAGGCAAAAGTGCCGAGGCCCGCGCCGCGTGCGAAAGTTATTTGCGCAGTCACGAACCGGTGGCCCAAGTGTTCTATTGGCTGGGGCTGCTCAGCGATGTCGCTGGCAGTGCCCTGGAGGCCCAGGGCTTTTATCGCAAGGCGTTGTACCTCGAACCGCAACACCCCGACGCGTTGATGCACTTGGCGGTCTTGCTGCAATCCCAAGGCGACACGGCGGGTGCCAGACGATTGCAGGCCCGCGCCGCCCGCAGCGAGCGCGCCGCTGACAGTGAGCGTAAACGATGAACGCCTCCGACACCTTGAACGTCACCCATGAAGATGCCCAGGCCATCGACGACTGTTGGAACCGCATCGGTATCCACGGCGACCAGTCCTGCCCACTGCTGAGCGAGCACATTCATTGCCGCAATTGCGCGGTGTATTCGGCTGCCGCCACACGCTTGCTCGACCGTTACGCCTTGTCGCAGGGCGACCGTGGGCAAATCTCCACGGTGGCCGAGAGTGAGGTGAAAACCCGCTCGCTGCTGATGTTTCGCCTCGGCGAAGAGTGGCTGGGCCTGGCCACTCGCAGCCTGGTCGAAGTGGCGCCACTGCAAGCGATCCATTCCTTGCCGCACCAGCGTTCCCGGGCATTGCTCGGCGTGGCGAATGTGCGCGGTGCCTTGGTGGCGTGCCTGTCTTTGGTGGAGCTGTTGGGGCTCGACGACACCAGTAGCGTGGCGCCCGGCGCGCGGGTAACGCCGCGGATGCTGATCATCGCCGCCCACGGCGGGCCGGTGGTGGTGCCGGTGGACGAAGTGGACGGGATTCACGCCATCGACGAGCGCATTCTCGATGCCGCGTCCCAGTCCGGCACCCAGGCCAGCGCCAAATACACCCGCGGAGTCTTGCCATTCAAAGGTCGCAGCCTGCGTTGGCTGGATGAAGAGCAGCTGCTGTCTGCCGTGACCCGGAGCCTCACATGACCCCCGACCAAATGCGTGACGCCTCCTTGCTGGAGCTGTTCAGCCTGGAAGCCGAGGCCCAGACCCTGGTGCTGAGCGCCGGTCTGCTGGCGCTGGAGCGCGATCCGACCCAGGCCGATTACCTCGAGTCGTGCATGCGCGCGGCCCATTCGCTCAAGGGCGCGGCGCGAATTGTAGGCGTCGATGCCGGGGTCAGCGTCGCCCACGTGATGGAGGATTACCTGGTCAGCGCCCAGGAAGGGCGCCTGTACCTGCGACCCGAACACATTGATGCGCTGTTGCAGGGCACCGATCTGCTGATGCGGATTGCGACGCCGAACAATGCTCCGGCGCCTGCGGATATCGACGCTTATGTCGTCTTGATGGGACGGCTGCTCGAACACATGGCGACGGTTGCCCCCATCGCGCTGCCGATGGCAGAGCCTCAGCTCGAACCACCGACACCCAAGGTCGAGCCGCCCGGTCGTGCCGCCGAAACACCCGTCGACACACTCATTGAAACACCCCAGGCAGAGCCCGCCGAGCCTGCGTCCAAGACCAGGCGCGCCGCCGACACTGGCGAGCGCGTATTGCGCGTCACGGCCGAGCGCTTGAACAGCCTGCTCGACCTGTCGAGTAAATCGCTGGTGGAAACCCAGCGCCTCAAGCCGCACCTGGCCACCATGCAGCGCCTTAAACGCATGCAGAGCAATGGCCTGCGGGCGCTGGAAAGCCTCAACGTTCATCTCAAGGACCATGCCTTGAGCCTCGAAGCCCAGGAAGCCTTGGGCGATGCCCGCCGATTGCTGGCCGAGTCCCAGCAATTACTGGTGGAAAAAAACGCCGAACTGGACGAGTTCGCCTGGCACGCCAGTCAGCGCGCACAGGTGTTGTATGACACCGCGCTGGCCTGTCGCATGCGGCCGTTCGCCGACGTGCTGAGCGGTCAAGTACGCATGGTCCGCGATCTTGGGCGCAACCTTGGCAAACAGGTGCGGCTGGAGATCGAGGGAGACAAGACCCAAGTCGACCGCGACGTACTGGAAAAACTCGAAGCACCGCTGACACACCTGCTGCGCAATGCGGTGGATCACGGCATCGAAACCCCGGAACAGCGACGCTTGGCGGGCAAGCCGGAGGAAGGCGTGATCCGTTTGCGAGCCTCCCATCAGGCCGGTCTGTTGGTGCTGGAGCTGAGCGATGATGGCAATGGCGTCGACCTGGAAAAGGTCCGCCGCACGATCGTCGAGCGGCAGTTATCCCCAGCCGAGACTGCCGCGCAATTGAGCGAAGAAGAGCTGCTGACGTTCCTGTTTCTGCCGGGTTTCAGCCTGCGCGACACGGTCACCGAAGTGTCCGGGCGCGGCGTCGGGCTGG
The DNA here is from genome assembly GCF_047304405.1 of Pseudomonas sp. Pseusp11. Lineage (NCBI taxonomy): Bacteria > Pseudomonadati > Pseudomonadota > Gammaproteobacteria > Pseudomonadales > Pseudomonadaceae > Pseudomonas > Pseudomonas sp. Pseusp11. Next base: position 46,090 of record NZ_JBGLZF010000003.1, read on the forward strand.
ATGCGGTTCAGCACATGGTCCGGCAGTTGCGCGGCGCCGTGGTGCTGGAGCAGACGGCGGGCGCGGGCAGTCGTTTCCATCTTGAAGTGCCGCAGACGCTGTCGGTGGTGCGCAGTCTGGTGGTGGAAGTCGGTGACGAGGCGTACGCCTTCCCGCTGGCGCACATCGAGCGCATGTGCGACCTGGAGCCGGAAGACATCGTGCAGGTCGAAGGCCGGCAGCACTTCTGGTACGAAGGCCGGCATGTCGGGCTGGTCGCAGCCAGTCAGCTGTTGCATCGGCCGGCGAGCCAGAACAGCGTGCAGACCCTCAAAGTCGTGGTCATCCGCGAGCGTGAGGCGATCTACGGGGTGGCGGTCGAACGGTTTATCGGCGAGCGGACGCTGGTGGTGCTGCCGCTGGACGAGCGTCTGGGCAAGGTACAGGACATTTCCGCTGGGGCTTTGCTCGACGACGGCTCGGTGGTGCTGATCGTCGACGTCGAAGACATGCTGCGTTCGGTGGACAAACTGCTCAATACCGGGCGTCTGGAGCGCATTGCCCGGCACGCCAATCAGGCCGTTGAAGCCGCGCGCAAACGGATTCTGGTGGTGGACGATTCGCTGACCGTTCGTGAGTTGCAGCGCAAGTTGTTACTCAATCGCGGCTACGACGTCGCCGTGGCGGTGGACGGTATGGATGGCTGGAATGCCCTGCGTTCGGAGGATTTCGATCTGCTGATCACCGACATCGACATGCCGCGCATGGACGGCATCGAACTGGTGTCGTTGTTGCGTCGCGACAATCGCCTGCAATCGCTGCCGGTGATGGTGGTGTCCTACAAGGACCGCGAAGAAGACCGTCGTCGTGGACTGGACGCCGGCGCCGACTATTATCTAGCCAAGGCCAGTTTTCATGATGACGCCTTACTGGATGCAGTCGTTGAGCTCATTGGAGGGGCGCGAGCATGAAAATCGCCATCGTCAACGATATGCCCATGGCGGTAGAGGCTTTACGCCGCGCCCTGGCGTTCGAACCGGCGCACGAGGTGGTCTGGGTCGCCAGCAACGGGGTGGAGGCGGTGCAACGTTGCACCGAATACACCCCGGATCTGATCCTGATGGACTTGATCATGCCGTTGATGGACGGCGTGGAAGCGACCCGGCGGATCATGGCCGAGACCCCGTGCGCGATCGTCATCGTCACCGTCGACCGTCAGCAGAACGTGCACCGGGTGTTCGAAGCCATGGGCTACGGCGCGCTTGATGTGGTCGATACCCCGGCGCTGGGCGCAGGTAACCCTCAGGAAGCCGCTGCGCCGCTGCTGCGCAAGATCCTCAACATTGGCTGGTTGATCGGTGACCACAGCAATCGGGAGCGATCGGCACCGAGCCCGCACCGCAACTCGGCCTCGCGCCAGCACCTGGTGGCGATCGGTTCATCCGCTGGCGGGCCGGCGGCGCTGGAAGTGCTGCTCAAGGGCCTGCCCCGGGATTTTTCGGCGGCCATCGTGCTGGTCCAGCATGTGGATCAGGTGTTCGCCGCCGGCATGGCCGAATGGCTTGCCACCGCCAGCGGCCTGGACGTGCGCCTGGCCCAGGAAGGCGAACCGCCGCAAAGCGGCACGGTCCTGCTGGCCGGTACCAATCATCACATCCGCTTGCTGAAAAACGGCACGCTGGCCTACACCGCCGAACCGGTCAACGAGATCTATCGGCCTTCGATCGATGTGTTTTTCGAGAGTGTGGCCAATTACTGGAGCGGTGATGCCGTGGGCGTTCTACTGACCGGTATGGGGCGTGACGGCGCCCAGGGGCTTAAACTCATGCGCCAACAGGGCTACCTGACCATCGCTCAGGACCAGAACAGCAGTGCCGTGTACGGAATGCCCAAGGCGGCCGCAGCCATCGACGCTGCCGCGGAAATCCGCCCACTGGACAAGATAGCGCCACGTTTGCTGGAGATTTTCCAAAAATGACTATCATTAGCAGCAATCGTGGCCCAAGCAGTACTCAGGTGACCGCACATGAATGAATTACAGCTCGACGACTTCAAAACCGACGAAAACGCCGCCATGGTGTTGTTGGTGGACGATCAGGCGATGATCGGCGAGGCGGTGCGCCGTGGTCTGTCGAACGAAGAGAACATCGACTTCCACTTCTGCGCCGACCCGCACCAGGCCATCGCCCAGGCGATCCGCATCAAGCCGACGGTGATCCTTCAGGACCTGGTCATGCCCGGCCTCGACGGCCTGAGCCTGGTGCGCGAATACCGTAATCACCCGGCGACCAAGGACATTCCGATCATTGTCCTGTCGACCAAGGAAGACCCACTGATCAAAAGCGCGGCGTTTGCCGCCGGGGCCAACGATTACCTGGTCAAGCTGCCGGACAACATCGAACTGGTGGCGCGCATCCGCTATCACTCGCGCTCCTACATGACCCTGCTGCAGCGTGACGCGGCGTACCGTGCGTTGCGGGTCAGCCAGCAACAGTTGCTCGACACCAACCTGGTGCTGCAACGCTTGATGAACTCCGACGGCCTGACCGGGCTGTCGAACCGCCGGCACTTCGACGAATACCTGGAACTGGAGTGGCGGCGTTCGTTGCGTGACCAGACGCAATTGTCGTTGCTGATGATCGATGTCGACTATTTCAAGTCCTACAACGACAGTTTTGGCCACCTCGAAGGCGATGAAGCCCTGCGCAAAGTCGCCACGGCAATTCGTGACGCCAGCGCCAGGCCATCGGACCTGCCGGCCCGTTACGGCGGCGAAGAGTTCGTCCTGGTCTTGCCCAACACCTCGCCGGGCGGTGCGCGGCTGGTGGCGGAAAAACTGCGCCAGACCGTGGTCGGATTGAAGATCCCGCACGTTTTCCCGACCGAAGGTTCGTGCCTGACCATCAGCATCGGCCTGTCGACCGTGATCCCGCAGCCGGGCAGCGACTGCCGGCAATTGATCTCGGCGGCGGACAAGGGGTTGTACCTGGCGAAGAACAATGGGCGCAATCAGGTGGGAATTGAGTAGTCTTCAGATCAAGTGAAGCCCCAAGGCTGGCGCAAACACTGTGGCGAGGGGGCTTGCCCCCGTTGGGCTGCGCAGCGGCCCCTATCCGGTTTCTTCATTCAGACCGCAGTCTCTGGTTTTACGACTGCTGCGCAGCCGAACGGGGGCAAGCCCCCTCGCCACAGGTTTTATGTTGCCCCTAAAGCCGCCAGGCGGGCTGCCTTGACAGCGTGATTACGTTATACTCGCCGGCTTTCAAAAGTTCGCCAACGAGTGCTGCCCGCCATGGAAATCAACCCGATCCTTAACAGTATCAAGGACCTGTCCGAGCGCTCCGAAACTATTCGGGGGTATCTTTGACTACGATCAAAAGCATGAGCGTCTGACCGAAGTCAATCGCGAGCTTGAAGATCCGAGTGTCTGGAACAACCCTGAGTACGCTCAGAACCTGGGGCGCGAGCGCTCTGCGCTGGCCCAGATCGTAGAAACCCTCGATGAAATGTCCAGCGGTCTGGCCGATGCCAAGGACCTGCTGTTGATGTCTGCCGAGGAAGAAGACCAGGCCGCCGTCGACGACGTAGCCCTTGAAGTGGAGCGCCTGCGCGAAGCCCTCGAGAAGCTCGAATTCCGTCGTATGTTCAGCGGTGAGATGGACCAGAACAACGCCTACCTGGACATCCAGGCCGGCTCCGGCGGTACCGAGGCCCAGGACTGGGCCAACATCCTGCTGCGCATGTACCTGCGCTGGGCGGATAAACGCGGTTTCGACGCGACCATCATGGAATTGTCGGCCGGTGAAGTCGCCGGTATCAAAGGCGCGACCGTGCACATCAAGGGCGAATACGCCTTTGGCTGGCTGCGTACCGAAATCGGCGTGCACCGTCTGGTGCGCAAGAGCCCGTTCGACTCCGGCAACCGTCGTCACACCTCGTTCTCGGCCGTGTTCGTGTCGCCGGAAATCGATGACAACATCGAAATCGACATCAACCCGTCGGACCTGCGCATCGACACCTACCGCTCCTCCGGTGCCGGTGGTCAGCACGTAAACACCACCGACTCGGCCGTACGGATTACTCACGTACCGACCAACACCGTGGTCAGCTGCCAGAACGAACGCTCCCAGCACGCCAACAAAGACACCGCGATGAAAATGTTGCGGGCGCGCTTGTACGAGCAGGAAGTGCAGAAACGCAACGCCGCCTCCCAGGCTCTGGAAGACACCAAGTCGGACATCGGCTGGGGTCACCAGATCCGTTCGTACGTGCTCGATGCCTCGCGGATCAAGGATCTGCGCACCAACATCGAACGCAGCGACTGCGACAAGGTGCTCGACGGCGACATCGACGAATACCTGGTGGCGAGCCTGAAACAAGGGCTGTAAGGCACGCCCTACAGCGATCCCCAGCCGAAGGCTGGGGGCAACGAATCTGTGATGGAATTTTTAAAGACATGAGCGACCTACAACTCGACCCGCAAGCCCTGCAACAGGAAGAAAACTCCCTGATCGCCCTGCGCAAGGAAAAGCTTGCTGCCGAGCGCGCCAAGGGCCAGGCCTTCCCCAACGACTTCCGTCGCGACGCCTACTGCGAAGACTTGCAGAAGAAGTACGCGGACAAGACCAAGGAAGAGCTGGCAGAGGCTGCGATCCCGGTCAAGGTTGCCGGTCGTCTCATGCTCAACCGTGGCTCGTTCATGGTGATTCAGGACATGTCCGGGCGCATCCAGGTTTACGTCAACCGTAAAACCCTGTCCGAAGAAACCCTGGCCGCGGTGAAAACCTGGGACCTGGGCGACATCATTGCCGCCGAAGGCACCCTGGCCCGTTCCGGCAAGGGCGACCTGTACGTAGAAATGACCAACGTGCGCCTGCTGACCAAATCCCTGCGCCCGCTGCCAGACAAGCACCACGGCCTGTCCGACACCGAGCAGCGCTACCGCCAGCGTTACGTCGACCTGATCGTCAACGAAGACGTGCGCCAGACCTTCCGCGTGCGTTCGCAAGTGATTGCGCACATCCGCAGCTTCCTGATGAAGCGTGACTTCCTGGAAGTCGAAACGCCGATGCTGCAAACCATTCCGGGTGGTGCGGCGGCCAAGCCGTTCGAAACTCACCACAACGCGCTGGATATGCAGATGTTCTTGCGCATTGCGCCGGAGCTGTACCTCAAGCGTCTGGTTGTCGGCGGGTTTGAAAAAGTCTTCGAAATCAACCGCAACTTCCGTAACGAAGGCGTCTCGACCCGGCACAACCCCGAGTTCACCATGCTCGAGTTCTACCAGGCCCACGCTGACTACGAAGACAACATGGACCTGACCGAGGAACTGTTCCGCGAACTGGCTCAGTTGGTTCTGGGCAGCACCGACGTGCCTTACGGCGACAAGGTGTTCCACTTCGGCGAGCCGTTCGTGCGCCTGTCGGTGTTCGACTCGATCCTCAAGTACAACCCGGAACTGACCGCTGCCGACCTGCAGGACATCGACAAGGCCCGCGCCATCGCCAAGAAGGCCGGCGCCAAGGTGCTCGGCTTCGAAGGCCTGGGCAAACTGCAGGTGATGATTTTCGAAGAACTGGTCGAGCACAAGCTGGAACAGCCGCACTTCATTACCCAGTACCCGTTCGAAGTGTCGCCGCTGGCCCGTCGTAACGACGAGAACCCGAACGTCACCGACCGTTTCGAACTGTTCATCGGCGGCCGTGAAATCGCCAACGCCTACTCCGAGTTGAACGACGCGGAAGACCAGGCCGAGCGCTTCATGGCACAGGTGGCCGACAAGGACGCTGGCGACGATGAAGCCATGCACTACGACGCCGACTTCGTTCGTGCGCTGGAGTACGGCATGCCGCCGACCGCCGGTGAAGGGATCGGCATCGACCGTCTGGTGATGTTGCTGACCAACTCACCGTCGATCCGCGACGTGATCCTGTTCCCGCACATGCGTCCGCAAGCGTAAATGTTTCAATTAAAAAGCCGCCTAAAACAGGCGGCTTTTTATTGCCTGTCTGGTACAAACGTATCAATTGGTTACTTTTGACGTTAGAGAGGAATACCTGTCGTGAATCGTGCAATTGCTCAAGAAGGTGCAGCGGGTATCGCCACTGCGGTCGCTGAAAGTGTTCAGTACCAGGGCCGCAAGGCCAGCCGACAGGGCAGCGAACAGCGTCGACAGGACATTCTCGACGCGGCGATGCGCATTGTCGTGCGCGATGGCGTGCGGGCCGTTCGGCACCGTGCGGTAGCCGCCGAGGCCTGTGTGCCGCTGTCGGCCACCACCTACTACTTCAAGGACATCGATGACCTGCTCACCGATACCTTTGCCCAATATGTGGAACGCAGCGCGGCATACATGGCCCGGTTGTGGGCCAGTAACGAAGGCCTGTTGCGCGAGATGGTTGTCAGCGGTGATGGCACCGCCGAGTCCCGCTCACAGCTGGCGGACGATATCGCACGGCTGATGGCTGACTATGTTCATCGGCAATTGATCAATCGCCGCGAGCACTTGATGGCCGAGCAAGCCTTCCGCCAGGAAGCGTTGCTCAACCCGCGTCTGGCGTTGTTGGTGCGTTCCCATCAGCAGATTCTCTTGCAGGGCACTTGCCAACTTTTCGAAGTATTGGGTTCCCGCGAGCCACAACAAGATGCCAAAGTGTTGACGGCGATTGTCGGACGGATGGAATATCAGGGCCTGCTCAACGATGCCGAGCCTGTTGCCGAAGAGGAAATGCTCGGCATCCTGACCCGCTACATGCACCTGGTACTGGCGTCGGTGTAGGCAACTGATCGTTCCCACGCTCTGCGTGGGAATGCATCCCGTGACGCTCCGCGTCACACCAAAGCGGACGCAGAGCGTCCATGGCGGCATTCCCACGCAGAGCGTGGGAACGATCGCAGGGCGAAGTGTGTCGATAGGGAGTGTTGAATGAGAGCCTGGCGTGTCGTTGTGATCGCCTTGTCGTTCCTGCTGCTCAGTGGCTGTCTGGTGACCTTCAAGGAGTCGCTGCCCGCCAGCGAGCCCGCGCCCAAAGGGCTGCTCGGCAAATGGGCCAGCACCAACGCCTGGGGCGAGCCGATGAACCTGGAACTGACACGCGTCGGCGACAATCACTACCAGGCGGTCAGCTACTTCAAGGCCAAACCCCATGAGCGCGAAGCCTATCCCTTCACGGTGTCGCGCCATGGCAATCGCTGGTACCTGTCGGCGAAGGTGCCGGCACAGTTCGGCGGGCATTTCACCATCGCCGGGTTCGAGCTCAACGATAAGCACGAATTGGTGGTCTACAACCTCGACCTTGAGCAGATCAGACAGGCCATGGGGCAAGAAGCCCTCAGTGGCGAAGGCTTTCAGACTGAAGATGGCGATGGGGTGTTGATCAACAACAGCCTGGATCAGGTATTCGCTTACCTCGACGACCCGGCCAATTCCGATGTCTTCGTCGAAGCGGTACGCTATCAGCGCTTGGCCAAAACCAAATAAACCCAGCACGTAACAGCTTTACTACAGGAGTCTCGGGTGGACGAATACCAGCAGACGATACGCATGTTGTCCGATCGCATAGTGCTGGCGCAAACGCCGATTCGCATTCTGGATGCGGTCAAGTGGGATGACAGCATTCGCAAGGGGTTCCTCAAGGGCAAGGGCAAGGAAATGCCGGCCGTGGACCGCGACTACTACCTCAATCGACCGCTGTCGTTCGACTCCAGCAAAGTGAAGCTGGAATTCCAGAACATCGAGCGCGATATCACCCGCCAGCTCGGCCAGTTCAACCCGGTCGGGCAGATCATGCGCCGCATGTGCAAGGAATACCGCATGGTGGTGCGCATGCTTGAAGCGCGCGGCACCGAGGATTTCGGGCTGATTTCCCAGGAATTGTACGGCGCGGCGTCCGATGCGTTTCACGCCGGCGACCCGACCCTGGCTGACCTGGGGCTGATGCTCTCCGATTACCTGAACAACATCGACGGCCGTGGCGACCTCAAGGACGAACCGAAAGTCCTCACCGCCAAGGAAGCCGTCGACCTGCTGCAACATCGGTTGAACAAGGTGTTTGGCGAAAACGAGGAAACCATCCGGGTGTTCGAGTCCGACGGGATCGTCGCTGACGCGGCAGCCGGCGCCGACTACATCAAGATCCGCACCGACGCGATGTTCAACAATCGCGACGTGCGTGCGTTGGAAGTCCATGAAGGGTTGGTGCATGTGGGCACCACCCTCAACGGCCTGAATCAACCGATCTGTACGTTCCTGTCCAAGGGTCCGCCGTCGTCCACCGTGACTCAGGAAGGCCTGGCGATCCTGATGGAAATCATCACCTTCGCCTCCTACCCGAGCCGCTTGCGCAAACTGACCAACCGCACCCGCGCCATTCACATGGTGGAGGAGGGCGCGGACTTCTTGCAGATATTCGAGTTCTTCCGGGCTCAGGGCTTTGAAATGGCCGAAAGCTACGGCAATGCCAGTCGGGTGTTCCGCGGCTCGGTGCCGAATGGTCTGCCATTCACCAAAGACTTGTCCTACCTCAAGGGCTTTATCATGATTTACAACTACATTCAGCTGGCCGTGCGCAAAGGCAAGCTGGAGCAGATACCGCTGTTGTTCTGCGGCAAGACTACGCTGGAGGACATGCGGACCTTGCGCCAATTGGTGGACGAAGGCCTGGTGGTGCCGCCCAAGTACCTGCCCGAGCAGTTCCGCGACATGAACGCGTTGTCGGCGTGGATGTGCTTCTCCAACTTCCTCAACCACCTGAGCCTGGACCGGATCGAAGCGGATTACTCCAATATCCTTTGATTCGGATCGTTCCCACGCGGAGCATGGGAACGATCACCCACATTGAGGCTTCACCGGATGAGAATCCTCGGCATCTTCTGCCTGCTCCTGGCCCTCGGCGGTTGCAGCTCTTTGCTGTTCTACCCCGAGCCCGGCCAGCCGTTTACCCCGGAAAAAGCCAAGCTCGACTATCGCGACGTCACCCTGACCACTGCCGACGGCCTCAAGCTGCATGGCTGGTGGCTGCCGGCGAAAAAAGGCGTCGAAGTCAAAGGCACTGTGCTGCATCTGCACGGTAACGGCGGCAACCTGGCGTGGCATCTGGGTGCGAGCTGGTGGTTGCCGAAGCAGGGCTATCAGGTGTTGCTGGTGGACTATCGCGGGTACGGATTGTCCGAAGGCAAGCCGGCGTTGCCGGAGATTTATCAGGACATCGACGCTGCCTTCACATGGCTCGACCAGGCGCCGGAGGTCAAGGGCAAGCCGTTGATCCTTCTCGGTCAGAGCCTTGGCGGTTCGATGGCCGTGCATTACCTGGCCCAGCATCCCGAGCGCCAGCGGCAACTCAAGGCGTTCGTGCTCGATGGCGTGCCTGCCAGCTACCGCGATGTCGGGCGTTTCGCCCTCAGCACGTCATGGATGACCTGGCCGTTCCAGGTGCCGTTGTCCTGGCTGGTGCCGGACGGCGACAGCGCGATCCGTTCCATGACGCAGCTCAATGGTGTACCGAAACTGATCTATCACAGTATCGATGATCCGCTGGTGCCCCTTTCCAACGGCATCCGACTGTATCAAGCTGCGCCGCCACCGCGAGTGCTGCAACTGACCCGGGGCGGTCATGTGCAAACCTTCGCCGACCCGGTCTGGCGCAAAGTCATGCTGCGCTACCTCGAAGACCCGCAGCATTTCAACGGCCTGCGCCGCCTGGGTGAAATCCCCAATTACCCGGCACCCCCGAATTCTGAAGATGAACCACCAGAGAGTCCGCAATGAGTGAAGAACGTAACGCCATCCCGCTGATCATCACCGGTATTTGCAGCATCCTCGGCACCGTCGGGGCCCTGTGGTGGTACGGCTACCTGCACTTCGCCAAACCCGAGGATGCGTTGCTGCTCAGCGACTTCACCATGCTCAAGACCGTGCCGGGCGAAGACTACAAAATCTCCCTGGAGCCGGCCACGCAAGTGGCGCAGTGCATCGATGGCGTGCTGGTGATGTTTGATACCGAACAGAAAGGCCTGACTGGTGTACTGGTCAACAACAAGAAAAAAGCCGTGCGCTGCATGGGCCAGGAAACCCCGCAAAAACTGCAACCATAACTTGCCTTTTGATCTTATAAACGAAAGCCCCGCCTGATCGCTCAGGCGGGGCTAATGCGTATTACAGCAGCGGAATCAGTGTTTTGGCTTGTCGTTTTCGGTCGACAAATCGTGCAAATGACGACGGGACAAGGCGAGAAAACGCGGGGTTGGACCGACGTCTTCGTACAGCGGATCGCCTTCTTCATCGGTGGCGACCACCGTTGACCCTTTCACATACGGAAAGCTCGCTTCGAGCTCTTCCAGGGCGGCGCCGATCAATTCTCCGAGCAGTTCTTCAGGGTGCCGTTTGGGGTACATATCGATAATCGCCGCCAGCCGTGCGGCGGCTTCCACGTCCAGACGAATCGTATAGCCAGTGTCGGTCAGGCGACCCTTGGCGTTTTCTTCCCAGTGCTTGGCGAGCTCGCGGATTTTCATAATGACCTCATTACGCACCTGCTCATGGCAGGCCGGGTGAGTGTCCGGCGGTGGCCGGTGGTAAGCCGTTGTACGGCTTGTGTTGAGACTAGCTGCAAGGCTTGAAGTTTGACGGCCCCTTGCCGTCTGCTTGTAAGAACCGCTTTACAACGGCACTCTCTAATGACAAGGCTTCTATTTCAAAGCCTCTAACATCTAAAGCATAGCCGCCCGGATTTTCGCTGGAGAACTGCTGATGACCGATATTGATGCACGCTTGCGCGAGGACGTTCACCTGTTGGGTGAGCTGTTGGGCAACACCATTCGTGAGCAGTACGGGGATGGCTTTATCGACAAGATCGAGCAAATCCGCAAAGGCGCCAAGGCCGACCGTCGCGGTTCGATGGATGCCGAACTCAGCGCCAGCCTCAACCAGTTGAGCGAGGACGAATTGCTGCCGGTGGCGCGGGCGTTCAACCAGTTCCTCAACCTGGCCAATATCGCCGAGCAATATCAGCTGATTCACCGCCGCGAAGAGTCACAACCCGCGCCGTTCGAGGCCCGGGTATTGCCGGAACTGCTCGCTCGCCTGCTGACTGCCGGCCATGACGCCGAATCCCTGGCCCGGCAATTGGGGCGGGTGGACATCGAGCTGGTATTGACGGCGCACCCCACCGAAGTGGCGCGACGCACACTGATCCAGAAATACGACGCGATCGCCGCGCAACTGGCGGCTCTGGATCATCGCGACCTGACCAGCGCCGAGCGCGAGCAGATCACGACGAAGCTGCAGCGGTTGATTGCCGAAGCCTGGCACACCGAAGAAATCCGCCGCACCCGCCCGACACCTGTAGATGAAGCCAAGTGGGGCTTTGCGGTGATCGAGCATTCGCTGTGGCAGGCGATTCCCAACTATTTGCGCAAGGCCGATCAGGCCCTGCATGCCGCCACTGGCCTGCACCTGCCGCTGGAGGCCGCACCGATTCGTTTCGCCTCGTGGATGGGCGGCGACCGCGACGGCAACCCCAACGTCACCGCCGCCGTGACCCGCGAAGTATTGTTGCTGGCTCGCTGGATGGCTGCCGATTTGTATGTGCGCGATGTCGATCACCTCGCCGCCGAATTGTCGATGCAACAGGCCAGCGACGCCCTGAAAGCCAAGGCTGGCGACAGCGCCGAGCCTTACCGCGCGGTACTCAAACAGCTGCGTGAGCGCCTGCGCGCAACCCGTAACTGGGCCCAGGCCTCCCTGACGGCCACCACGCCGGCGTCCGCCGATGTGCTGCAAAACAACCGCGACCTGCTGGACCCGTTGGAGCTGTGTTACCACTCGCTGCATGAATGCGGCATGGGCGTCATCGCCGATGGCCCGTTGCTCGACTGCCTGCGCCGTGCGGTGACGTTCGGGCTGTTTCTGGTGCGCCTCGATGTGCGACAGGACTCGTCGCGCCACACCGCGGCCATGACCGAAATCACCGATTACCTCGGCCTGGGTCGTTATGAAGACTGGAACGAAGAGGAGCGCATCGCCTTCCTGATGCGCGAACTGAACAATCGCCGGCCGTTGTTGCCGGCCTACTTCAAGCCGTCTGCCGACACCGCCGAAGTGCTGGCGACGTGCCGGGAAATCGCTGCAGCGCCGGGGGCTTCCCTCGGCTCGTATGTGATTTCCATGGCTGGCGCTGCTTCCGACGTGCTGGCCGTGCAGTTGCTGCTCAAGGAATCCGGCGTATTGCGGCCGATGCGTGTGGTGCCGCTGTTCGAAACCCTTGCCGACCTCGACAACGCGGGCCCGGTGATTGAAAAACTGTTGCTGCTGCCGGGCTATCGCTCGCGCCTGCAAGGGCCACAGGAAGTGATGATCGGTTATTCCGACTCGGCCAAGGACGCCGGCACTACGGCGGCGGCCTGGGCGCAGTATCGGGCGCAGGAGCGATTGGTAGACATTTGCCGGGAGCAACAAGTGGAGCTGCTGTTGTTCCACGGCCGTGGCGGCACCGTGGGCCGTGGTGGCGGCCCGGCGCACGCGGCGATTCTGTCGCAGCCGCCGGGGTCGGTGGCGGGGCGTTTCCGCACCACCGAGCAGGGGGAAATGATTCGTTTCAAATTCGGCCTGCCGGACATCGCCGAGCAAAACCTCAATCTGTACCTGGCGGCGGTGCTGGAAGCGACCTTGCTGCCGCCACCACCTCCCGAGCCTGCCTGGCGCCATTTGATGGACGAACTGGCCGCCGATGGGGTCAAGGCTTACCGCGCCGTGGTGCGGGAAAATCCGCAGTTCGTCGAGTATTTCCGCCAGTCCACCCCGGAGCAGGAGTTGGGGCGTTTGCCGTTGGGCAGCCGCCCGGCCAAGCGCCGCGCCGGCGGCATCGAAAGCCTGCGCGCCATTCCGTGGATTTTCGGCTGGACCCAGACGCGCCTGATGTTGCCGGCCTGGCTCGGCTGGGAAACGGCGCTGAGCAAGGCGCTGGAGCGCGGCGAAGGGGAGCTGCTGGGGCAGATGCGCGAGCAATGGCCGTTCTTCCGCACCCGCATCGATATGCTGGAAATGGTGCTGGCCAAGGCCGACGCCGATATCGCCCAGTCTTACGACGAGCGCCTGGTCGAGCCGGATCTGCTCCCTTTGGGTGCGCATTTACGCGACCTATTGTCGCAGGCCTGTGCGGTGGTCCTGGGGCTGACGGGTCAGTCCCAGCTACTGGCACATAGCCCAGACACCCTTGAATTCATCCGCCTGCGCAACACCTACCTCGACCCGCTGCATCTATTGCAGGCCGAACTGTTGGCCCGTTCGCGGCAGCAGGATGAAGCGCAGGGCAGCCCGGTAGAACAGGCGTTGCTGGTGTCTGTGGCGGGGATTGCCGCCGGTTTGCGAAATACCGGCTAAGGTTTTCGTCATAGGGAACAGGCACCTGGCGCGAGCGTCGAGTGCCTGCTGGCGAGCGGTCGAAAAGGTCTGTCAGGCGACAGTTAATGACGGGGTTGCGACTTGGGGTACCCCTTCGAAAGGGCACGTCCTGCGCAGGTTTCTCCGACTTTCGGCGGCTTGTGTGGGCAGGGTCTGCTGTGTATCTTGATCAGCCTTTGGCCGTTTGGGCGGTCACGACCCTATTTTTTGAGATTGGCCCTACGAGGCGAATCCTTTGTTTTGTTTAAGTAATTCTAAATAAAAAATTGAGGAGCACATCTAATGCGCGTCATTCTGCTGGGAGCTCCCGGGGCCGGTAAAGGTACTCAGGCTAAGTTCATCACCGAAAAATTCGGCATTCCGCAAATCTCTACCGGTGACATGCTGCGTGCTGCTGTAAAAGCCGGCACCGAGCTGGGCATCAAAGCCAAAAGCATCATGGATGCCGGTGGTCTGGTCTCCGACGATCTGATCATCGCTTTGGTCAAGGACCGTATTGCGCAGCCTGACTGTGCCAACGGTTTCCTGTTCGACGGTTTCCCGCGCACCATTCCGCAAGCTGAAGCGTTGGTAGACGCTGGCGTGGAACTGGACAACGTGGTCGAAATCGCCGTCGATGACGAAGAGATCGTTCAGCGTATCGCCGGTCGTCGCGTTCACGAGGCCAGCGGCCGCGTGTACCACACCGTCTACAACCCGCCGAAAATTGCCGGTAAAGACGACATCACCGGTGAAGAGCTGGTGCAGCGCAAGGACGACACCGAAGAAACCGTGCGTCATCGCCTGTCGGTCTACCACTCCCAGACCAAACCTCTGGTGGAGTTCTACCAAGGCCTGGCCGCTGCTCAGGGCAAGCCGAAGTACAGCCATATTCCGGGTGTCGGCTCGGTTGAGACGATTACCGGCAAGGTGCTTGAAGCACTGAGCTGAAAAGTCTGATCGGCTTCATCTTCTACGGCCCGCTTGCGGGCCGTAGTTGTTTATACTGGCGCACTTTTTCTGACCTCTCTTACGGATACATCGATGAGCACCTTGCTGGCCCTGGACACCGCGACTGAAGCTTGCTCCGTTGCCTTGCTGCATGACGGCAAGGTCACGAGCCATTACGAGGTGATCCCGCGCCTGCATGCGCAGAAGCTGCTGCCGATGATTCAGCAACTGCTGGCCGATGCCGGGACCACGCTGCAAGCGGTCGACGCCATTGCGTTCGGTCGTGGGCCGGGCGCGTTTACCGGTGTGCGGATCGCCATCGGCGTGGTGCAAGGGCTGGCGTTTGCGCTGGACCGTCCGGTGTTGCCGGTCTCCAACCTCGCAGTGCTCGCCCAGCGGGCTTATCGCGAACACGGCGTCAGCCAGGTCGCGGCAGCCATCGATGCGCGTATGGATGAGGTGTATTGGGGCTGCTACCGCGAAACGGCGGGGGAGATGCGGCTGGTGGGCAACGAAGCGGTATTGCCACCGGAAGCCGCCGCGTTGCCGGTCGATGCCAGCGGCGAGTGGTTCGGCGCGGGCACCGGTTGGGGTTATGCCGAGCGTATTGCAGTGAACCTGAGCGGCCAGGACGCGAGCATGCTGCCCCACGCCGAAGATCTGCTGACCCTGGCGCGTTTCGCCTGGGAACGCGGTGAAGCGATCGTGGCCGATCAGGCGCAGCCGGTGTATCTGCGCGATAAGGTCGCGACGCCGAAAGCGCGTTGATCCCGGTTGTCCTGTGGCGAGGGAGCTTGCTCCCGTTCGGCTGCGGAGCAGCCGTAGAACCTGACGGCGCGATGTATCTGACTGCGCGTAGGGGGCAGCTTCGCAGCCCAGCGGGAGCAAGCTCCCTCGCCACAAAGTGTTCCAACCGCAGCCAATCATCAGTTTCTGCCCGTCGCTTTTAAACCTTTTCGCTTTTCTGTGTTCTAGTTATCACTCGGCGGTTTGCGAAGTGGGTAATGCGCCACTAAACTGCCATCATCGATACCGAGCATGCACTTATGCGTATAGACGGCGTTTCCTCCCAGTCCTACCCGATCAAGCGCAAGCCTCGTAAAGGCCATGTGTCTGAGGATGACTCCGTCGATATCGACGGCGAGCTGGAATTCCCTACCGAAGAGCAATTGGCCGCCCGCGCCGCCAAAGCCTCCGCGCAACGCCTGAGCAATCTTCCCGCGCGTCAACAAGACATGATTTATCACCGCGCCATGAGCAAAAGCGTGGCGATGGCACTGGCCAGTTACCTGAGCACTGCCACTTTTGTCGATTGGGATGCGGATGTGCTGGGTCTCGACCTGTACATCTGATGCTGCCTTATTACCTCGGCTGCCCGTCCTGGAGCGAAAACGCCTGGCGCGACTACTTGTATCCACAGGACGCCAGGCCCGCCGAGTTTCTTGATCTTTATTCCCAAGTGTTCAACGCCGTGGAAGGCAATACGACCTTCTACGCGAGCCCGGCTGCCGCCACCGTGCAGCGCTGGGCCGAGACCATGCCCGAACACTTTCGCTTCACCGCCAAATTCCCCGGCGACATCAGCCACAGCGGTGACCTGCGCGAACAATTGACCGCCACAGAAACTTTCCTGCAATTGCTCAGCCCTCTGGGGGCGCGGGTTTCGCCATTGTGGCTGCAATTGTCCAAAAGCTTCACCCCGCAACGACTGTCAGAGCTGGCCGGTTTTATCGATGCGGTGGACCGGCCCTTGGCGGTCGAAGTGCGGCATGACGAGTTCTTTGCCAAGGGCGATGCCGAGCGAATGCTCAATCGCCTGTTGCTGGACCGTGGTGTCGAGCGCATTTGCCTCGATCCGCGAGCGCTGTTCAGCTGCACCTCGACCGATCCTTCGGTGCTTCACGCCCAATCGAAAAAGCCCAGGGTGCCGCCTCGCCCTGCGGCGTTCACTCAGTTTCCACAGGTGCGTTTCATCGGCCATCCGGAGCTTGAAGCCAACGATCCGTTCCTGGTGCCATGGGTCGAGAAAATCGCCGTCTGGATCGAAGAGGGGCGCACGCCGTATATCTTCCTGCACACCGCCGATAACCTGCTGGCGGCGAAACTGGCACAACGTTTTCACGCACAACTGATGCAGCGTTTGCCTGGCTTGCCGCCGCTGCCTGAGCTATACAGAGAACCCGCCGCCGAGCAACTTGGTTTGCTCTGAAGCGGGTTTTCCCTTTTTCAGGAGTCTGCCAATGGATGCGCAAACCCTTCGAGCCCAGGCGTTCAAAGCACTGCACGAACGCGAGGGCGCTTTTGTCATTCCCAATCCCTGGGACGCCGGCTCGGCGAAAATGCTCGCCAGCCTTGGCTTCGAGGCACTGGCAACCACCAGCGCCGGTTATGCCTTTTCCCAGGGCCGCCCCGATGGTGGGCTGACGCTCGACGATACCCTGGCGAACGTTCGGGCGATTGTCGCGGCGACCGACCTGCCAGTCGCGGTCGATCTGGAAAACGGTTTCGCTGATGACCCCGCCGAGTGCGCGCAAAGTATTCTGCGGGCCGCCCAGGCCGGTGCCGTAGGCGGTTCGATCGAGGATGCCACCGGGCGTGAAGACGGTCCGATCTACTGCTTCGAGCATGCCGTGGCGCGTATCGAAGCCGCCGTAGCAGCAGCGCGCAGCTTGCCTTTCCCCTTCACGTTGACGGCGCGTGCCGAGAACTATTTGCACGGCAATCCTGACCTCGACGATACCATTCGCCGCTTGCAGGCATTCGCCGAGGCCGGCGCGGACGTGCTTTACGCCCCAGGCCTACGCAATGCCGAAGAGGTCTTGGCGGTGGTTCGCGCCGTGGCACCGAAACCGGTCAATGTGTTGATGTCCGGCGGACTCAAGCTGACGGTTGCGCAGTTGAGCGAAATGGGCGTCAAGCGCATCAGCGTCGGTTCGGCCCTGGCTTTGGCAGCGTATGGCGAGTTCTTGCGCGCGGCCGAGGAAATCCAGCAACACGGGACCTTTGGCTTCACTTCCCGGTCGATGCCGTTCCAGAAGGCCAATCAATTCTTCAAAGGCTGACAGGGTCGGACCGAGGTGGCTGGGCCGCTGAGGGGTTATGCGGCGATGCGCAGGTTCTGCAGAACGATCGGGCGCGCCCAGCCGTTATCGAAATCGAGTTGTTTCTGTTGTTCCACCAGTTCTTGCGGTGAGAACGGCGGGAACGGCTTGTCCAGCAGGTCGAGTTCGAACTCGGCGATCGGCAAGTGCAGCGGACGTGGTTGCGGCGCGGCGCCAGGCTCGGGCAGCGGTTGACCGGCGGTGAGCACGATCGGGCGAACCCAGCCGCTTTCGAAATCCTGCTGTTTCTGTTGCGCGACGATTTCTTCCGGCGGGAACGGTGGGAACGGTTTATCGGCCAGGTCCATTTCGAACTCGGCAATTGGCAGAAACAATGGTTCCGGCGGACGGACTTCGGTTTCTTTCACATCACATTCACGCTGGGAAATGATGTGCGCCAGCAGCTCGCTGCCGACGGTCGGTTCGACCGGGCTGTCGAGATCGACCGGCGGGAAGTTGAGCGACGCCGGCACCCCATCACCCGACTGATCGGCCAGGGCCTGGGCAAAAAAATCTTGCCACAGGTGACTGACGCCGCTCAGTGCTTGGGAGTTTCGCAGGCCAAAATCGCCGTGGGGCGAGATGTAACCTATCGATGTGCGTTGAATGCCTGACATTTTTCTCGGTCGACGCTCAGCTCTGGCAAAATGCTCGATAGTTTGGTTATCGGCCGTTTTTGCCGATCATTAATTTTTTGAGCGTGTTTTCCCATGATTGAGCAACCTGCGGCCTGCCGCATCCATGTCGAAGCCTTGGGCGCGACGTTCCAGCCACAGGCCGAGCAATGGGCCGAGCGCCTGGGTTTGCCGTTGCAGGTGGATGACGGCGAGTTTGCCCTGCAGGTGGGTGAGCAGGGTTTGCAACTGCAACAACTGGGGCCGGATGCACCGGGGCCGGTGCGGGTCGACTTCGTCGAGGGTGGCGCGGCCCATCGTCGGTTGTACGGCGGCGGCAGCGGTCAGATGATCGCCAAGGCGGTCGGCATCGCCCAGGGCGTGCGCCCGCGGGTGCTGGACGCCACGGCCGGGCTGGGCAAGGACGCGTTCGTGCTGGCCAGCCTGGGCTGCGAGATGAGCCTGATCGAGCGCCAGCCGCTGATCGGCGCCTTGCTTGAAGATGGCCTGGCGCGCGGCGCGGAAGATTTCGACGTAGCGCCGATCGTGGCGCGGATGCGTTTGCTCAAGGGCAATTCGATCGAGGTGATGCGCAACTGGGAAGGCGAGCCGCCGCAGGTGATCTACCTTGACCCGATGTTTCCCCATCGAGAGAAAACCGCGTTGGTGAAGAAGGAAATGCGCCTGTTCCGGCCGCTGGTCGGCGATGATCCGGATGCACCGGCCCTACTCGAAGCGGCGTTGGCCCTGGCCAGTCACCGGGTGGTGGTCAAACGCCCGCGCAAGGCGCCGTGCATCGATGGGCCGAAGCCGAGCCATGCGCTGGACGGCAAGTCCAGCCGGTATGACATCTATCCGAAGAAAGCGCTCAAGCCCTAAAAAGATCGCAGCCTTCGGCAGCTCCTACAGGATCGGGTTTACATCATCCGATGTAGGAGCTGCCGCAGGCTGCGATCTTTTTGCAGGCAACACTTATTCCGCTGGATTCAGGGCCGATACGCCCGCATAAACAATCCCACCACTTCCTGCACATGGGCTTCGGCCGCATCCCCGGTTACCGGTTCGCCGCAGCCATACAGCAAGCGGAAATTCCCCGCACCCTTGAGCAGGCAGAAGAAGTGCTCGGCGGCATTGCGCGGTTTGTCGATGCTCAACACGCCACTCTGATCGATCTTGCTCAGCAAACGCTCCATGCCGTGCAGCACGCGTTCCGGCCCGGCCTCGAAGAAGATCTGTGCGAGTTTCGGGTCCTGGCTGCCCAGCGTCATCATCAGCCGGTGCAGGTTCACCGATTCGTCGCTGTTGATCAGTTGATGAAAGCCGTGTGCGATGTTCAGCAGCACGGTTTCCACGGCGATGCCGTCCGGCAATTCAAAAGCCAGCGGAGGCAATTGCTCCTCGCATTTGGCCACGACAGCGGAAGAGAACAGCGTCTCCTTGTCGTTGAAATGGCTGTAGACCGTCAGCTTCGACACGCCGGCCTCAGTCGCTACGGCATCCATGCTGGTGTTGGCGTATCCCTTACTCAAAAACAGGATTTTCGCCGCGTCGAGGATTGCCCGGCGCTTGGCCAGATCCTTGGGACGGCCCGGACCGCTGGGGGTGGAAAGATTGTCTGACATTCTTCGCTTTTAATACTGGACTGGTGAGTTTGCTATTAATAACATACTGGTCAGTATAATTATTCCAAGCCCCATTAGCGAAAGGTCGTTCACCATGCTGCGCTTTGCCTTGCCCCTCGCGTTGCCGGTCAGTCTGGCTTTTTTATTGTCGGCATGTGGCCATGAAGAAGCCCCTCCGGTCAGCGTGCGCCCGGCCATGGTGGTGCAGCCAGAGCCCTCGGCCCAGGCAATGGAAAGTTATCCTGGTGAAGTCCGTGCGCGGTATGAGCCGGACCTGGCCTTCCGGATTGGCGGCAAAGTCAGCCGACGACTGGTCGAAGAAGGGCAGCGGGTCAAGGCTGACCAACCCCTGGCGGAACTCGATCCTCAGGACGTGCGCCTGCAACTGGAAGCCACCCGTGCCCAGGTCGCGGCTGCCGAAGCCAATCTGAACCTGGTGCGCGCCGAGCGTGATCGCTACAAGACCCTGATGGAGCGGCAGATGGTCAGCCGTTCGCAGTACGACAACGCGGAAAACCTCTATCGCTCCGGTGAGGCCCGCCTCAAGCAAATCAAAGCCGAATTCAACGTTTCGACCAATCAGGCCAGTTACGCGGTGTTGCGTGCGCCGCAGGATGGCGTGGTGGCCAAGCGCGCGGTTGAAGTCGGGCAAGTGGTGGCGGCCGGGCAAACCGTGTTTACCCTGGCCACCGATGGCGAGCGCGAAGTATTGATCAGCCTGCCGGAGCAGAGCTTCGGCCGCTTCAAGGTCGGTCAGCCGGTCTCGGTGGAGCTCTGGACCCAACCCGATCAGCGTTTCCCTGGGCAGATCCGTGAGTTGTCGCCTGCCGCCGATCCCAAATCCCGCACTTTTGCCGCCCGTGTCGCATTTACCGCCGGCAAGGTTCCCGCCGAACTCGGCCAGAGTGCCCGGGTGTTCATCCAGACTGCCGAAGTGGTGCCGTTGTCAGTGCCGCTGTCGGCCCTCACCGCAGAAAACGGCGCCACCTACGTGTGGGTGGTCGGCGCCAACAATACCTTGAAAAAAGTCCCGGTGCGGGTCGGTGCATTTGGCGAGAAAACCGTGCCGGTGCTCGAGGGGCTGAACGCCAGCGACTGGGTGGTGGCGGCCGGTGTTCATGTGCTTCACGACGGGCAGCAAGTGCGCCCGGTGGATCGCTCCAACCGCGTGGTCAATCTGGCGCACAAGGAGTAATCCCCGATGGGTTTCAATCTATCCGAATGGGCGCTGCGTAACCGCCAGATCGTACTGTTCCTGATGCTCCTGCTGGCTGTGGTCGGGGCGTTGTCCTACACCAAGCTTGGCCAAAGCGAAGACCCGCCGTTCACCTTCAAGGCCATGGTAATTCGTACCAACTGGCCGGGGGCCACCGCCGAGGAAGTGGCGCGCCAGGTCACCGAGCGTATTGAAAAGAAACTGATGGAAACCGGCGAGTACGAACGGATCACCTCGTTCTCCCGCCCGGGCGAGTCCCAGGTGACGTTCATGGCGCGCGATTCCATGCATTCGGTGGATATCCCGGACCTCTGGTATCAGGTCCGCAAGAAAATCAGCGATATTCGCCAGACCCTGCCACCGGGGATCCAGGGCCCGTTTTTCAACGATGAATTCGGCACCACGTTCGGCAATATCTACGCCCTGACCGGCGAGGGCTTTGATTACGCAGTGCTCAAGGATTACGCCGACCGCATCCAGATCCAGCTGCAACGGGTCAAGGATGTGGGCAAGGTCGACCTGCTCGGGTTGCAGGACGAGAAGGTCTGGATCGAACTCTCCAACGTTAAACTGGCCACCCTCGGGGTGCCGCTGGCGGCGGTGCAGCAGGCACTTGAAGAACAGAACGCGATGTCCACCGCCGGCTTCTTCGAAACCACCAGCGAGCGTTTGCAGCTACGGGTCTCGGGGAATTTTCAGACGGTCGACGAGATCAAGAACTTCCCGATTCGCGTTGCAGATCGCACGTTCCGCATCGGTGATGTGGCGGACGTTCGTCGTGGCTTCAACGATCCACCGGCGCCGCGCATGCGCTTCATGGCTGAAGACGCCATCGGTCTGGCGGTGGCCATGAAGGACGGTGGCGATATTCTGGTATTGGGCAAGGCGCTGGAAATCGAGTTCGCCCGGATTCAGCAAAACCTGCCGGCCGGCATGCAGTTGCGCAAAGTCTCCGATCAACCCGCCGCGGTGAAAACCGGTGTGGGCGAGTTCGTTCAGGTACTGGTGGAGGCCCTGGCGATTGTGTTGCTGGTGAGCTTCTTCTCCCTTGGCGTGCGCACCGGCATGGTCGTAGCGCTGGCGATACCGCTGGTGTTGGCGATGACGTTCGCCTGCATGTATTACTTAGGGATAGGCCTGCACAAGATTTCCCTCGGCGCGCTGGTGCTGGCGCTGGGCTTGCTGGTGGATGATGCGATCATCGCCGTGGAAATGATGGCGATCAAAATGGAGCAGGGCTTCGACCGGATCAAGGCCGCCAGCTATGCCTGGACCAGCACCGCGTTCCCGATGCTCACCGGTACGTTGATCACCGCGGCCGGTTTCCTGCCGATCGCCACCGCGCAATCGGGCACCGGCGAGTACACCCGCTCGATCTTCCAGGTGGTGACTATCGCGCTACTGGCGTCTTGGGTGGCCGCCGTGGTTTTTGTGCCTTATCTGGGGGAGAAACTCCTGCCGGACCTGGCAAAAATTCACGCCGCCAAACACGGCACTGGCGACGGCCAACCCGACCCTTACGGCACGCCGTTCTATCAGCGCGTCAGACGGCTGGTGGAGTGGTGCGTACGCCGGCGCAAAACGGTGATCGTGCTGACCATCGTGATGTTCGTCGCGTCCGTGGTGTTGTTCCGTTTCGTGCCGCAGCAGTTCTTCCCGGCATCGGGGCGACTGGAATTGATGGTTGATCTGAAACTCGCCGAAGGTGCCTCCCTGAGCAACACCGCCGAGGAGGTCAAGCGTCTCGAAGGCCTGCTCAAGGATCACGCCGGGATCGACAACTATGTGGCTTATGTCGGCACCGGTTCGCCGCGTTTCTACCTGCCGCTGGACCAGCAACTTCCGGCCGCAAGCTTCGCGCAATTTGTTGTCCTGGCCAAAACCATCGAAGACCGCGAAACCCTGCGCACTTGGCTGATCGAAACCCTCAATGAACAATTCCCGGCCCTGCGCTCGCGGGTCACGCGTCTGGAAAACGGCCCGCCGGTTGGCTATCCGGTGCAGTTCCGGGTCACCGGTGAACACATTGCGGACGTCCGCGCCCTGGCGCGTAAAGTCGCGGCCAAGGTTCGCGAGAATCCACACGTGGCCAACGTGCATCTGGACTGGGAAGAGCCGAGCAAAGTCGTGTACCTGAACGTCGATCAGGACCGCGCGCGGGCGCTGGGCGTGAGCACGGCGAACCTCTCGGGGTTCCTGCGAAGCTCGTTGACCGGCTCCAGTGTCAGTCAGTACCGCGAAGACAACGAATTGATCGAGATCCTGCTGCGCGGCACGGTGCATGAGCGCACTGAACTGGCGTTGCTGCCGAGCCTGGCCGTGCCGACCGACAACGGTCGCAGCGTGGCGTTGTCGCAGATTGCCACGCTGGAATACGGCTTCGAAGAAGGCATCATCTGGCACCGTAACCGCCTGCCCAACGTGACGGTTCGCGCCGACATCTACGGCAAGGAACAACCGGCGACACTGGTGCAGCAAATCATGCCGACCCTCGATCCGATCCGCGCCGAACTGCCGGACGGCTATCTGCTGGAAGTCGGCGGTACGGTGGAAGACTCGGCCCGTGGGCAGAACTCGGTGAAGGCCGGCGTGCCGCTGTTCATCGTGGTGGTGCTGACGTTGCTGATGCTGCAACTGCGCAGTTTCTCACGCACTGCCATGGTGTTTCTGACAGCGCCGCTGGGGTTGATCGGGGTGACGCTGTTTCTGATGGTGTTCCGTCAGCCGTTCGGTTTCGTCGCCATGCTCGGGACCATCGCCTTGTCCGGGATGATCATGCGTAACTCGGTGATTCTGGTGGACCAGATCGAGCAGGACATCGCTGCCGGGCTCAAGCCCTGGCAGGCGATCATCGAGGCGACGGTGCGGCGTTTCCGGCCGATTGTGTTGACCGCGCTGGCGGCGGTGCTGGCGATGATTCCATTATCGCGCAGTGTGTTTTTCGGGCCGATGGCGGTGGCGATCATGGGCGGGCTGATTGTGGCGACGGCGTTGACGTTGCTGTTCTTGCCGGCGTTGTATGCGGCTTGGTTCAGGGTCAAGAAAGAGCCTGTTTGATCTTGGCGGCCTCGACCTCGTGGTTTGGCTCGCCGCCTTCCCTTGTAGGAGCATCCTGCGGTAGCTCCTACATGTATTTCAGATCCGTCTGATATTGAGTCAGAGCAAGGGCGGTGTTGTACTCGAGACTCGGTTTCGTGAGTTTTTGAGACAGCAATGATGAAAAAGCCGCCCATGCTGAAGGGCAGATCCGACCCGGTGTTCGATCGGTTGGGGCAATCGCCCAATAAGGAACGCCTCTCGGACTACCTCGCACTGCTCAAGCCTCTGGACGATCAGGGGCGTTACCTTCCATTCGATGACTTGCGCTACCGCTGGGCGCCGGGGCTGGACTCGAATCTGTGCTGGGCCTTGGTCAAAAAAGCCCGGACCGCCCAGTACTCAACCCTTCTGCCATTGGGCGAGCCTGTCCAATGGGGTCGCTTCGTGCTCACGCCGCTGGCGCAGAAAGCGGTTTCTGCCGTCGATCGGCAAGCGACAACGGCAGCGCTGGAACACATGACCAGCCAGATCGGCGAGCATGCGCATTTCAGCTATCTGCTTAACGATCTGATCGAAGATGAAGCAATCAGCAGCAGCCAACTCGAAGGTGCAGCGACCACTACCCGAGTGGCAAAAGATATGCTCAAGCGCAAGCGGCTGCCGCGTACGCCGGATGAGCGGATGGTCATCGGCAACTACAAAATGATGAACTTCGCCTGGGAAAAGCGTTATGAACCCTTGAGCGTCGAGCTGATTACGGCGATGCATCGTGTCGGCGTCGAGGGCATCGATGACACTCAATATTCACCCGGAGCTTTCAGGGCCAACGATGATGTGGTGGTGCAGGATGGCGAGGGCAATACCGTTCATACACCACCGCCCGCAGCAGGGCTGGTGTCACGGCTGCAGGTGCTGTCGAACTGGATCAATCAGTCCCACAACGACCCCTATCAAGTGGATTATCTTCATCCGTTGATAAAAGGCATCGCCCTGCATTTTGCGTTGGGTTATGAGCATCCTTTTCGCGACGGCAACGGCCGGGTCGCGCGGGCGCTGTTTTACTGGTTCATGTTCAAAAATGACTTCTCGGCCTTTCGTTATATAGCGATCAGCATTTTGCTGCGCAATGCGCCGGTGAAATATGGCCGCTCGTATCTGAATACGGAAGCTGATGAGCTGGACCTGACATATTTCATCGATTTCCAGTGTTCGGTGATTCTGCGTGCTGTCAGTGGTTTTACTGAGGCCTATCGGAAAAGTCTGGCTTATGCCGAGAACTTTGATCGATGGTTGTTGGAATCCGGCTTTTTTGACCAATTGACCGAGAGACAGCGCGCGGTATACCAAGTGGCCAAGAGTGGAATGGCCAAGGAATTTACGGCGGTCAATGTGAAGGAGAATCTGGACTGCTCTTACAACACCGCGTCGGCGACCTTGAATGGGTTGGTTGGGTTGAACGTGTTCGAGAAGAGGAAAATGGGCAGGGAGTGGGTGTTCTTCTTGCGCGGAGCGCCATAGGCGCTGGCAAGCTGCCATTGTTGACTTGTGACATAAGTGAAAAGCCCGCTGACCCCTTAAAAGGTCAGCGGGCTTTTTGCTGAGTCTGATTATTCCCAACCCATGGAAACGATCAGGTTACGGCTCAGAACAATATCTTCGCCACATCCGCAAAGCGCTTGGCAAAGTGCACGGTAATGCCTTCCTTCAGGTAGTCCGGCAACTCCTCGAAGTTACCGCGGTTCGGCTCCGGCAAAATCAGTTCATTGATCTTCTGCCGACGCGCCGCGATGACTTTCTCGCGCACACCGCCAATCGGCAGTACATGCCCGGTCAGCGTCAGTTCACCGGTCATGGCCACGCCTTTTTTCGGCGGTTGGTTGCGGGCGAGGGAGAGCAGGGCGCTGGCCATGGTCACGCCGGCGCTCGGGCCGTCTTTCGGCGTTGCGCCTTCCGGTACGTGGAGGTGGACGAAGGCTTCATCGAAGAACGTCGGGTCACCGCCGAATTGCTTCAGATGGGAGCTGACGTAGCTGTAGGCGATTTCCGCCGACTCTTTCATCACGTCCCCCAGCTGCCCGGTGAGTTTGAAGCCTCGGTTGAGGGTGTGGATGCGCGTGGCTTCGATCGGCAGGGTCGCGCCGCCCATGCTGGTCCAGGCCAGTCCGGTGATCACGCCGACGCCGGACAGCACTTGCTCGTTGCGGAACACCGGACGGCCGAGTGAGGCTTCCAGGTCTTTGGGGCCGAGTTTGATGACGGCTTTCGGTTCGTCGAGCAGTTTCATCACCGCTTTGCGCACCAGTTTGCCGAGGTTTTTCTCCAGCTGACGGACTCCGGCCTCTCGGGCATAGCCGTCGATCAAGGCCCTCAATGCAGTGTCGCTAATGCTCAAGTTGCCTTTGGAGACGCCGGCCTTTTCCAGCTGTTTCGGCCACAGGTGACGCTTGGCGATGGCGACTTTTTCTTCGGTGATGTAACCCGACAGGCGAATCACTTCCATCCGGTCCAGCAACGGGCCGGGGATCGAGTCCAGGGTGTTGGCGGTGCAGACGAATAGCACTTTCGACAGGTCCAGGCGCAAGTCCAGGTAATGGTCGAGGAATTCGACGTTCTGTTCCGGGTCGAGGGTTTCCAGCAGCGCCGAGGCCGGGTCGCCCTGGTAGCTCTGGCCCATCTTGTCGATCTCGTCGAGCATGATCACCGGGTTCATCACTTCGACGTCTTTCAACGCCTGGACGAGTTTGCCCGGTTGCGCGCCGATGTAGGTGCGGCGATGGCCCTTGATCTCGGCTTCGTCGCGCATGCCGCCGAGGCTGAAGCGATAGAACGGCCGCCCCAGGGATTCGGCGATGGATTTGCCGACGCTGGTCTTGCCCACGCCCGGCGGGCCCACCAGCAAGACGATGGAGCCGCTGATCTCGCCTTTATAGGCACCGACCGCGAGGAATTCGAGGATGCGGTCCTTGATGTCGTCGAGGCCGGCGTGGTGTTTATCCAGCACCTTGCGCGCGTGCTTGAGGTCGAGTTTGTCCTCGCCGTACACGCCCCACGGCACTGAGGTCGCCCAGTCGAGGTAGTTGCGGGTCACCGCGTATTCCGGCGATCCGGTTTCGAGGATCGACAGTTTGTTCATTTCCTCAACGATGCGTTTCTGCGCCTGGGGCGACAACACCTTGCCCGTCAGGCGTTGCTCGAACTGCTCGATGTCGGCGCTACGGTCGTCCTTGGTCAGCCCCAGCTCTTGCTGGATGACCTTGAGTTGTTCCTTGAGGAAGAACTCGCGCTGATGTTCGCCAATCTTGCGGTTAACTTCAGCGGAAATCTCTTTCTGTAAACGCGCGACTTCGACTTCCTTGCGCAGCATCGGCAGGACTTTTTCCATGCGCTTGAGCATCGGCACGCAGTCGAGCACTTCTTGCAACTCGCTGCCCGTGGCCGAGGTCAGGGCGGCGGCGAAGTCGGTCAGGGGCGACGGATCGTTGGGGCTGAAGCGGTTGAGGTAGTTTTTCAACTCTTCGCTGTACAGCGGGTTCAGCGGCAGCAGCTCTTTGATCGCATTGATCAGCGCCATGCCGTAGGCCTTGACCTCGTCGGTCGGCTCGGTGGGCTGGTGCGGGTATTCGACTTCCACCAGGTACGGTGGGCGATGGTGCTTGAGCCAGGTTTTGATGCGCACCCGGGTCAGGCCCTGGGCGACGAATTGCAGTTTGCCGTTTTCGCGGCTGGCGTGATGGACTTTGACCAGCGTGCCGTATTCCGGCAGGGCTTTGGTGTCGAAATGGCGCGGGTTGTCCTGGGGGGCATCCATGAAGAACAGGGCCAGAGAATGGTGGTCGGACTGGCTCACCAGTTCGAGAGTCTCGGCCCACGGCTCTTCGTTGACGATCACCGGCAGCACTTGCGCCGGGAAAAAAGGCCGGTTGTGGATCGGGATGATGTAGACCTTGTCCGGCAGGTTCTGGCCAGGCAGGGTGAGGCCTTTGCCGGTTGAAGGGTGTTCGTTGTTGTCTGTTTCGGCGTATTCGCTCGGGTCTTCGGGGAATTCTTGCTGGTCGGTCATGGGGCACCTGCGCAATAGGGTATGGATCTTAGATGGGGCAGGTGGGGGGTGGTTTCAATGGGCCTGGCTATTTCAGAGTGTGTGTTCAGGATTTTGACAGGTATTGGGCTCCTTGGCGGCCTTTGGGCCGACCATGTTCTTGTTGGTGGTGTACATATCCGTTGCTGCGGTAACGGCAGCTGGCGGTTTCGCCCTTACGGCGACTCCCTTTTTTACAAGCGCCTAAAAAAGGAAGCAAAAAACGCTCGGGTATGACTCACCCACATAGGTAACAAAACAGTTCAAGCACATAGGTAACAGTTTTTAACTGGCACTGGTCGATTCCGAGGATCTGACCATGCCGTGGCGGCCTGACAGCCGACCCATCTCTCCCAGATGTACCCCGTTCAAACTTGTAGGAGCTGCCGAAGGCTGCGATCTTTTGATCCTGGTGTCTTTACTGACTGCTGAAAATCAAGGTCAAAAGATCGCAGCCTTCGGCAGTTCCTACGGGGGCGGGTGACCTGAAACAATCGAGCACAAAAAAGGCGACGCCCCTCACAGGGCGTCGCCTTTGTTTTAACTGCCGCTACCGCTTATTCCGACAGTTTGTACGCAATCACATAGTCACCTTGCTTGGTGCCCAGCGAGCCGTGACCACCCGCAACGACGAGCACGTATTGCTTGCCGTCCTTGCCGGTGTAGGTCATCGGTGTGGTTTGCGCGCCGGCTGGCAGGCGGCCTTCCCAAAGCTGCTTGCCGTTTTTCACGTCGTAGGCGCGCAGGTACTGGTCGAGGGTGCCGCTCAGGAAGGCTACGCCACCGGCAGTGGTGAAGGTCCCGCCCAGGCTCGGTACGCCCATGCTCAGAGGGATCGGAACCGGCGAGCTGTCACGCACGGTGCCGTTTTTGTGTTTCCAGATGATTTTGCTGGTGGTCAGGTCGACCGCTGTCACGTAACCCCAGGCCGGTGCCTGGCACGGCAGGCCCATTGGCGAGAGCAGGGGTTCGAGGATGACGCCGTATGGCGCGCCTTTGTTCGGCTGCACGCCTTCGGTTTCGCTTTTACGCGGGCCTTGGGCTGCGATTTCGGCGGCGGGGATCAGTTTCGATTTGAACGCCATGTAGTCCGGGTTCATGAAAGCAATCTGACGCACCGGGTCAACCGAGATACCACCCCAGTCGAACACACCGAAGTTGCCTGGATAAACGATCGAACCTTGCAGCGATGGCGGCGTGAACGGGCCGTCGTAGCGCAGGGATTTGAAGTTGATCCGGCAGATCAGTTGGTCGAACGGGGTGACGCCCCACATGTCGCGCTCTTTCAGCGGCGGCGGCATCAGGTTCAGGTCGGATTTCGGTTGGGTCGGCGAGGTGTGATCACCTTCGACAGCGCCTTGTGGCACCGGCACTTCGTTGATCGGCACGATGGCCTTGCCGTTGCTGCGATCCAGCACGTAGATGCTGCCTTGCTTGGTGGACGCGAGCACCGCCGGTTTCACACCGTCTGCGGTTTTCAGGTCCATCAGGGTTGGCTGGCCACCGACGTCCATGTCCCACAGGTCATGGTGAGTGAACTGGAAGTGCCAGCGCACTTTGCCGGTGGCGATGTCCAGCGCGGTCAGGCCGGCGGAGTGCAGTTCCGATTCAGGGGTACGCGCGCCACCGAACTGATCCGGGGTCTGGTTGCCCATCGGCAGGTAGAGCATGCCGAGTTTTTCGTCGACGGCGAACATGGACCACATGTTCGGCGAGTTGCGGGTGTAGACCTTGCCTTCGGCAATCGGCGTGGTGTCGTCCGGGTTGCCGCTGTCCCAGTTCCACACCAGTTTGCCGGTGTGCACGTCGAACGCGCGGATCACGCCGCTTGGCTCGTCGGTGGAAACGTTGTCGGTGACGTGGCCGCCAATCACCACCAGGTCTTTGGTGACCGCCGGTGGCGAAGTGGAGTAGTAACCACCAGGGGTGAAACCGCCGATGTTGGCGGTCAGGTCGACCTGGCCACCGTTACCGAAGTCTTCGCACATTTTGCCGGTGTCGGCGTTCAGGGCGATCAGGCGGGTGTCGGCGGTCGGCAGGAAGATCCGGCGCGGGCAGACGCTGGTCACTGGTGGGTTGGCAGTGCCGGTCGGGCTCTGCTCGGATGCGTAGGTGGCATCATCGTGATAGGTCACGCCACGGCAGGTCATGTGCGCCCAACCCTTGAAGTTCGCCGCGTTCTGCGTGGAGAGCTTCGGATCGAAACGCCAGATTTCCTTGCCGGTGTCCGGGTCCAGTGCGATCACCTGGCTGTGCGGCGTGCAGACATAGAGCATGCCGTTGGCTTTGAGCGGGGTGTTTTCGGCGGTGGTTTCGCCCGGGTCGTTCGGGCCAGGCAGGTCACCGGTACGGAAAGTCCAGGCGGGAACCAGTTTGCTGACGTTCTGCGGGGTGATTTGCGCCAGTGGCGAGTAGCGATCGCCATGGGCGCTGCGGCCGTAGGAGTTCCAGTCGCCATCCGGCATGGCCGGGGCGGTGTTGCTCATGCCAGGCACGGCGTCACGGTCCAGTTGGCCTTTGATTTCACCGGGGTTGGTGAACAGGCTGGCCAGCGCGGCGATACCGGCGATAACCACGGCGACGCTCAGTGCGCCGGTGCCGATCGGGTTGAACTCACCGCGATGCAACGGGCGACGAACCCACGGCAGCAGCAGGACGATGCCGAGGGCAAAGAACAGCGCCAGGCGCGGCACTAATTGCCACCAGTCGAGGGCGACTTCCCACAGCGCCCAGACGGTGCTGGCGAACAACACGGCTGCGTACATGCCCAGTGCCGAGCGGCGGGCAGCGATCAGCAGACCCCCGGTCACCGCCAGGCCGATACCGGCCAGCAGGTAATACAGCGAGCCGCCGAGCATGCTCAGCTTGATCCCCCCGGCCAGCAAGGCCAGGCCCATTAGTAGAAGCAGAATGCCGAGCAGGGTCGGCAATAAACGGCTTCGACTCAAAGCACCGTCAGTGCTCATAGTGTGGTTCTCCGTGACGTTTTAAGTAGTCCCGCGCAAGTTCACTGTAGATGACGATCTGGCGCGGGCATGGTTCATCGAAAAAGTGTTTGGTTGATGCGGTCCCTGTGGGAGCAGGCTTGCCAGCTCCCACAGGTTTTATGCGTTTAATCAGAACGATGACTGGATCTTGATCCCGCCAATCAGCGCGTCGTCGACCTTGTCCACGCCACCGGGGTGGCGGATGTATTGCAGGTTCGGGCGCACGGTCAGCCAGTTGGTGACGTGCACGCCGTAATAGAGCTCGCTGCTGTATTCGGTGTCTTGCGGGGGCAGGAACGACGGGTCGTCGAAGTCCTGGACGGCGCGGGCCTGATTGGTCGCCTCGGCGTTCTTGCGGTAAGCCGGGTTGACGTGGACACGGGCCAGCGCGAAGCCGATATCGTCCTTGGCGCGGGCATCGAACAGGCCTTTGTAGACGACGCCGGCCTGGACATAGTTGTCGATGACGTTGGTCTTCTTGTCGTGCATCGTGGCGTTGGCGAACACACTCAGGCCGCGTGAATTGTCGCTGGCGCGGCTGGTCAGTTGCTGCTGAATACCGAGCCATACGCCATGCTTGCTCGATGCACTGCGGTAAGCCTCGCCGCTCAGGGCGGCCGGCTGGCCATGGCTGTCCTTATAGACGTCGCTGGCCTTGGCGCTGCTGTAGTAGTAACCGGCGCGGTATTCACCCGGCAGGCCATTGAGCTTCGGGGTCCAGACCAGCTCCACCGGCAGGATCGCGCCCTGAGTGCCGCTGCCGCTGAGCTTGAAACCGTTGCCGCGATCCAGATTGGACGGGTTTTGCTCGTAAGCCCCGACTTGTGCGTAGAGCTCGGGCGTCAGGTGATATTTGACGCGCATGGCCCACTGGCTGACCGGCCAGTTGTACCAGATGCCACCAACCCAGTTACCGACCTGGGAGCCGCAGAACGCCAGGTTCTGGAAGTCGCAGGGGAAGCTGTTGAAGTCTTCACCCTCGCCAAAGCGGCCGACCTTGATGTCGAGCTTCTGGTCGAAGAATTTCTGCTGATACCACATCTGCGTCAGGCGCCAGGTCTGGCCACGGCCCCAGACTTCCTGCGCCGAGGTGAAACCGCCAACACGCGGGTCGTTGATCCGGTCGTTGCTGATGTTGTTGCCGTTGCGTTCGGTGATGGTCAGCTGAAATTCAGCGTCGTCCCAACCCAGAATCTTCTGCAAGTCCAGGTGAGTACCCAAGGCAAACTGATCGCTGTAGCGCGCGGTACGGTCATGGTCGTAGCCGCCGTGCAGGTTGCTGCCCATTTCACCGGTGTAATCGACTTTGAAGTCGTAGCCTTTTTCCGAAAGTTCGGTGCGAGTGCCGTTCCAGTCACCCAGCATCCATGGCGAGTCGCTATCGAAGGCTGGCGCGGCCTGGGCGCAAGTGGCAAGGCCCAGAGCGGTGAACCCGCTGATCAGCTTCAGGGCTTTTCGGCTGGACACAGCGGGTGAGACAGCGCTGTCTCGCGGAGTTTGAAAATCAGGCATAGAGAAGGAATTCTTGATCTTTTTCTAAAGGGGATGCGCTGAACGCAGCAGGAATGCAGCAGGGAGAAGCGTTTCAGCTGGACGGGCGTAAGGATAATGTTCTGTAACACATTGAGAAAGGGCTTTTACTGACATGGATCATTTCGGATTTGGTAACAGTCGGCTGCGACCGGTCGCCGCAGTGCCAGGTGGCGCAAAAAAAGGCGGACTGAATAGTCCGCCTCGCTATGTTTCAGGGCCGTTAATTCAACAGATAGACCGGGAAGCATTCACACAAATGCATCACCCGTCGACGGACATTGTCCAGCAACGCCGCATTGGTCGGTTGCTCAAGCAGGTCGGCAATCAGGTTGGCCACTTCGGCGCATTCGGCTTCACCGAAGCCCCGCGTGGTCAGGGCAGGTGTGCCAATGCGGATGCCGCTGGTGATCGCAGGTTTTTGCGGATCGTCGGGGATCGCGTTCTTGTTCAAGGTGATGTGGGCGCTCTCGAGCAACGCCTCGGCATCTTTTCCGGTGATGTTTTTCGCGCGCAGATCGAGCAGGAACATGTGGCAGTCGGTGCCCCCTGACACCACCCGCAGGCCGCGTCGAGTAAGGATATTCGCCATGGTCCTGGCGTTGTCGATGACGCGTTGCTGATAGTGCTTGAACTCATCACCGAGGGCTTCATTGAACGCTACGGCCTTGGCGGCGATGACGTGCATCAGAGGTCCACCCTGATAGACCGGGAATATCGTCTTGTCGAGCAACGCCGCATGTTCGCGTTTGGCCAGGATCAGACCGCCCCGTGGGCCGCGCAGCGTTTTATGAGTGGTCGAGGTGACGAAGTCGGCAATGCCAATCGGCGAGGGGTACAGGCCGGCTGCGATGAGTCCGGCGTAGTGCGCCATGTCGACCATCAGGTACGCGCCGATTTCATCGCAGATGTTGCGAAAACGCTGGAAGTCGATGGTCCTGGAATACGCCGAGGCACCGGCAATGATCATTTTCGGCCGGTGTTCCCGGGCCAGGGCTTCCATCTCGGCGTAGTCGAGGGTTTCGCTGTGTTTTTCCAGGCCGTACGAGTACGCGGTGTAGAACTTGCCGGAGAAGTTTACCGAGGCGCCATGGGTCAAGTGGCCGCCATCGGCCAGGGACATTCCCAGAATCGTGTCGCCAGGGTTGAGCACCGCGAGAAACACGGCCTGATTGGCCTGGGAGCCGGAGTGCGGCTGGACGTTGGCATATTCGCTGCCAAACAGTTTGCAGGCACGTTCGATGGCGAGGCTTTCAATCTCGTCGACCACTTTACAGCCACCGTAATAGCGCTTGCCTGGGTAGCCTTCGGCGTACTTGTTGGTCAGCACCGAACCTTGGGCTTCCAGTACTTCTTCGCTGACGTAGTTTTCCGAGGCGATCAGCTCCAGGTGGGTTTCCTGGCGGTTGCGTTCGCGGCTGATCAGGCGAGCGAGGGTGGGGTCTAGATTCTGCAGGCTCATGGAGGGCATTCCTTTAAATGAGTGCTTCAGCCAAGGGGGCTGGCGCGTGACGCGGCAACACCCGTGACTGGCTTTTGCTGGTATCGGAAAGAAAAATGGACGTGTCTTTCAGACCGCTGCCGGTGATCAGCACCACGGCGGTTTGCGGCGTGTCGGGGTGTTCTTCGGCGTACTTGAGCAGACCGGCGAAGGCGCTGGCGGCCCCGGCTTCGGGGAAAACGCCGGTGCTGGCGGCCAGTCTGGACGCCGCTGCGACAATGCTAGGGTCACTGACACAGATGAACTCGCCCTCGCTGGCCGTTACCGCGCGCAAGGCCTTGAGACGGTCGCGCGGCAGGGCCACGTTGATGCTGCTGGCGAGGCTGGTAGGCGTAATGCGTTCGGTCTGCTGCATCGGCTGGTCGCTGCGCCAGGCTCGATACATGAAATTGCTGTTTTGCGCCTGTACGCCGATCAGCCGTGGCATGCGTTCAATCCAGCCCAGTTGCAGCAGATCGAAGAAGCCTTTGTACACCGAGCCCAGGATGCAGCCATTGCCGACTGGGACAAACACCAGGTCCGGGACTTGCCAGGCGAGCTGTTCGCACATCTCGAAAGCCACGGTTTTCTTGCCTTCGCTCATGTACGAATTGATGCCGGTGGTGCGGTTGTACCAGCCATGGGTTTCGCAGGCGTCGAAGCATTGTTCGAACGCTTCGTCGTATTGCCCATCGACCAGTACGATCTCGGCACCGTAGCCCTGCATTTGTGCGAGTTTCTCGCGGGGAGCACTTTTTGGCAGGTAAATCACGTTGCGCAGACCCAGGCTCGCGCTCATTCCGGCCAGCGCCGAAGCAGCGTTGCCAGTGCTGGCGACGGCGACGGTACTCGCACCGGATTGCATCGCATGGGCTACAGCCAGGGCGCTGGCGCGATCCTTCAATGAGCCGGTAGGCTGCCGGGATTCATCCTTGATGAATACCTTGATTGGCGCCTCTCTGCCGAGCAATTCGGGGCGTGAATACAACGGCGTGTTACCCACCAGTAATGGTGGAATGAACTGCGTGGAATTCAGCGGCATCAGCCGGTCATAACGCCACATTCCCCGGGCGTGGTCATGAGCCAGACTGTCCCGTGACCATTCGCGTGCCAGTGTCGGGTAATCGTAGAGCGCATCGAGAGCACCATCGATTTTGCAATGGGGGCAGTAGTAGTTGACTTCATGTGGCTGGTAGCGGCGTTCGCAAGCCAGGCACTGCAATACATACTCTCTGTAAGACTTCTTCATGGCCAACCCTTGAAAGTACGCTTCCCTGACAACGTCGGTTCAGCGCGGAAACACGGATCACTCCGATGCGCCGGACCGACGGGTACTTCGCTATCCGAAGATTTTTTTTCAGACCACCATGATGGCGTCGATGGCGACCAGGGTATTGCGCGCCAAGGCGCTGGCGCCGGCGGTGGTGCGGGCTGGATAAGGCTGGGTGAAATACTCTTCCATGACCCGGTTCAGGGTCGGGAACTCGCTCAGGTCCGTGATGAACGCAGTGACCTTGACCACGTTCGCCAGAGTGCCGCCCGCGGCTTCGGCCATCTGCGCCAGATTGTCCAGGGTCTGACGCAGTTGCCCTTCGAAATCCTGAGCCAGCACTTCATTGTTCAACGACGAGACCGGGGTCTGTGCCGACAGGTAGATGGTCTGCCCATGACTGACCTTGATGCCTTGGGAGTAAGTGCCCAGAGGCAGCGGGGCCTTGTCGGTGAAGATGACGTTTTCTTCGCCCAGAAAAGGTTTGGCCAAGGGCTGGAGTTGAGCGTTGGTCTGCATGATGACGATCCTTGTTAGTGGGTTGGGGGGTTAGTGCAAGTCGGCAACCTGTCGCACGGCCAGGGCCGAGAATTCCTCGTCACGGCAACGCGCCGGGGAAAAGTGTTGGTAGTTGAGGTGCAGGGCCGCCAGGTCGGACGGCATTGCGTTGCCCAGTGCGGCGTGACTGCACAACCGGGCAATGGCCGGTGCGGCCTGAATGCCGTAG
Organism: Pseudomonas sp. Pseusp11; assembly: GCF_047304405.1. NCBI lineage: Bacteria > Pseudomonadati > Pseudomonadota > Gammaproteobacteria > Pseudomonadales > Pseudomonadaceae > Pseudomonas > Pseudomonas sp. Pseusp11. The sequence goes on from NZ_JBGLZF010000003.1 coordinate 82,062, forward strand.
CCGCCCAGTGCGGCAAGCCAGATGAAACTTTCCTGCAACGGGTCCTGGCCCAATACCGGCGAACGGTCGGCAACAAAGGTGCGCAGGCCTGCCCACTTGTTGATGATCGAGCGAGGGCGCAGCCGTGTGGTGTTTTGCAGGCGATCCATGGTGATGGCCAGATCGAGTTCATCCGGCAGGGCATCGCAAGGCAACGACGGGCTTTCATCGCAAGGCGAGACGATCAGGCGTCCGGCTTCCGGCTTGATGAAAATGTCTTCGTCGACCGTTCCCAGGTATGGTGTGCGGTGCACGTCGCATTGCGGATCGACCGCCAGCACCGTGCGGCGCAGTGGCCGCACACCTACCTTCGGCAAACCGCAGCGCTCGGCCAATTCATCGGCCCAGGCGCCGGCGGCGTTGACCACAATCGCGGTCTCGAGGTGCTGGCCATCCTGGGTGTGTAACGTCCAGTGACCGGCACGGTACTGGCCCCGCAACACTTCGGTCTCACGTTTGACCACACCGCCGCGAGCGCGCAGGCCGCCAAGATAGGCACCATGAATGCCGTGTACATCCAGATCGAAGGCGCTGGGTTCGAAAATCCCCGCGCTCCACGCGCCCTCAGCCAAGTAAGGCACCAGTTCAAGGACTTGTTTCTCGTCGAGGAACTGCGCCGTCGGCACCTGCCCGAGAACCGCGGTGAAACGGGCGGCCAACTTATCCACACGTGCCGCCTGGGCCACGATCAACGCACCCCGTGGTGCCCACAATGGATGTTCGGCGAGCCCCTCGGGCGGATTCTCGAAAAAACTCCGGGAGGCACAAGTCAGCGAGCGGATCTGCTGGTTGCCGTAGCTTTCCATGGAAATCGCCGCCGAACGCCCGGTGGTGTGATAGGCCAGTTGTGGTTCGCGTTCAAGCAGGCACACGCTGCCGTGAGCCGCCAGTTCATAGGCGGCGGATACCCCGGCAATCCCGCCGCCAACCACGATGAAGTCGTAACGAGCGGTCATGGTCGGCTGCCCTCGACGACGGTGCCGGATTTGCTTTCCCGGGTGTAGGTCAGTACGAAATGTGCCACGAGCCCGAAGATCAGGCCCCAGAATGCAGCGGCCAGCCCCAGGAAACTCATGCCCGAGGCGGTGACCAGGAAGGTGATCAGCGCGGCTTCACGTTGTTTCTCGTCAGCCATGGCTCCGGTCAGCCCGGCGCTGATCGCCCCGAACAGGGCCAGGCCGGCTAGGGAGGCGATCAGCTCTTTGGGCAAGGCAGAAAACACCGAAGCGAGGGTCGCGCCGAAGATGCCCATCAGAATGTAGAACACCCCGCAGGCGATCCCGGCGATGTAGCGCTTGTCGCGATCTTCATGGGCTTCGCGGCCGGTGCAGATAGCGGCGGTGATGGCTGCCAGGTTTAAGCCATGGGAGCCGAATGGCGCCATCAAAATCGAGCCGATGGCCGTGACCGAAATGATCGAGCGCGCGGGGGTGTTGTAGCCCGAGGTGCGCAACACCGCCATGCCCGGCACGTACTGCCCGGTCAGGGTGACGAGGGCCAGCGGCAGGCCGATATTGATGATCGCGTGCCAGCTCCACTGCGGGGCAATGAAGATCGGGTGAGCGACATCGACGGTGATCGAACCTGTGTTGAGTCCACCGAACGAGGCGGCCACGGCGCAGCCGACAATCAATACCGACAGGATGGCGTAGCGCGGTGAAAAGCGTTTGAACAGCAGGTACGCCGCGATCATTGACAGCACCATGCTCGGCTGCAGCTTGATCGAGGTGAAGAGTTCGGCGCCGAAACGAAACAGGATGCCGGCGAGCATGGCGGCGGCGATGGCTTTTGGCAGGCGACTCATCAATTTGTCGAACGCACCGGACAAGCCGACCACCGCGATAATCACCGAAGCCACCACATAGGCGCCGATGGCCTCGGGCAGGGAGACCGTGGGCAGCATCGACACCAGCAACGCCGCACCCGGTGTCGACCATGCCGTAATCACCGGAATCCTCAAGCGCCAGCTCAATAACAGACCGGTAATGCCGCTGCCGATGGAAATAGCCCAGATCCAGGACGACACTTGATCATTGGGCAGGTGTGCCTCCCGGGCCGCCTGAAACACGATGATCAGCGGGCCGGCATAGGAAATGATCACGGCGATGAAGCCTGCAATGATCGCTGACAGGGATAGATCCTTTCTGAGTGTGTCCATGATGTCTCGGCTTGGCGTGGCTGGCACGCGGTGATTCAGAATGAGATTGAGTCGATTGCTTCGATTCGAGATGAGTGTATTTGAATGAATTGAGTTGATTCAATAGGCGAGGAGGTTGTTACGAGATGTTTTTTTGCTATCAAGCTGTATTTGTCAGGTTTTTTTCAAATAACTATTTGATTTATAAGAAAATATAGTTTTTGAAAAATATTTTGCATGAAAGATGCTTTTCGATTCATTCGCCGAATCAATCGACTCAATTTATTGATTGAGTCCATTTATTAGTTGCCTAACCACCATGTGATATGCTCGGATATTCATCATTTCTACGATGGGTAGCGATCATTCATGTGGGTTCCTCAGCTAAGCGAGTTCAGCCAGCCGATGTATTTGTCGATTGCCGACGCGTTGGCGCGCGATATCAGCAACGGCGTGTTGAACGAAGGTGATCGTCTGCCGACCCTGCGGGAGCTGGCCACCACGCTGAATGTCACGCCCGGTACCATCAGTCGTGCCTATAGCGAAGCCCATCGGCGGCGTCTGGTGCAGGGGGAAGTGGGGCGTGGCACTTATGTGCTCAACCAGAAACAGTTGGAACTGCCGGCCAGCAACAGTGCCGTTTCGCTGAATCTTGGGCAGTCTGAGTTATTGGACCTTTCGATCATCAAGCCTTACAGCGAAACCCTGGAATACTGGTTGCGTGGAGCCTTGGTGGGCATGGCCAAAAGCACGGATTTTGCCCATACCCTCGACTATGCCCCCGATGGCGGTCATCCGGCTCATCGCGAGGCGGGCGCGCAATGGCTGCGCCATTCGTTGCCCGATGCACAATGGCAGCAAGTGGTGATCACCGCCGGCGCCCAGCATGGTTTGATGGTCGCGATGAGTGCGCTGACCAACGCCGGTGATCTGGTGCTCTGCGAGGAGCTTTGCTACCCCGGCATCATTTCCCTTGCCCATGGACTGGAACGACGTCTGCGTGGCGTACCAATGGACGATGAAGGGATCATTCCCGAAGCGCTGCGTGAGCTGTGCCAGCGTGAGAAACCGGCGATGCTGGTCTGCGTGGCGACGTGCCAGAACCCAACGGCGGCGATCATGTCGCAAAAACGTCGGGCACAAATCGCGGCGCTGGCCGAGGAGTTCGACTTCATCATCCTGGACGATGACATCTACGGTTTTCTAGCCACCGACCCGTCGATCAAGCCGCTGTCGGCGTTTGCCCCGGATCGTTCGGTGTACCTGACCAGTCTGTCGAAGTCGGTCATGCCGGCCTTGCGGATTGGCTATCTCTATAGCCCGCCGAAACTGCTGTCGCGCCTGACCTCCATGGTGCGCAGCAGCGTCTGGATGCCGTCGCCATTGACCGCTCAGTTGGCCAGCAACGTGATCACCGAGGGGTTGGATAAAAAGCTGATACGCATTCAGCGCAACGAGGCCGCCGGGCGGCAGGCGATCGCTCAGGAAATCTTCGCCAATTTCGAGCTCAAGACCCAGCCGTATTCCTACCACGTCTGGTTGACGTTGCCCGAGCCCTGGACCAGCGACGAATTCACCATGCTGGCCCGTGCCAACGGTGTGCTGGTCCTCAGCGGTACCCAGTTCCAGGCCGAACGTAGCGGCATTACGCGCTGCGTGCGACTGGTGTTGATGTCGCCCACCAGCCAGGACGAATTGCGGTTTGCCCTGACCAAGCTGGCTAGCCTGATCGATTCGGACCCGCGTCGTTATTACTGAGCCGGGCGCTATCTCCTGACGTTTGTCCCTCGGATGATAGCCAACTCGCCTACAGTTAATTCAGCCTCTGACGAATGCCTCTGTCCGGAGCCCTTCCACCGGACGAAAGCCTCCGTTAAGGTGCGCGGCTTCCCATCCTTTCATCGTTCGAAGGCCCGGCATGACCGAACACAACCCTGATCCCCTGCACGGCGTGACGCTGGAGCAAATCCTCAACGCCCTGGTTGCGCACTACGAGTGGTCGGGGCTGGCCGAGCGTATCGATATCCGCTGCTTCAAGAGCGACCCGAGCATCAAGTCGAGCCTGACATTCCTGCGCAAAACCCCGTGGGCGCGGGAGAAGGTCGAACGCCTGTACGTGAAACTGATGCGCACCAAGCGCCCGGTCTGAGCATGGTCATACCCTCGACCGCGAGGCGTCGTTGTGTGGCCGTGGCGGCGATTCTGGGCTGGGCGGGCTTGAGCATTCAGATGTACCTGATTCTCTATGCCCGCTGGAGTATCGCGGCCAGCCTGCTGGGCGGGCTGGTGAGTTTTTTCAGCTTTTTCACGGTGCTGACCAATACGCTGGTGGCGGTGGTGCTGACCTGTGAACTGACGTCCCGCGAGTCAGCGGCGCGACGCTGGTTTTTGCAGCCGTGGGTGAGCAGTGCCATTGCGGTGAGTATCGCGGTGGTCGGCGTGGCGTACAGCCTGTTGTTGCGCCATTTATGGCATCCCGAAGGCTGGCAATGGCTGGCCGATGAGTTGATGCATGACGTCATGCCGCTGCTGTTCCTGGTTTATTGGTGGTTCTGTGTACCCAAGGGAACGTTACGGCTGCGGCACATTGCGTTGTGGGTGATCTATCCACTGGTGTACTTCGGCTATTCGCTATGGCGTGGGCATCTGCTGGCGGTTTATCCCTATCCGTTCATTGATGTCGACAAACTGGGTTATCCACAGGTGTTCGTGAATGCAGGGGGATTGTTGGCGGGGTTTGTGCTGATTTCACTGTTGGTGATCGGGTTGGATCGGTGGCGCACGGATCGCAAGTGAACACTGACTGTGGCGAGGGAGCTTGCTCCCGTTCGGCTGCGAAGCAGTCGTTAACCGGACAACACGGTGTGTCAGTGGATACCTGGTTGCAGGTTCAGGGCTGCTTCGCAGCCCAGCGGGAGCAAGCTCCCTCGCCACAAAAAGCATGCAGCCACAGCGTGGCGGTTATTCCTCGTCGCTATCCTCCAGCCGCCAGTAGCCGACAGCCTTCACAAACTGCTCATCCAGTCCGTGCTCATCGAGCAATGCCCGGCGGATCTGCCGCGACACTTTGGTTTCGGTCGCCACCCACGCATACAGATTGCCAGCGGGCACCTTGATCTGTTGCACGGTGGTCAGCAGGTTGTTTCTGCCGCCTTCGCGCAGCACCCAGATCACATCGACTTGCGCGGCGCTTTCCAGGCGTTGTTGTTCGGCGCCGTTTTCCACTTCCACGATCACCAGTGCACGTCGATTGGCGGCCAGGCCTTCGAGACGGCGGGCGATGGCGGGCAGGGCGGTTTCGTCGCCTATCAACAGGTAGCTGTCGAAAATGTCCGGCACGATCATCGAGCCCCGTGGCCCGCCGATGTGCAGAAACTGGCCGGGCTTGGCCTGCTCGGCCCAGGTCGAGGCAGGGCCGTCGCCGTGCAGCACGAAGTCGATGTCCAGTTCCAGCGTGTCCAGGTCGTAACGACGGGGCGTGTAGTCGCGCATTGCGGGCATCGGCCCGTTGTCCTTGCCGGCGCCGAGTACCAGGGTTTCCAGCGCGGCCTGTTCCGCTGCGTTTTGCGGGAACAGCAGTTTGACGTGGTCATCCGTGCCGAGGCTGACGAAGCCTGCGAGTTCCGGGCCGCCCAGGGTGATCCTGCGCATCCGCGGCGTCAGGTCGACCACCCGCAGCACTTGCAGGCGACGGCGCTTGATCTCGTGGCTGACACGGTGAATGGATTGGGATGGCATGATCACATCGATCATTCGACTTTCTCCGAAACAGGTTGAACGGCGGGGCCGTCGACGATGGCTTTGGCCGTGTTGTTGAGCAGGTCGCGCACCCGCAGGATTTCTTCCGGGCTCCAGCGACCATGGTGCATTTGCAAGGCGTGACGCAGGTTGTGCACCGCTTCATGGATCTCGGCCGGGCGGTCCTGGCCGCGCAATGAGCGCTTGCTGACTTCGATGCGCATGCGCACACCGTCCAGGGCAATCGCCTGCTCGCTTAATGACAGACGTCCGGCGTCGGTGATGCTGTAGCGTTTTTTTCCACCCTCGGCGTCGCCCAGGATCATTTCGCTTTCTTCAAGGAAGGTCAGGGTCGGGTAGATCACACCAGGGCTGGGGCTGTAGGCACCGTCGAACATGCTTTCGATCTGGCGGATCAGGTCATAGCCGTGGCACGGCTGCTCGGCGATCAGCGCCAGCAGCAGCAATTTCAGGTCGCCAGGGGCGAATACGCGTGGTCCGCGTCCACCGCGCTCGCGGCCGGGGCCCGGGCGTTTCTCGAAGCCGTCGCGGCCGTCGCCGTGTTCGCGGTGGGGGGAATGATGGTCTCTCATTTTTTGTCTTCTCTCGTCGTGTTTAGATACAACTTAAGATATATCTTATAGAAAGGGCAAGCCAACAGGACCAACGGTCGTTGCCCGAGGGGGCATCGCGGCGGGGTTTCAGTGCGGCGTGGGACATGCCGTTTTGTGGCTTGCGGTTTTAGAGTGATTGATCTAATTATGCGTAACTAACAGCGAATGATTTTTAATAGTTGCGCCTAAGTAGTATTTCTCTTACAGGGAATGTATTTAACTAATCTGTGTGCTTTTTCTAATAAAACTGTTTGTAGTATGTTTCTGTCGGTTGAACGTTTTAAATATTGAATCTACGGGTTTTTTCTACTGGGTCGTGGGCAGTTGTTACTACATGTTCTTCGGAAGTTACGTACTTACTTTCTCAGCGGATTGGTCGATCATTCTCCTCGTCGAAAGTTGAGCCAGATTGCCTCTATTCAAGACGGTAATACGGGCGACTCATGCTTTCCACGGACCAATCCTTTGAAATTGACAGGTACTTAATAATGTTCAAGAAGCTTGCAATCGCCGTTCCGATGACCCTCCTGGCCCTGAGTTCTTCAATGGCGTTCGCTGCGGAAGAAGCGCGTTCGTCCATCAACATCAGCGCTAATATCCCCACCGAAGTATTCCACGCCCAACCGGTGAATCCTGACTTCGGTAAAGATGAAAAAATGACCTACAACGTGATAAGTGAGCGCTTGAGCCCGCTGCGTGCAGCTTACGATATCCGCCACACTAACGGTTCGGTCCATGCGTATGTGGAAGGTGGTCCGCAACCCCTGTTCAACGGCAACAACAACATCCCGCTGACCTACACCTTCAACGGCGTAGTCTTGGGCGGTATTTCTAAAGAAGTGGTCGGCGATACCGAATCCAACGCGGGCATGCGGGCTGATCTGGTGATTACCGCCGCCCCGCCGATTACCACTCAGACAGGTCTTTACACGGCCAATCCAGTCGTGATCTTCGATGCCGTTCCACGCATCTAAGTCAGCCATGACTTAAGGCTCGGCCTTATTCGTTAACACTTACCGGTCGATGGGTAATCACTGCCTGTCGATCGGGTTTCAACGCACTTATCTTCAGAGTATTCCGTTCATGTTCCCGATGACTCCCATCGCGACGGCGCTTGCCCTATGTTTTTGTGCAACCGCCCTGGCCGCGCCAGCGGACAACGGCCACACCCCTCGAAGTTTGCTGGCGCAAGCCAAGGGGTTACCGAGCGACTTCGAAGAGCACTTCTTTGATGTACCGCTGGCGGTGCGCGTGGAACTTGATCAACAGTTTCTCGGTGAGGCGATGGTCGTGTTGACCCGCGACGATCGCATCACGCTTCTTGAATTCGCCGATGTCGGTGACAGCACAATCAAGCCCAGCGAACGCGACATCTGGGCCAACCATCTGAAACAAGGCGTGGCGCTGGGCGCCTGCCAGGCCAACTGCCCCGAACAACTGTTGGCCGTGCACTACAGCCTGGAAAACTCGCTGGTGTCGATTCTCACGGAAAATGCCGAACGGGACGATCAGATGCAGCAGTATTACAACCTGCCCGAAGGCGGCAGCACCGGCCTGATCGTGCGCAACCAGTTGAACCTCAATGGCGGGCAGAACCAGGACCTCGGTGGTCGTTACGGTCTGGAAGCCAGTAGCAGCCTGGGTAACTGGACCCAAGCGGTCAACATGCAGCTGTCCCGTCTGGGCGGTGTGGACAACCAGATCTATCACGCCGTGCATGAGCTTTTTACCCAGCGTGAATTACAAGGCAACTTTCTGCGCCTGGGCTATTTCACGCCCACCTCCGAAGGCCTGACCCGTCAGCCGCGTACCTTTGGCGCAACGCCTGACACCGCGTTGGGCGTCATGTACGGCAGCTCCGACAGCCTGGCCATCAACAATCCGAAACCGGCGGTTTATCCGATCTACGTCACGGCCAATCGACAAGGCTCGGTGGAGATTTACCGCGACGGTTTGCTGATCAACACTCAGGCCGTTCCGGCAGGGTTGCAGACCCTCGATACGCGTCCGCTGCCCGGCGGGATTTATGAAGTGGAAGTGCGCCTGATCGAAGACGGCCAAATCACCTCCAGCACGCTGGAGCTGGTCTACAAACCCAACAATTGGCGTAATCATGACGAGCGCTGGCGCTACAACCTGTTCGCCGGCCGCGAATCCAAATTGCTCAGCAACTGGGAACAGCAGGCCGATGGCGACATAGCCGCCGGTGCCGCGCTCAACTTTCTGTTGCATCCGCGAGTGATTCTCGGCCTGACGGGGCGGCAGGTGCGCGACTCTTTGCAATACGGCACATCAATCGACTGGGCGATCGTCAACAACGCCAGCCTTTTTGCCAACGTCTACAAAACTGAAGACTACGGCACCGGCCTCGATGTGCAGGGACTTTATTCCTACGGTAGCGGCAGCATCGTCGCCAGCCATAACCGCAGCTGGCTTGACACCACTCGACTGTACGACACCCTGCCGGACGGCACGCGCGTGCGTCAGCGCAACGTATTTATCGGCCAGACCAGCAACTCTTCCTTGTCGTTGAATCATCGACTCACCGGCAGAAGTTCGGTCAATGCCCGGGTGTCCCACAGCGAGGGCAACACAGAAGGCGTCGGCCTGGATCTGGGATGGACCCAACGCACTGAGCTGTTCGGCAGCGACGCCAACTGGCGCCTGTCGCTGTTCGACCGCCCGGGCAATTTCAGCTCGGGGAATGATCGCAATCGTGGTGTCGACCTGAGCGTGAACATCGCGCTGGGCGGTCCGGGAGAGCAGTGGTCCGGCAGCATCGGCACCCGCACCGATCGCGACGGCGGGCGCGATAACAATGCCTCGCTTACCTACCGCAAAACCTTGCAGGATCACGTGCTGCAAAACGTCTCGGCCACGGCCATCACCGACACCTATGGCATCGGTTTGAACGCGATGGCGTCGATGCAATCGGACCTGGTCAACGGTGACGGGTTTATCCAGCGCTCATCGTTCAACAACGACTTGACCGGCGGTTTGAACCTGGACAGCACCGTGGCCGTCGGCGGACAAAAAATGGTCGTGACCAGCCAATACCACCGCAATGGTGCCGGCATGATCATCGACGTCGAATCGGACATCGACGGTATCGCCTTGCGCGCCGACGATTTGAGCGGTGGCAGCGCGGTGCTCAAACCCGGGCGCAATTTTGTGCCGATCACGGCTTACAAAAGCAGCTCGGTCAGTTTCGATTTTGAGGGCACCGACGTCCCCGCCGCGACTATTCAGCCATCCCGTTCCAGCTATCACCTGAACAAGGGCGGCGTGGACTATCGCCAGATCCGCGTGATGCGCACCCTCACCGTGCTCGGTCGCCTGATCGACCCCCAGGGCAACCCGCTCAAGGGCCACCACATCATCAACCACGCCAGTCGCGGGGTGAGCGAGGTGGACGGGTTCTTCTCGATGGAAATGAACGCCGGGTCACCAACCCTGGAAGTGCGTCATGGCAACCAGTTGCTGTGCCAGTTCCGCCTGGACCCGAGCCAGGGGCGAACGGAAAACAATGTGCTGATGATCGGGGATTTGCGTTGCACGCCGGATACGTTGGCGGATGCCGGTCATCAGGCAGGAAAAGCCGGTTGATGAGTAGCGGCATTCTTTTTAATCAACCTTGGGAGGTTTTAATGTGTTTATAAAACCGTTGTACGGTTGTGCAATCAGTTTGTTGTTTTTGTTGTATTCAGTCTCGAGCGCAGCGGTGTCCATTGAGGTGACCGCAGAGTTCAAGCCGGACTCTGCGAACCCCGCGCGCAATGAATTTACTAACACCACGCCCTTTACCGGGCACTGCGCGTCTTACCCGACTTTTTGCAGTGATTTGTCCATTTTCAGTATTTTGGTGCCTATTAAATTCAATTCAATTAGTGCAATCGATGCGAGACATACGGATGTACGCAAGGGAGCAATGTTTAGGGCGCCTACAGATTGGCGTCCATTACAAGTTGTAAACAAGGATACCCGGGAAGAATCAACATTATATGTACGCATTGCATCAATCGGTGCACGGTACTATCTGCCCGGTACCGTCCAGAGCCTTATCGGCGAAGGTGCTCCGACTAGTGATATCGAGGCACATGAAAAGTTGTGGGGTGGGTATAACTGGACCTACCCATCTCCTCCCTGTTTTTACACGGGGGGGATGTTTGTGCAGCCAACCTGGCGGTCTTTTTTCTGGCTGACCGCCGCCGGGGGAGGGATGTGTGCACCCACGGCCGACTATCAAATATCCAGTCTCTATTACGATCGTTTTCAGATTGGTTATGCATTGCGAACACCCAATCCTCTGGGGATGTCAGCAGGGCAGTACGTTGGAAGTTATACCTACAGCGTTGGGCCGGGTCTTGATTTTGATATGGGCGATATTATGTTGCCCGAAGACAACAGTTTGACCATCAACTTCACCCTTGATGTTCAACATACGCTAAGGGTTGATATCCCCCCCGGCGGTAATAAAGTCGAGTTGGTTCCCCAGGGTGGCTGGCAAGGCTGGCTGCAACAAGGTCGAAAACCAACGAGGTTATTTAGAGACCAAGCGTTCAATATTTCCGCGAGTTCGCGTTTCAAAATGAATCTGGAGTGTGAGTATTCGCAAGACAGCAAAACCTGTGCGGTGCGGGACTCGGTCTCGGGTCATGCGGTGCCTATGAACATCAGTGTCAGTCTTCCACAGGGTTTGACCGATGGTGATGGGGCACCGGTCAATCGCAGGCAATTGCAGCGTGATGGTAGCGGCACTCAATTGTTCCAGCCTGGTTTCTATGTCGATCGTAAGCCGGGAACACTGCACTTCGAAATTCCCGCAAGCGAAGTGGCAGAAATGATTCGCCCTGAACGACAACGACATTATTCGGGAAGTGTAACGGTGATCTGGGATTCAGACGTTTAGCGGGCCGCCCTTTTCAGCATTCAATTCAACGAGGTTCAGTACGATGAAACACCTGTTGGCACTGTTTGGTTTTTATCTTTTCACCCAGATGGCTCACGCCGCGCCGAGCATCAATATCGGAACGGTTTACGACTATCTGGACGGCGACAAAAGTACCTACTTGAAACGTGTATTCAATGGCGGCGACAGCACGGCGTTCGTCAAGGTCAACATCCTTGAAATCCTCTATGAGGCCGATGGCACCTCGCGCGAAGTGCCGCTCAAGACTCAGGCCGACGGCAATGCCCGGGATGGTTTGATGGCCAGTCCCGCACGGCTGATCGTGCCGGCCAACGGCATGCAGGGCACCCGGTTGTTGTTCATGGGCGAGCGTGACAGGGAGCGCTATTTCCGGGTGCGCTTCGTTCCGGTCGTACCGGAGAAGGAAGACGAATTCGCCGTCTCCAGCGAAGACCGCGAAGACTACAAAAAGTCCCTGTCGGCAGGGGTCACGGTGCTGGCGGGTTACGGCGCGGTGTTTTTCGTGCGGCCCAAGGAAACGCGTTTCGACAGCGCAATCGAGAACGAGGCAGGCAACTACCGGATCCGCAACAAAGGCAACACCGTGGTGGTGATCGACGAGTTCAAGGATTGCGCGGTCAAGAACGAGCAGGACTGCCAGCCAACGACCAAGCATCACATTCTGGCCGGCCGCACGTTTCAGTTTGAGAAGCAGGCCGGTCGCGAGTATCGCTTCACCTTGGTCGAAGGTGAGCGCAGCAAAAAAATCGACGTGAAGGGCTGACCCCGGGTGATGACCATGTTCAAGAAACTGACTGTCATGCACCTGTGGGTGGCGGCCCTGCTGGCCAGCCCTTGGGCTTATGCCGCCAAGGAAACGCACGTGTTTGAGGTGTTCGTGACGATTCCGACCCAGGCGTTCTATGTGATTCCCGCCGACCCTGGCTGGATTCATCGCGAGCAGCGCCTGCCGTGGAACCTCGCGGCGTCGACACTGGGCAGCCTGCGCAAGTATTTCGATGTGAGAAATGAAGCTGGCTCGATTGAAGCCAGGCTTGAGGGGCGGCCTTATCTGTCGAACGGCACCGATGCCCATGACATCGGCTTGCGCGTGCTGTTCAACGGCATCGTGTTGAGTGAGCTGGTAAACAGCGAAGTGGTGCCGATGAGCGAAGCGGCGCTGGGCAAACGGGTGCCACTGGAGATCGTGCCTGTACCGCCGGTCGACGGGGTTTACAAGCCAGGTAATTACTTTGGCAGCGTCAATCTGATTTTCAATGCGGTGTTGCCGAAATGATGAATGCATTCAATCAACGACTGGCGCGGATGCTGATCGGGTGTGGTGCGACCAGCCTCTTGTGCGCGGTGTTGGCACTACAGGCCAACGCGGTCGTCATGGACATCGACGCAATGTTCGAGCCCGACCCGGCGAAGCCACAGAAAAATGAGTTCATTAATCAGACACCGTCCGAGGGGTTCTGTCGTCAGGTCCCGCAGGCCTGTGCACCCTTTCGGCTTTTCAGTCTGATCGCGCCGATTCCATTCGTCGCCAACGCGCCGATTCTGGCCAATCACACGGATCCGCGTCAGGGAGGGATGGCCCGTGTTCCCTCGGAGTGGCGAGAGGTGCGTGTGACTCACGAATCGGGTGATTCAAAAGTACTTTCCATCAGGATTGGAGGTATTGGTCACGAGGCCTCACTGCCCCGTTCCGTGCGTGAGATAACTGGTGGAGGATGGTGGCATGACTTGTGGGAAGGTAGGGGGTGGGTTAATGCGCCTGCACCTTGTTTGGGCGTGAACACATACACAGCTGGCGAACATGGCTACAACAGCTTTTGGCGGGTCCCGGTCGGTGCCGGCGTGTGCAGCAAAAAGGCGCTTTTCGATATTCCGATGTCCTTCAAGTATCAGTATTTCGTTTTTGCGTATGAGCTACGGACACCTGACCCGCTGAACATGCTGGCAGGCAAGTACACCGGCTCCATCACCTACACGGTCGGTCCTCATCAGGATTTCGACATGGGCGATGTGATGATTCCAGCCGACAACCAACTGACCCTCAATTTCTCTCTGGATGTGCGGCACACGCTCAAGGTCGAAATTCCTCCCGGCGGCACCCGGGTGGAGCTGGTGCCTGAAGGTGGCTGGCAGGCCTGGCTGACGCAAGGACGCAAACCATCACGGCTGTTTCGTGATCAGACCTTCACAGTCGCGTCGTCGAGTCGTTTCAAGATGCGCCTGGAGTGCCAGTACACTCAGGACGGCGATAACTGCTCGTTACGAGAGCCGGTGTCGGGCCATTCTGTGCCGCTCAACGTTAGCGTCACCTTGCCCACAGGGTTGACTGACGCGGCGGGACGGCCAGTCCATCGCCAACCGCTGCGACGCGATGGCAGTGGTAGTGAATTGTTCGTGCCGGGTTTGTATGTCGATCGTAAGCCCGGCGCGCTGCACTTCGAAATTCCCGCAAGCGAGGTGGCAGAAATGATACGGCCCGAGCGACAACGGCAGTATTCGGGAAGCGTGACCGTCATCTGGGATTCGGAAGTCGGGTAAGCGCGCGGCGCGCCCTGAAAGCGTTGTTTGCCTTCAGGGCACTGGTGACTACCCGACGCTTTGCAACGCCTGCCGGGTCAGACGCCTACCTAGCTGTTTTTCTTCATAGCCAAGGTCATTGAGCAATCCATCGTAGACCTCGTCGGTCATTTCTTTATCGGTGAGCACAACCTCCTCCTGGACGTTCAACTGCTGGGCCAACCCCAGCAGTCGTTGTCTGAGCGCTTGTCTCTGGGCAATCACCCGTCCTTTGGAGTTCGCCCACGAGCGTTGGGCTTCGCGCAATTCCTCCACTAGCTCGGTCCTGAGTTCGTACGTGCGGGCATTGCGCCTGAATTCGGCGGGATAGGTGTCGTGCAGGTATTTCTCCCAGAACGACTGTTCGAGCATGTGGTTGATCAGTCCATCGCCGTTTTCCATCGACATCACGGTGTCGAACGCCGTATCGAGGGTTTTGGCATTCACGCCAGCAATCGGCCGGTAGAGCATGCTCTGCGACTGCCAGGGTAAGTCGAGACGCTGGGCAAGTCCGGTCTCGTAAGCGAGGAACACTTCGACTTCATCAGGATCACCTTCCCGGCTGGCGAAATCGGTCCGGGCGATGTCATCCACCCGTTCGAGACGGGCGGCGCCTTTTGCCAAGGCTACCAACTTGCTTTCAAGGATCGCTGCGGATGTCGACTGGGCATAGGCCTCACTGACCAATACTTTGATGCCCATGTTGTTGAATACCTGGGCACCGGCGTCAGCGCACGTGGTCGGCGCGGTCGCCATCTCGAACAGCTCCTTGCGCAATGCCTTGTCCAGGTCGATGGCTTCGATCATTCGCCATACGCGGTCGCTCAGTTGTTTGCGCCGCTCGCCACCGGCGCGGTAGTCGGCGGATTCTGTCTGCTTCTGGATCAAACGGAAGAACCCCTGGGAGTGTGGCTCGGTCATCAGGTCGTGCCAGGCTTCTACCCTGAAGATGCCCACGCCTGCGGCCTTGTCACTCCACCATCGCGAGTCGTCAGCCATGGGCCACTGATTGATCGCCCGGTCCGCAAGGGCGGAGTAAGGATGTTCAGGGCTGATGCCCACTGATCGTCGGTAGTCTTTGTAGACAATCAGGTTGGTGTCCGAAAGGTCTGTCGGAAACAGTCGCGTGCGTGCCACGAGGCGCGCGTCCTCTGAACCGGGAACGACCAAGGGGATGTCGCGCAACGGGTTTTGCATCAGGTCCAGATAAAATCCGCGCGGGCGGCGCCTTGTGAACAGGCCTTCAGGCCAGGCGGTTGCGCCGGTGTTGCTCAAGCTCAGAATCTTCAGTTTCGGCATCCGTTCGACGCTCGGCAGCAGACCCAACTGCGGGTTGTCATCGAGCCTGAGCGTTTCCATATGCGTCAAATGCCGCAATTGCTCGACCGACGACCGGGTCAACCGGATCCGGTTGTTGATCAAGCGCAGTGTGCGCAGGAAATGCATGTTGCCAATGGCAACGGGCAGCTTTTCCAATCCGCAGTCTCGGGCACTCAGTTGCCGAAGGTGAGGGAAATCCTTCAGCAGCCCCGTGGCGCTGCCGGAAAAGAGGGTACGGTCCAGATTGAGCGTACTGACCTGGTCGAGGTAATGCTTGAGATCAGGCAGTTCACGCCACCACAGCTCTAGGTCAAGCGTGTTGAAATCTGTTGACAGGTCCAGCACATACCCACCTTCGAGTGTGGGACTGCGCTCGCCAAAGGCCGTCGATTTTCTTTGAAAGCAGGCGATGAGCCGCTCGGAAATATGCAGCCCGCCACCATTCACAAACCCGTTACGATCCGGACCCCAGGCTTCAGGTTGCTGATAACGCCATTTGTTGAGTTTGACTTGAAGATCGTCCAGTTCGCGGTCAAGTCGATCGAGGGTCTTGCGTGCCTGAGGTTCTTCGCCCAGCGATCGGACAAAGGTGCTGACCTCGCGCTCGTTCAAGTGCGGGTAAATGTCCTGCACCCGTTCCGACAGGGTAGCCTTTTGTATGGAAAAGCCCGGGCCACGCAACAGCAGCAGGGTGTCGGGGTCGGCGATCAGGCGAATGGGCGGTTCTGCCAGCGCGGTCCGACGCTCGGCGGGTGCTTCGGTTTTGACCATCACCCATTGTCTGAACCAGGCTCCCTGGCCCGGTCGATAACCCAGTTGCACGCGTTTACTGGCTGGCAGGGCATTGAGCACCGATTCGTAAAAGTCGTCGGCTTCATGCAGTTTGTGGTTGTCGGCGTCCCACACTTCGTACCGTGCCCCGTCTTCCTGGATCAATACCCGGATGACCGAAGCGTCTTCCGCACCCACGCTGCATCGTAAGGGCCCGATGTCGGAACCTTGCCTAACGTCGATACGCAAATCGCCGAACGCGTCGGTGTGAATTCTGAGCGCGTTCAGCACCAGTCGCTCAGTCTCTGGAACCCAACGGGCAGCATCGGTGAAACCTTCATAGGCGTGGTTGGCCCGGGTTTCGAAGGCCGCTTCACGGGCCTGGTTTTTCAGGTCCAGCGGCAGGCGTTTGTCCCGGGCCATGCGTTCGAGTTCAGCACTGCCGGCCTTGTTGAGCAGTACCGTCGCCGCGTGGGTCGGCAGCTCTGGAGCCACGTCGCGCAGCTGTTGAACCTGCGGGTTGGCGCTCGCTTGTGTGGCCTGATAGCGCTGATTGAAGATATCGGGTCTGAGGCGGTCTGCCTCGTCAGCCAGTTGATTGCGCAGAGCCTGGATCCGTTCTCCCCTGGCGACGCCTGGGCCGATCAGCACTTGAAGTTCTTCTTCGCTCAGGAACTCGACGAGCTGCTTGGGCAGATCCCCCTGCATGAGTTGGGTGAGGCTGGTGCCGAGCGTGTGTTCGTCGCTTGCCTGGGCATTACCGTAAGTGCGAAACCGGCCTGTCAGGTCGGTGTTTTCGTAAACTCTCAGGGCCTTGTCCGAGGGCCAGCCTTCAAGGTAAGTCGCCAAGGGTTCGAACCAGTAAGAAGCGGGATCGAGAGGCCGTCCGGAGCGAATGTCATGAATAGCCTGCTCGGTTTGCTGCTGAATACCTGCGCGTTCAAGGCCATCGGTGAGCAACGGAGGCGGGGCGGTGTTTTCGACGTACATTCGGCGTAACGCCCCCGCTTCGGTGCCGCTGGCGATACGAATTTGTTCCAGTTGCGCATCGTTGAAACCGTCGACGGAGTGACCGAGACGCCGCATCAGCCTGGGGCTGTCCCAGTCTCGCGGGTTTTCCGCTTCATGTGTCCAGGCGCCGTAGCCGTTGTGTTTCAGCTCGGGTAAATAGGCCTCACCGCGATGGGGGTGCTTGACACGATAGGTGCCTGTTCTCGGGTCTTTTTGCACGGCGTACTGTTTTTCATCCAGCGGCAGAATCTTTTGACCTTCGTGGGTATGCAAACCCAATGCGTCAGGTGTGGAGTCGGCCGGTAACCCTACGTTCGGCTGCTCGTAGGACTTGAGGTCG
The DNA here is from genome assembly GCF_047304405.1 of Pseudomonas sp. Pseusp11. Classification (NCBI taxonomy): domain Bacteria; kingdom Pseudomonadati; phylum Pseudomonadota; class Gammaproteobacteria; order Pseudomonadales; family Pseudomonadaceae; genus Pseudomonas; species Pseudomonas sp. Pseusp11. The sequence continues at coordinate 99,518 of NZ_JBGLZF010000003.1, forward strand.
GGATACCACAGGCGTTGCTGGCCGTTGGGCAGTTCCACCGGTTTCATGCCTTCGATCAGTGGTGAGAGTTTGAGGCGTGCGAGCTGGCCGATCTGCGCACCGGCGGCGAAAGCGGCCAACTGAACGACGTCCGTCACGACCCCGACAATATGTTCGGCGGCTTCAATCCACCGGGCTTGCGCCAGGTCCACGACGAATTCGACTACGTCGGTAGTGATCTGGTAAGCGGTGTACGCCATCATCAATTCACCCAGCCCCGGGACGAACGGGGTGGCGACCATCAGCGCGGCATTGAAGATGTCCGAGACAATTTTTTTGAAGTTCTCCCACCAGGCCCATCGGGCATTGCGATCGGTATCGGCGGTGGACACGGCGATGTTTCGCGCATCATTGAGGATTTTGTTCAGCTTTTGCTGATAGAGGTACTCCCACAATTCACCGCTGATCGGTGTGGCGTTGAAGTACAGGTAGGGGTTGTCGACCGGTTCTTCCCGCCAGCTGGGGCGTTGGTCCAGCGGTTCCTTTTGATGCCATTTAACCTCGAACAGGCGTTGCTCCAACCCTCCGAAAAAATGCCCGCGCTCGGGTTGGTTTACGAACCGGCTGAAGTACTGACGATAGGTCATTCCGGTAGACGATAGGGTGTTGTTATCGCGTAGCTGGCGAGTCAGCTCATTCATGAACGCGGTGGTTGACGGGTACTCTTTCAGTGGATGCTCCGGGTCTTGCGGGACGTAAGCAAATATCGGTACGACATCGCGGGTTCGTTCCAGGTCCGGTGTAATCAGCACGATCCCGGTCAACGGGCTGTCCATGATGGACAATTCAGCGAAGTGCATCACCCGGCCTTTACGGGTGAGATTGCGCTGACCATCAAGCATCTTCAGGATCAAATCGCGGGCGTCGGCGTCAATGTCATTGGACATCACGGCCTGTTGAGCAGCCGCTTTGAACGCGGTTTTCTCGTAATTGACGATGTTGAGTTTCAACATGACCTGTGCGAGGCCGTCACTGGGCAGCAACTGTTCTTCGAGGTATCGGGTGTAGCGGGCGCCGATGTCCAACTCGCGACATAAGGTCTGGAACTGTGCGATGGACATTTTGCGTTTGATCGGCCGAATGTCGAAGTGCCCGCGCGCATCGGGCTGACTGATAAAGTCCGAGCCCGATTCGCAGGTTTCGGTCAGCGCGAAGTTGTGCAAGGCAGCGTCCAGCAGTGAGACCGTACGGGTCACCACGCCGCCGGAGAGGTCAACGACATACCAAGGGCGCTCTTTGGGTAAGTAAAGATGCAGGCAGGTTGTCTTTACATCAACGTCGACACCGTACTGTTTCAACAACGCGTCGGTCAGTAACGGCTCGGCGAACTTATAAATGTTTTGTAACTCTTCAAGAATGCGGTCCACTCTGTTCTGAGCGGACCAAAGTTTGATATTGGATTCTTGTAACCGGGTGTGATCGATGTCTGTGGCGGTCTTTATCCATGTCCCGATTGCCGTTTGAGTGAGGCTTAGCTCTTGAACCCTTTGCAAAGAGGCGCTTTTGAAGATGGGGTGGATCCGGTTCTGGATAAAATCGTAATGGCGGCCTTTTAAATCGGCAGTTTCTGGCAATGAATCACCCAATATACTTCCTTGTATTTCAGACATGTTTTTATAAAGCCTTGAATGTTTATAGGAGTCACCAGCCTAACTCCCAAGGCTCAAAGTAAAAGTCTGAATTACTGTTCTTGAATACGTGTGGATACTTGCCGACGCATTGAGATTATCAATGCCGAAAATAATTAATTACCACCCCGTGATCAGCGTCGTGCGACATCAACAGGCAGACATCCCGTATGACTCCCCGGTTGCAGGTACGGCATCAGAATCGGTGCCATGCCCTTGAGCACTTGCACCGGCAACGCCGAGGTAAATTTGAAGGCTTCGGCCGTGCGCCCCGGCACGTAGGCGGTCAAGGTGCCGAAATGGCTATCGCCGATATAGAACACGAACGTTGCGGTGCGGTTGATCGATTTCGAGCTCAGAATCCGGCCTCCCGGACCGATGGCTTCGATGCGGTTGTCGCCGGTCCCGGTTTTGCCGCCCATGGCCAACGGGGTGCCGTTGGCCAGTTTGAAACTGCCTGCCACGCGTTTGGCCGTGCCGGCATCCACCACTTGCGACAAGGCCTCGCGCATAGCGGTTGCCACCTCGGAAGGCATCACGCGTTTGCCGACGACCGGATTGTTGAACAGTTGGGTTTCATAGGGCGTACCGGCCGCGAAGTGCAGGCTGTCGATACGCAGCGTCGGCAGGCGTACACCGTCGTTGAGGATGGTGCCGATCAGCTCTGCCAGCGCAGCGGGGCGGTCACCGGAGCTGCCGATGGCGGTGGCCAGCGAGGGCACCAGGTGATCGAACGGATAGCCGACTTTCTGCCAGCGCTGGTGAATATCAAGGAACGCCTCGATCTCCAGCATTGTGCGGATGCGGCTGTCACGGGCGCCCTTGTGGCGGCTTTTGAACAGCCAGCTGTAAACCTCCTGGCGTTCGAATTCGCTGGCTTTGACGATCTGGCTGAACTTGGCGTCGGGGTTGTTCAGCAAGTAGCCCATCAGCCACAGATCCAGCGGGTGGACCTTGGCGATGAAGCCCTGATCCGGCAGGTCGTAGCTGCCCGGGCCGTAACTCAGGTACAGGCGTTCGAGGCGTTCGTCGGTGAGTTTTTCCGTGAGCTTGGCGCCCTTGAGGTGTGAGCGCACGAAGGTGTTGAAGCTCTCCTGGTCGGCCTGCGGGAATAGGTAGCGATGCACGGCAGCCATGCGTATCGGTGTCGGGTGCATGCTGTCGAGGAAGGTCTCGAGGCGGGTTTGGGTGTCCTTGTTCTGGTACTTCTTCCAGAACCGCAACAGGAATGCGGTGCCTTCGCGGTCGGCGAACTGGGCCAGGTATTCCTGACGCCGCGGGTCGCGGTCGTCCTTGAGCAATTCGGCGCTGCTGTTGGGGCCTGCGTAGGTGCTGTAGCGCACCAGGTCGCGCATCAGCCGGATGAACGGCAGGTTGATCGACTCACGAATGGCATCGCGCAGGGTCGGCATGCGGCCGTTGTCTTCCTTGCGGAAGTTAACGAACGTGTGCAACCCGCCACCGGTGAAAAACGCCTCGCCGGGGCTGGCGGAATATTTGCGATCCAGTGCGGCACCGAGCATTTTTGGCAGGCTGCGGTCGGTGTTCTGAATCATGTAATCGACGGCCCAGCTGCTCAGGCGATCCTGTTCGGCGACTTCGGTTTTCTTCAGTTCGGCAACGGTCATGCCTGCGTAGCGATCGTGCAATTCGGAGATGATCTGCAGGTAAGTGGTGAGCACACGCATTTTTGCGGTGGAGCCCAGTTCCAGCTTGCTGCCTTCATTGATGTCGAACGGTTGGTCGGTGCTGTCGGTCTGCACCCGCACCCGCGAGCCGTCCGGGGTCAGTTCGAACAGGGTGAAGCTGTAGCGCACCTGCGTGGTGCTGGTGGGGGTGAGCAGGCGTTCGCCGATCAGGCCGATTTCCGCTGCATAGGCTGGGTCGGCCAGATGCTTGAGGTACGCGGTGGCCTGGGTTTGCAGCTCGCCTTGCAGGGTGCTGGTGGCGGAAAGATCGAGGCGGTCGAGGTCATACAGCGGACGATTGAGCAAACTGCCCAGACGACTGCGCGCGACACTGATGCCTTTGTTGGTTTCGATAGGTTGAATGGTGGGCTGGGTCTGCCAGTCGCGGTAGGTCACTTGGCTGGCCAGTGCCGCCGCCGCGAGCGGCGCATCGATCACGCCATTTTGTGACAGCAGGCGAATATGACTGTCGGTCAGACTGGCCAATTCATCGCGGCCCTTGGTCAAGTAGTGCGAAGGGCGGCGCTGAGCAATCATCAGCGACAGCATTTCACGCAGGGCCAGGCCTTTTTCAGCCAGGCTTTTCTGATCGGTGTCGGTGCTGGCCAGCCGTTCGTTGGCCTTATTGAAGTCGGTGCCGTACCACACACGCAAACCTTCGGCCATGCCGTGCACTTCACCGTGGCCCGGTACCGCGGACAGCGGAACACTGTTGAGGTAATCGCGAATCACATTTTGCCGTACCTGAAGGGTTTCCGGCCCCGTCTGATAGGCCCGCACGCTGGCGGAAATCATTTGGCGGATTTTTTCCGCGCCCGACACGGTCAAGCCATCGGGCGAATGTCGATATTTCTCAAGCTGTGTCGCCAGTGTACTGCCGCCCGCCGATTGGCCGGGCAGGCGCAACAGCTTGGCCACCTGGGACCACGCCGCCATGCCGAACCGTGGCCAGTCCACGGCGGGGTTGGCCAGGGGCTGGTGCGGATCGAGCAGAAAGCGGTTTTCGATGAACAGCAAGCTGTTGACCACCACCGGCGGGATCGCGGCAAAGCTTGAATAGAGCTGTTGTGGATACTTGAACTGATACAGCGGGGCCGCACGGCAATCTGTGATCGACAGCCCGGCCTGGATTTTCTCGGTATAGGGAATGAAAAAGCCCTTGTCGCTGTACTTCATCAGCGCAGGCGAAAAGCGGGTTTGCGCCGCTATCACGTAATCGCGCTTGAGCAGGCGCGGCAGAAATTCATCCAGGGAACTGTAGCCCAGACGCTGATCGAACGGGCCTTCGCCAGGGTAGCGAATCGCGTCGCTGGGGCCGGGTTGCAGTTCGTATTTCAGCGAGGCGGCATATTTGCTGATTTCCCGGGCTTGGAATTTGGAGGTGCGCATTTCCTTGGCTGCGGCCAGGCCCAGGACAATCAGGATAATCAGCAGCAGCAACCAGAACGCCCCCCAGCCGTGCCGTGAGCGACGGGGTTTTTCAGGTAAAGGCGCTTCATCCTCACGTTCAGTCGGAACCACAGTGTCACTCGAATCGGTTTGCCACAAAGCGCCCATAGTCGACTGATCCATTCACGCAGATTGATCGGACTTGTTTGAAGCTTAGACGGTGGTTGGCGTTGGTGAAAAAATTGTGAACAACCAAATATCAGATGCGCACGAATACCTACGGAGAAGGGCTGTTGTGGCGAGGGCGCTTGCCTGTGGCGAGGGAGCTTGCTCCCGTTGGACTGCGCAGCAGTCCCAAAAACCACCAACACCGGATTTTTTCAGACACACCGCATGTACAGGATTCACGACTGCTGCGCAGCCGAGCGGGAGCAAGCTCCCTCGCCACAGGGTTATGGTGCTGCTGGGTTCATAGCCAACAGGCATCCCATAGTGGGTAATCGCCAATTTTATTGACCAACCCTGCGCGCAATGGATTGGCAACAATGTAACGAGCGAATGGCAGGAGTCCTTCTCCATCGCGGATTGCCCGGTCGTGGTAGCCGCTTTGCCAAAAAGCCCCTTCATTGTTTGACGCTCGGTTGATGGAGAGTGTGCTGCGAGATTTGGTGGCTTGCATGAGTTGCGCCAGGGAGTGTTGTTCGAGTTGTACCAACCAATGGAAGTGATCTGGCATGACGACCCACGCTATTGAGTTGACCCATTTCTGGTCGTGGGCCCGCTTGAGTTCGGCAACTAACAGACGTCCCAACCGCCAATCAGTGAATATTCGGCGGCGTTGGTGCACAACTGCTGTGATGAGATAGGCCCGACCCTGTTCTGAACATCGTCCATGGCGTAGCAGATGTGAATTTGGTTGTGGATGCATTCCTTGCGCCCTTTTGAAGTTCCCCCTTTGACCCTAGTCCCTATCTCCAAACCTGAATCTGCAACACTTGACTGAAATTTCCGAAAACCATGCGGGATCCAATTGGGAATAGCGCTTTTGTGGCGAGGGAGCTTGCTCCCGCTGGGCTGCGAAGCGGCCCCAATTCCGGACTTGTCTGATAAATACGATTCACCGGGTTTGCGACTGCTGCGCAGTCGAGCGGGAGCAAGCTCCCTCGCCACAAGGGGGGAGGTCGTCTGAAAGGGTTGAGCTAGACGCATCAACGAGGTAAATGCTGCCTAGGTAGGGGCATGACGATGCACCATTGCTGTGCAATACTCCGTGCGGTTTCAGTGGAGAAAAAACCTGCATAAAACAGGTAATGCCACTCCGTTTTACGCGAATTACCCGTTAGTTATCGCTGAATATTGTGTTTTATATAGTTAAAACACCTGTCATTAGCTTTTTATACTGCACGCCCCGCTGATCTTGGAGGTTTTGTCCTACAAGACGTGTCTGTCCACAAGACAGGCCCGGTTTCACCAGGCACTGGCTTATCGGCCGGCGCTTCGACACTCGGTGGTCATATCCAATAACAAGACGAGGTTGCACCCCTATGCCAGTCGGCAATCACCTGCCTCACGGCGAGACCGCTCAGGGCGGCCCGCTTAAACGCGAACTGGGCGAACGGCATATTCGCCTGATGGCACTCGGTGCCTGTATCGGCGTCGGCCTGTTCCTGGGTTCGGCCAAGGCCATCGAAATGGCCGGCCCGGCCATCATGCTCTCCTACATCATCGGCGGTCTGGCGATCCTGGTGATCATGCGCGCCCTCGGCGAGATGGCCGTGCATAATCCCGTCGCCGGCTCGTTCAGCCGTTATGCCCAGGATTACCTCGGGCCTTTGGCGGGTTTTCTGACCGGCTGGAACTACTGGTTCCTGTGGCTGGTGACCTGCGTCGCGGAAATCACCGCAGTGGCGGTGTACATGGGCGTCTGGTTCCCCGACGTGCCGCGCTGGATCTGGGCACTTGCCGCGTTGGTCAGCATGGGCTCGATCAACCTGATCGCGGTGAAAGCCTTCGGTGAGTTCGAATTCTGGTTCGCCCTGATCAAGATCGTCACCATCATTGCGATGGTGGTCGGCGGTATCGGCGTGATCGCGTTCGGCTTCGGCAACGACGGCGTCGCCCTGGGGATTTCCAATCTGTGGGCCCACGGCGGCTTCATGCCCAATGGCGTGCAAGGCGTGTTGATGTCCCTGCAAATGGTGATGTTCGCCTACCTCGGCGTCGAGATGATCGGCCTGACCGCCGGTGAAGCGAAGAACCCGCAGAAGACCATCCCCAATGCGATCGGCTCGGTGTTCTGGCGGATTCTGCTGTTCTACGTCGGCGCCTTGTTCGTGATTCTGTCGATCTACCCATGGAACGCCATCGGCACCCAGGGCAGCCCGTTCGTGATGACCTTCGAGCGTCTGGGCATCAAGACCGCCGCCGGCATCATCAACTTCGTGGTGATCACCGCGGCGTTGTCGTCCTGCAACGGCGGCATCTTCAGCACCGGGCGCATGCTCTACAGCCTGGCGCAGAACGGCCAGGCCCCGGCCGGTTTCGCCAAAACCTCGAACGGCGGTGTGCCCCGTCGTGCGTTGCTGTTGTCGATCGGCGCGTTGTTGCTGGGCGTGCTGCTCAACTACATGGTGCCTGAGAAGGTTTTCGTCTGGGTTACCGCGATAGCAACCTTCGGCGCGATCTGGACCTGGGTGATGATCCTGCTGGCCCAGCTCAAGTTCCGCAAAGGCCTGAGCGCCAGCGAACGTGCCGGCCTGAAATACCGCATGTGGCTGTACCCGATCAGTTCGTATCTGGCGCTGGCCTTCCTGGTGCTGGTGGTCGGCCTGATGGCGTACTTCCCGGACACCCGAGTGGCGCTGTATGTGGGCCCGGCGTTCCTGGTACTGCTGACGGTGTTGTTCTACATGTTCAAGTTGCAGCCGACCAATGTGGCGCAAGGCGCGGTGCGTTCGGCGTCTTGAACCTGTAACGCCAGCCATACACAAGCCCCGGTCTGCATGATCGGGGCTTTTTATTGGTTGGCGCGATTCCTGTGGCGAGCGAGCTTGCTCGCGCTGGGGCGCGTAGCGGCCCTAAAATCACCGCTCAAACCGATTGCACGTACCGGATTACGACTGCTGCGCAGCCGAGCGGGAGCAAGCTCCCTCGCCACAAAGGCTGGCTTGTCTCAATGTCAGACGACGGCGACTTGAGTCGGCGTGTTCAACCGCTTATTGAAATCCAGCCAACCCCCCAGCAACGCCATCAACCCGACCCCCAACATCGCGCTGAATAGCTGCATCGCCAATACGTTCCCACCCAAGGCATTGAGCATGTCCGCCAACGGCGCCAGCAACACACCAAAACAGAACACCTCCAGAGAATATCGGCCCATGCGACAGCTTTGTCGTGCCAGCCAGTGTTGCGTCCAGCCCGTGTCCGGCAACAACCTGGCGGTGACGTAGGCGAGGGCGAGGAAGTGCAGCAGACGCGCCGGTGAGAGGTTGGTCTTGCTGATCGGATAGAGCCATTCGCCGAGCCATTGGGGCATGAACGCGTCATGCACGGTCGGCCATTTCCACGACAGCGCGATCAGCCCGGTCATCAGCAGATAGGCCAGAGCCGCGATGAAAACCGGCTGTCGAGTCAGCGGTCGAGGTTGCGGCGCCCGAGGCCTTTGCCGGTGAATCGCCGCCGCGCCCCCGAGAATAAACAGCAACTGCCAGGCCATTGGATTGAAAAACCACACGCCCCCGTCGGTGCCCGCCAGGTTCCACTGCAGCCATGGCGCCAGCAGGTACAACACCACCGACAGCCCCACCACGTATTCAGCCTTGCGCAGCAACATCGGCAGTACCAGCGGCAGGCCGAGCAGCAACAGAATGTACAGCGGCAACGGGTCCATCAGGTTCGGCTTGAAGCGCAGCAGCAACTCGTCCATCAACGCCTGCTGCGGATTGCTCAGGAAATACTGCAAACCCATTTCCTGCACCAGATCGCGGGTTTCCACGTGGCTGTTGGCGAAAAACACGATGCCCATCAGTAGCGCCAGCAAAAAGATGTGCACTACATAAAGCACCCAGGCGCGTCGCAGGATTTTCACCGTGGCGACCATGAGCCCGTCGCGTCGGGCGATCTTGCCGTAGGCCAGCACGGCCGCGTAACCGGCCAGGAACACGAAAATCTCCGCCGCATCGCTGAAGCCGAAGTTACGCACCGTGAACTGCGCGAGCGGGTTCTGCGGCACGTGGTCCCAGAAGATAAAGATCAGGGCCAGGCCGCGGAAAAAGTCGATTCGGTGATCCCGTCCAGACGTCATGAAGGCGGGCTCTTGAACGCAATGCTGTTCACTTAAATGCACTCTCACTTATGCCTACCTTTGTGGCGAGCGAGTTTGCTCCGGGCGGCGTTCCGACGCTGGGCTGCGTAGCGGCCCCAAAAATCTGACGGCCATTGCCGATTTTTGTGAGTGCTACGCACTCAAGCGGGAGCAAGCTCCCTCGCCACAGGTTTCTCTGACTCAAGACTCCCTTAATTGAACGGCATTGGGCTCTTGAACGGGCTCGCTCCTACAACGGCGCGCAGGGTGCCGTTATTCACAGGCAATTGCAAAAGGCTGGATATTACCGAATGTCTCAGCTGCTTATAGCGAACGGATCGAGCGGCGTGGCCGTCGGTCTGCCGGACAGTTCGCGTACCGGAACTCCCCATGATGGCATCTGGCGAGCATCTACACTTCGGTTCTCAGGAGTGTGAAACGTGAAGGTTTCGCTGATTGTTCCGGTATTCAACGAAGAGCAGGCGATCAGTCTGTTCCACCAAGCGGTGCGTCGTGAGTTGAAACTTGACCCTTATGAAGTCGAGATCGTGTTCATCAACGACGGCAGTACCGACCAGACGGCTGAGCAGGCCAAGGCGCTGGCCCAGGTCGATGAGCAGGTATTGCTGATCAATTTCTCGCGCAACTTCGGCAAGGAGCCGGCGTTGTTTGCCGGGCTGGAGTACGCCACCGGCGATGCGGTGATCCCCATGGACGTGGACCTGCAGGACCCGATCAGCGTCATCCCGCGGTTGATTGCCGAGTGGCAAAAGGGTGCCGATGTGGTGCTCGCCAAACGCCGGGATCGTACCAGCGACAGTTATTTGAAACGCCACAGTGCGGCAATGTTCTACCACCTGCTGAACAGGATTTCCTACACCCGTATCGAAGAGAACGTCGGGGATTTCCGCCTCATGGACCGCAAGGTGGTCAATGTGATTCGCGCACTCCCCGAGCATCAGTTGTTCATGAAAGGCGTTCTGTCGTGGGCCGGTTTCACCACCGTGGTGGTGGAGTACGAGCGGGCCCAGCGGGTGGCGGGACGCAGCAAATTCAATGGCTGGAAGCTGTGGAACCTGGCGCTGGAAGGCATTACCTCGTTCAGCACCGTACCCTTGCAGTTGTGGACTTACATCGGCGGCGGCATTTCAATCTTCGCGGTGCTGTATGCGGTGTACATGGTGCTGGACAAGATTTTCTTCGGCAACAGCGTCCCCGGTTACCCTTCGTTGATGACGGCCATATTGTTTCTGGGCGGTGTGCAACTGATCGGCATCGGCATTCTTGGAGAGTATGTCGGTCGCATCTACATCGAAGCCAAGCATCGGCCCCGGTATGTGATCAAAGACGTCATCGGCGGCAAAGACCGGGTCGGGCTTTAGCATGGGCAGACTGAGCGATTTTTTCAGCGGCGAAATCGGCCGTCGTCGGGTCTGGCTTTTTTTTCAACTCGCGACGCTGATCTATGTCATTCCGCTGATCCTCGCCGACTATCCCTACATCGATGACAACTGGCGTTCACTGTCCGCCGGCACGGACTGGGTGGGGCAGGGGCGGTTGTTCACCGAGCTGTTCTACAACGCGCTGACCTTCAGCGATGCCGCGCCGAACATCTTTCCGTTGCCGCTGTTGATCGCCTCCCTGGCCATGACTTTTGCGTTGACCAGCCTGACGTTTCATTACTACCCGCAGCCGACGCTATCCTGCTGCATGGTGGTGTTGCCGCTCTGGTACAACCCGTTCTTCCTGCAGAACCTGTCGTATCAATACGACGGACCGACTAATGCCTTGAGTCTGGTGGCGGTGATCTATGCGATCACGTTTCGTCATCCTTCGCGCATCCTGCAATGGCTGGTGCCGGCCTTCCTGATTGCCCTGGGGCTGGGGCTCTATCAGGTGAGTATTAATGTATTTCTGGGCCTGTGTTGCCTCGAACTGCTCAGGGGCGCGAACGATAAATGGGCCTGGCCGCAATGGTGCGAGTTGATCGGCTGGAAACTCGCGCAGGTGGTGCTCGGCGGCTTGATCTACAGCGTCACCGCTTATCCATACATGGATCAGACCCGTGTTTTGTTCCTGAACTGGGCGGCAGCACCCTGGCTGCAACTGGAAATCAACATCGGCCGTGTGCTGGAAAAAGTCGTGCTGCTGTTTCACGGTGGATTCACCTGGGTGTTCGCCGTGCTGCTGTTGTGCGCCATCGCGGGCAGCGTACGGTTGGCCCGGAACGTGGTGGCACGCCAGGACACAGGGTTGAGAAAAGTGCTGATGGGCCTGGCGTGTGTGTTGACCGTGCCGGTCGTGATTTTTCTAGTGTCGGGGGCTGTGTTGTTTTTCCGGGATTTCAATGAAGGCGCCAGAACCTTGATGGGGTTCGCAGTGCTGTTGGTGCTGCTGTTCTATTTGAGCCATCTGGCGCTGGCACATATTCATGAGCGGCTGACGCTGCTGTTGGTGGTTCCGCTGCTGGCCATGCTTTCGATGTCCTACGCCTATGGTCGCGTACTGTCGGTGCAGAACACCTTCGCTTCCAGCGCGTTGTTTTCCCTGGGGCATGACATTGCATCCCATCGGCAACTGCGCGAGGCCAAGCGCATATACATGTCGGTGAGTTATTCCGATCACTGGCTGGTGGAGGCTGCAGGCTCGTTCAAGCAGATGCCGGTTTTGCATTATCTGCTGAACATCAACTTCTACATGCTGGCGGAAAACCTGCCGAAAGCGGGCATCACCAACGTGGTCGCGGAGCGGGAGCGACGCAACGCGACGCTGATGGGTTATCAGGGTTATCCACCGCTGGTGGATAACAAGTTCTACAGCCTCTATCTGTTGGGTGACTACGGTTTCATCGTGATGAAAGAGCCAACGCCGATCGCCACGCTTGCGTGGTGAAAACGGTGAGCGCTCCTGCGATCTATCTCAAACGCTTGCCATCCGGGGTTGCCGACGGTGCGGGTTTGCTGGTGGTGCTGGCGATCGCATTGTTGGCGAGATTTCACGCTATCACCGTGCCGGTCATCTGGTACGACGAGGCTTACAGCATACTGCTGGCCGAGGGCTCGCCTGCGTACATCTGGGGTACGACGGCTCGGGATGTTCATCCGCCGCTTTACTATGTCTTGCTGCATTACTGGATGGTGCTGTTCGGTCATGGCGTGTTGTCTGCGCGGTCCCTGAGTGCTCTGGCTGATGTCGGCACGTTGTTGCTGGGCATTAAATTGATGAGCCTGTTGGCGACGCGAAGGGCGACATGGATCGCAGCATTATTGTTGGCGTTGCTGCCAATATCGGTGCGCTACAGCCAGGAAGTGCGAATGTACACCTTGCTGGGGTTTTGGCTGATGGGGGCGACTGTGGCGCTGGTGTGCTGGGTCAAGGCGCCGGATCAACAGCGTTACCCGGCCGTTTACGTGCTGTTGATGACGGCGGCTTTTTACACGCACTACTTCGCCGCATTGTGCGTGTTGGTGCATTGGCTTTTTTGGTGGCGAGTGCGCAAGGTCCAGGACACAGTCCCCGTACGTGCGTGGATACTGGCCAACAGTGCAATCGTCGTGTTGTACCTGCCGTGGGCACCGCCTCTCATCAGTCAATTGCTGCGAATGGATGGGCTCGAATGGATACCGCCACTCACCTGGCCGACGGTGCTGACCTTCGTTTGGCAACTGGTGGTGATGGAGGGTTCGACCAGTGACTTATGGCGCGTGACACCCTTGGTCTTGATCATTGTTTGCACCGCTGCCGTACTGTTCAAGGCACGCAACGAGCGACCCTTCAGTGTTTTGCTGGTCGGCTATTTTTTTGTGCCGGCACTGACCGTGTTTCTGGTGTCGCTGATCGTTCCGGTTTTCAATGCCAGGTACCTGGTGTTCGCCGCCGCTGCGTTGCCCCTTATTGTTGCGCTCGCACTGGACGCATTGAGCCAACGCCACGCTGTCCTTGCTGCTGTCGCCATGGTTTTTATTGTGTTGGTGGAAGTGCACGGGCTGTCGGCGATTTACGCACAAACGGATGAGATGAACGGCACCAGCATTCGCAGAGACGCGAAGCTGGATGCCGTGGTCGCCGGTCTCGGCCGTGAAGCCCATCCAGATGACGAAATCGTTGTGGATAACCTGTATTGGTACTTGCCGTTCATGTACTACAACTCGACAGGCATTCAGCCACGGCTATACGTCTTCAAAACAGCGACCGGCACCCTGTGGGGAACCGCCGAATACGGTGGTTGGGCACTCATCCCCCGTCACCTGCACTGGATTTTCTTCAATGACTTTTTGACCCTGAAACTGAATGCCAGGAGAGTCTGGTGGGTGACGGGCATTGCTCGTCCTGAGCATGACGCCTTGTTTCCGAAACATTGGAAGCATGTGCTGACGCTAAGGGAAGGGGGCAGTGAGGCTCGTTTGTTCGTCGTGGAGGACGCGCCAATCCCTGAGATTGGCGCGCAAACACAGCCTATGCAGCTGCCGCATCATTAGGCTCGAAACTGTCCGCCCGTGCCATCTGCCACATCCGCGAATAGAACTCGCCGTTCACTTCCCCGGTGAGCAACTCACCTGGCTTGAGGAACACATGCAACTGCGAAAACAGCTTGATCTCGGTCGCCGACATGCGTCGCACCAGATGCTTGGCCGACAGCTGTGAAGGATGGTCGAGGCCTGCGGCGGCGAGCATTTCTGCCAGGGCCTTCAGCGTATTGCGATGGAAATTGAACACGCGCTGGGCCTTGTCCGGAACGACGAGCGCGCGCTGGCGCAGGGTGTCTTGGGTGGCGACACCGGTCGGGCATTTGTTGGTGTGGCAGCTTTGCGACTGGATGCAGCCGATGGCGAACATGAAGCCGCGCGCCGAGTTGGCCCAGTCGGCGCCGATGGCCAGGACGCTGGCGATGTCGAAGGCGCTGACGATTTTGCCGCTGGCGCCGAGTTTGATCTTGTCCCGCAGGTTCAGGCCCACCAAGGTGTTGTGCACGAACAACAGGCCTTCACGCATCGGCACGCCGATATGGTCGGTGAACTCCACGGGCGCGGCGCCGGTGCCACCTTCCTTGCCGTCGACCACGATGAAGTCCGGAAGGATGCCGGTTTCCAGCATGGCCTTGGCGATGCCCATGAATTCCCAGGGGTGGCCCAGGCAGAACTTGAAGCCCACGGGTTTGCCGCCGGACAGTTCACGCAGTTGCGCGATGAAGTGCATCATTTCGATCGGCGTGGAAAACGCGCTGTGGCGCGACGGCGAAATGCAGTCTTCGCCCATCGGGATGCCACGGGTTTCGGCGATTTCCTGGGTGACTTTGTGCTTGGGCAAAATCCCGCCATGGCCGGGTTTTGCGCCTTGGCTCATTTTGATTTCGATCATCCGCACTTGCGGGTTCTGTGCCTGGGTGGCGAAGCGCTCCGGGTCGAAGCGGCCATCGGCGGTGCGGCAGCCGAAGTATCCGCTGCCCAGTTCCCAGGTCAGGTCGCCGCCGTTTTCCCGGTGATAGGGGCTGATGCTGCCTTCGCCGGTGTCATGGGCGAAGTTGCCGAGTTTGGCGCCTTGGTTCAACGCGCGAATGGCGTTGGCGCTGAGGGAGCCGAAGCTCATGGCCGAGATGTTGAACACCGACGCCGAGTACGGCTGGGTGCACTGCGGGCCGCCGACCATCACCCGGAAACTGCTCGGGTCGCTCAACGGTGCCGGGCGCATCGAGTGGCCGATGAATTCGAAACCCGACTGATACACGTCGATCAGCGTGCCGAAAGGTTTGTCGGCGCTCTCGTTCTTGGCTCGCGAATACACCAGCGAACGCTGAGCCCGGGAGAAGGGCAGGGCATCGCTGTCGGATTCGAGCAGGTACTGGCGGATTTCCGGGCGAATGCCCTCCACCAGATAACGGATATTGCCCAGGATCGGGTAGTTGCGGCGCACCGCATGAGGACTTTGCAACAGGTCGAACAGACCCACCAGGCTGAGGACGCCGGTGACGGCGGTGATCGGCCAGAGCCAGTCGTATGCCAGGAAGGGCAGGCTGGCGAGGGTGAATATCACACAGACGGCAAAGAAGGCGTAGCGGCTCAGGAGTGACAGGCTCATACGGTTTCCTTGGGTTCGGACTCGGTCATATAGGACCGTGGTATACAGGCTTTTGTGGCGAGGGAACTTGCTCCCGCTCGGCTGCGCAGCAGTCGCAAAACCTGCTGACGGGATTTGTCTGACTGAACGCATTGCCTGTTTTGGGTTCGCTTCGCGATCCAGCGGGAGCAAGCTCCCTCGCCACAGAGATCTCCTGTGTTAGCACAGAGCGTCAGGCATTCTGCGCCTGGAGAATAAACGAAAACAGCCTGGATTGAGATTTGATCCCTTGTTCGGCTGGTCAGACAGCCGCTTTCGATTGGCGCATCGGCAGCTCGACCCGAAACGTGGTACCCACGCCGACTTCGCTGCGTACCGAAATATCGCCCCGGTGTTTTTTCACGATGCCATAGGACAGTGACAACCCGAGCCCTGTTCCCTGGCCCACCGGTTTGGTGGTGTAGAACGGGTCGAATATTTTCTGCAGGCATTCCGGTTCGATGCCTGATCCGGTGTCCGCGACTTCGATCGACACCGTTTCACCTTCAAGCCCGGTACGCAGGGTGATGGTGCCCCGTTCCGGACCCATGGCCTGAGACGCGTTGACGATCAGGTTCATGATCACCTGATTGATCTGCGACGGCAGGCATTCGATGTCAGGCAGCGTTTGATACTCCTTCACCACATCGGCCTTGTACTTGAGTTCATTGGCGACGATGTTCAGCGTCGACTCGATGCCCTGCTGCAGGTTGGCCCACTGCCATTCCTGATTGGAGTCGACGCGGGAGAAGTCCTTCAGGTCCTTGACGATCTGCCCGACCCGATTGATCCCGTCCTTGGATTCCTTGATCAGCAGCGGAATGTCTTCGCGCAGAAACTCCAGCTCGACCTTTTCACGGAGCTGGCCGAGACGTTCGAGAACCTCGCTTGAGGTAATGGCCGCCTCCGCCTCCCGATAGGCATCAAGCATGGCCTGCAGTTGTTTGAAATAGCCATCGAGGGTGCCGAGGTTGGAGGAAATGAAACCGATGGGGTTATTGATTTCATGGGCGACCCCCGCCGCCAGTTGCCCCAGCGAGGCGAGTTTTTCCGACTGCACCAGTTGGCTTTCCAGTTGTTTGCGCTCGTCGATTTCCCGCTGCAATGCTTCGCTGGCCTGCTTGAACTGGGCCGTGCGCTGGTCCACCAGATGCTCCAGATGGCTCATCTGGATAGACGCTCGTTCGGTCATGTCCCATTTGGTGAGCAGGGTGTTGGCCATCTGCTGGACTTCAATGTTGTCGAACGGTTTTTTCAGAATCAGCAGGCGGTCGTGGGCGTGCAGGCGCTCCAGCAGTTCATCCCACGAATAGTCGGAATAGGCGGTACACACCACCACTTGCAGGCTCGGGTCTTCCTGCCACAGGTGTTCGATCGTCTGTGCACCGTCCCAGCCCTCGGGCATGCGCATGTCGACGAAGGCCAGGGCGTAGGGGCGGTTTTCCTGTAAGGCCTGGACGAGTTTGCCCAGGCCCTCCTGACCGCCATAGGCTGAATCCAGCTCGAACAGAAGCTGGGTGGATTTCACTTCGCTGCCGAACAGCGCGGCCTCCATTTCGTCCAGTTCCGCATGTTTGGCCGATGTCGGGGTGAGGATCTTGCGAAAGTCATCATGGATGGACGGGGTGTCGTCGATCAGCAGAATGCGGCGGTTCGAAAGGTCGCTCATGCTTCCTCCATGACGGGTTTCAACGGGATCTGCAAGGTGAACAGGGCGCCCTTGCCCGGTCCGTCGCTGTGGGCGGTGAGATGGCCGTTCATTTCGATCGCGGCCAGCGCGCAGCTGTGCAGGCCGAAGCCGTGGCCTTCCTTGCGGGTGGTGAAACCGTGGGCAAAGATCCGCGTCATGTTTTCCGGCGCAATGCCTTCGCCGTCATCCTTGACGCTGATTTGCAGGATCGTGTCCTCGACGACTTTTACCCCAAGGGTGATCTGTCGGGCTCGGTTGCTGAGGTCGGACATGGCGTATTTGGCGTTGCTGATCAGGTTGATCAGGATCAGCAACAAGCGGTGCTTGTCGCCCATCACTTGCGGTACGTCGCCGTACTCCTTGACCACTGTGACGTGATGCCGGGTCAAGGCGCCTGCGTTCATGCGCAGGGCGTCCTCGAGTAGTTCGCTGATGTACAGCGGTTCCACCAGGTTGTTGGCCCCCGCGTAGGACTGCTGGGTGGCGACGATGTCTTTGATGTGATCGACGCTTTTGCTCAGCTGCGCGAGTTCCTCGGTCATGCCTTGCTGTTCGAGGGCAATCGCCTCCACCAGTTGATTCAAATAGCCGGGCAGTAATTTTCCTTTCTCGTTCTGGGTCAGAAAGGTCCCGAGGTCGCTTTGATGCTCGTTGATCAGCTGCATCGCCTTGCCCAGCCCCTGGGCCTTGCTGCTACGCAGCCGGCGGCTGACCAGATCGGCCGAGATGTTCACGCTGTTGA
Source organism: Pseudomonas sp. Pseusp11 (assembly GCF_047304405.1). Lineage (NCBI taxonomy): Bacteria > Pseudomonadati > Pseudomonadota > Gammaproteobacteria > Pseudomonadales > Pseudomonadaceae > Pseudomonas > Pseudomonas sp. Pseusp11. Next base: position 117,090 of record NZ_JBGLZF010000003.1, read on the forward strand.
GCACGTTGCCGACGTTGTGCAGCACGTTGGTGGCGATTTCGGCCATGCCGGCCTGACGCGCGGTGTCGAGCAATTCGCTCTGGGTATCCTTGAGTTCGCGGGTGCGCTCTTCGACCCGTTGTTCGAGGACTTCGTTGGCGTTTTGCAGTTCCTTGTTGACCCGCTGAGTCTCCCCGAAGCTGCGCATCAGGCGAATTGCCAGGTACACCAGCACCAGCACCAGCAGCGTCGAAAACACCAACATGTAGAAGTGGTAGCGCTGGTCGATGGCATCGGATTGCTGCTGGTCTTTGTTCAGCAGGCCGGTAATGTCGTCCAGTCGTTCGGCCACGGGAATGGCCTCGATGTTTTCCAGTAACCGATTGACCACCGGTTGTTCACGCAGGATCAGCGCGATGTGGTTGCTCAAAATATCGATCGGGCTGTGAAACTGCTCCGGCAATCGCTGCTTGTTCACCCCCAGTTTGTTCAGCCCCAGCAGAATATCCGCCGCTCTATCGTCGGAGGTGACCTGGGCGAACTCCAGGCTGCTGAGCAGCAAGTCGTAGGTGTCGGTGGCAATGTTCTGCAGTTGCAGTTTGTCTTCATCGGGCAGTCGGGTAAGCGGTTGCTGGATGTCGTCTTCGGCCGTGGGCAGGAACGCCAGTGAGTTGCGCAGCACCGCGTTGTGGGATTTGAACTGCTCCACCAAGCGGGTTTTTTCCTGGATGGCGGCAAGGTATGCCTCATGACTGGCACGCCAGGTCGGCGTGTCGTTGCGGCCGTGACTGGACTCCATGCTCTCGAACCGCTGCCACAGGCGCGTCATCTCGCTCAACGGTGTCACCAGTGGATCGTAGTTGTGACTGATGGCGATCCTGGCCTTGAGAATCTCGGTTTCCCATTGCGCGTTCAACTGTTTGATCCGGCCGATCAAGTCCCGGGACTCGGCGTAGGTCGACGTCTCGCTCGAACTGGATTTGAGGTACAGGAACAACAGCGTCGAGGCCAGCAGCACGGCCACGGCACCGAGCAGTGCCAGGTTGCGGCGGGGGAACGTTTTCATAAAGGTTTGCCTCCCCATTCACCGGTCAGGGTCTTGAGGAATTTGATGATCAGGTCCTTGTCCTTGTCGGAGGGCACACGGCCGAGCTGGAACTTGAACATCACGTCTACCGCCTCTTCGAGGGTTTTAGCCGAGCCGTCGTGAAAGTACGGCGCGGTCACCGCGACATTGCGCAGGCTCGGCACCTTGAACACGTTGCGGTCCTCTTCGGCCTTGGTGACCAGATAGCGGCCCAGATCGGCTTCGGTGGGGTTGCCACGAGCCTGAAAGTAATCACCCATGACCCCGAATTTCTGGAACATGTTGCCGCCGATGTTCACCCCCTGATGGCAGGCAATGCAGCCGTAGTCCTTGAAGCGTTGGTAACCGTACTTCTCGTCAGTCGTGAGAATGTCGGTATTGCCCGACAGGTATTGGTCGAAACGCGAGTTGGCGCTGATCAGCGTGCGCTCATAGGTGGCCAGGGCACTTTGCACATTGTTCATGGTGACGCCGTCCGGGTAGGCCTTGGTGAAAGCGCTTTTGTAATCCGGGTCGGCGGACAGCATCTGGACCACATGCTCCCAATGACTGCCCATTTCACTGGGGCTCTGCACCACTTCGTGGGCTTGGGTTTCCAGAGAATCGGCGCGGCCATTCCAGAATTGCCGGAAGTTCAGGCTGGCGTTGAACACGCTCGGGGTATTGATCGTCAAGGGATCGCCCTTGAAGCCAGTGGACAATGCCTTGTCGTCGGCGCCGCCGATTTCCAGGCGATGGCAACTGGCGCAGGACAGGCTGTTGTTGACCGACAGCCGTGGTTCGTTGAACAACCGGCGACCGAGTTCGACTTGCAAGGGATTCTGCTCGGGCACTGCGGGCAAGGGTTTGAGCGGTTCGTCCAGCGGTGCGCCACTGGCTATCAGACAACAACCGAGTAGAGGCGCAAGGAGCAAGTAGCAGAAGGAACGTGACATCTTATGATTCCTTGGCTCAGGGTCTGTGTGTCGTTGCACATCGTTCAGGAGATTGGCTTTACGGAGGTCAGGTATTGCACGAAGGCGTCCGGCTCCACGGCTTTGCTGAAGTAGTAGCCCTGGCCTTCCTCGCAATGGAGCGCCTTGAGAAAATTCAGTTGTTCGAGGGTTTCCACCCCTTCGGCAATGACCGTCAGATTGAGGCTTTTGCCCAGGCTGATGATGGCGCCGACCAGGGCCGCGTCGTTGCTGTCACGGCCCAGGCCACGAATGAACGATTGGTCGATTTTCAGTACATCGATGGGAAACCGTTGCAAGTAACTCAGGCTGGAGTAGCCGGTGCCGAAGTCATCGATGGCCAGCCGTACGCCCAAAGCCTTGAGCCGATTCAGCGCGACCATCGTGGCATCGACGTTCTGCATCAATACGCCCTCGGTGATCTCCAGCTCCAGCAACGCGGGGTCCATACCGGTTTGCTGGAGTATCTGTTCGATGCCTTCGACAAAATCCCGCTGGCGGAAATCAATGGCCGACACGTTCACCGACATGCACAGATTCGGCAGGCCATTTGCCTGCCAGGTACGGGCTTGCCGACAGGCCTGGGCCAGCACCCATTTGCTCAATGGCACGATCAAGCCGCTGTCTTCGGCCACACCGATGAAGTCTGTCGGGTAGATCCAGCCTTGCCCCGGTTTTTGCCAGCGGATCAACGCCTCGGCGCCGACCACCTTGCCGCTGCCCAGGTCGAGTTTCGGTTGGTAGTGCAGGACAAACTCGTTCCGCTCCAGTGCCAGGCGAATCCCCGACTCGATGGTCTGCTGTTCCCGCGCGCGCTGGTTCATCTCATCGATGAAAAAGCTGAAATCGTTGGGGCCGCTTTCCTTGACGTTGCGCATCGCGGTTTCGGCTTTCTTGATCAGAGCGATGGCATCGAAACCGTCATCGGGATAGATGCTGATGCCCAGGCTGGCCGTCACGCTCAGGTCATGTCCGGCGACGTGCTGGGGCGCACGTATGGCGTTCAACAGTTTTTCGGCGATGCCCTTGGTCTGTTGGGGGTGGTGGATGTCGGCCAGGATCACCACAAATTCGTCGGAGCCGTAGCGAAACACCGAGTCGGAGGCGCGCACGCAGGCCACCAGGCTTTGCCCGACACGCTTGAGCATCTCGTCACCGGTCGGGTGACCCAACGCATTGTTGATCCGCTTGAAGCGGTCGAGCCCCAGAAACATCACCGCCAGTTGTTTGTCATGGCGCCTGGACAAGGCCAGGGACTGGTTCAGCCGGTCACCCAGCAAGGTGCTGTTGGGCAGCTCGGTCAACACGTCGTACTGCAACAGATGAGACACCTTGAGCAGTTCGTGGACCCGGGCTTCGATGGTTTGCTCCAGGCTCAGCACTTTCATCGCCGCATCCTGCGCCATCTGCCACTTCCAGGTCAGGGCGCTAGCCATCTGGCGGATTTCCAGGCTGTCGAAAGGTTTTTTCAACACCAGCAATTGATCGCCGAACTCCAGCCGTTCGGCCATGGCTTCCCAGGTGTAGTCGGAGAACGCCGTGCACAGCGCGATTTGCAGGTTAGGATCGGCTTTCCAGAGCCGTTCGATGGTTTCCAGGCCATCCCAGCCAGGCGGCATGCGCATGTCGGTGAACGCCATGGCGTAAGGGCGACCTTCTGCCTGGGCCCGCTTGACCAGTTTGAGTGCTTCCTGGCCTTGATAGGCGGAGTCGAGCTGGAAGACCAGCCGAGTCGTTTGTGGGGTGTCGAACAGCGCGGCTTCAGTGCCGGCGAGGGTGAGTTCATCGTCGGTATCGGCGCCCAGAATCTTGCGGAAGTCCTCATGGATCGAGGGCGTGTCATCGATGATCAGAATGCGCCGGTTGGCCTGGATGAACGAAGTTTTCATTCCTTGTCCTCCGTGGCACGTTGCGAATCGCCCGGCATTGCTCCGGGATTTTGATTCGCGTGCACGATGCTCCCGGCCTTCAACAGTTCGGCGGCCTGCTGGCTGCTGACCGCTTTGCTGAAGTAGTAGCCCTGGGCATTCATCGGTGAACCGGTGGCCATCAGCGAAGTACGTTGCTCCTGGGTTTCGACACCTTCGGCGATGATGCCGATCCCGACGTCGCGGGCGAAATTGATAATGGCCCGCAAGGTGGTGGCGCTGGCCGCGTCGTGGGCGGCAGTGTCGATGAACGCCTGAGCGAGTTTCAGGTGATTGACCTGGTAAGTCCTGAGGTAGTCGAACGAAGAGTATTCGGTGCCGAAGTCATCGATGGCGATCTTCACCCCCAGCTCATGCAGGCGCGGCAGGATATCGTTGTGCGTCCACTTGGTCTGGGCAAGGGTCGCTTCGGTGACGTCGAAACGCAGGTCCCACGGGCACAAATCCCAGCGGGCAGTGGTGCGCAACACGTCATAGATCAGCTCGGGACCACTCTTGAGCTGGGCCAGGGACAGTTTTATCGCCACCACCGGTGGTGCCATGCCTTCGTCGCGCCACTGGTGCATTTGCCGACAGGCGCGCTCCAGCACCCAGTGACCGAGGGCGATGATGATGCCGGTCTTTTCCGCCGCGGGCAGGAATGCCGGGGCTTCCAGTAAACCGCGTATGGGGTGATTCCAGCTGACCTGCGCTTCCATGCCGAGGATCTTGCCACTGCTCAGGTCTACTTCCGGCCAGTAACGCAGTTCGAGCTCGTCGCGTTCGATGGCGGTTTTCAAGTCGTTGGCGATGGTCATGCGCTCGACCACTTCCTGATTGATTTCCTCGGAGTGGAAGTGGTACTGGTTGCGGCCCTTTTCCTTGGAGCGATACAGCGCCATGTCGGCCTGGGTCAACAGGCTGTCGGCGCTGAGGCTGACCTGGGTGTAGCTGCTGATACCGATACTGACCGAGACCCGCACGTCGTTGCCGGCCAGGGAGTAGGGCAGCACCAGTGCATCGCGGACCTTGGCGGCCAGGGCCGCTGACTGGGTCGGATCGCCGACGTCCAGTTGCAGGATCGCGAACTCGTCGCCCCCCAGGCGGGCGACCACGTCGTTTTCCCGCACGCAGGTTTTGATCCGTCGGGCGACTTCCTGCAGCAACAGGTCACCTACCGGGTGGCCCAAGGTATCGTTGATGCGCTTGAAGTGATCCAGGTCCAGGTAAAACATGGCGAACGGGGTGGCCCCTCGCCGGGCGGCGGCGAACGCCTGATGCAGGCGCTCGATCAGCGTCGCGCGGTTGGCCAGCCCGGTCAGCCCGTCGGTGCGGGCCAGCAGGGCAATCTTTTCCTCGGCCAGTTTGCGTTCGGTGATGTCGATGATGATGCCTTCGACTTCCAGCAAGCGGCCTTCATCGTCGCGCACCGGGATGTAGCGGTTTTCGACCCAGCGCCAGTCACCGTCGCCGGTGCGCATCCGGAATTCGATGGAAGCACCGGCTGCATGGCGGTCCAGCACCCGCGCCATGGCGGTGTCGACTTTCTCTTGATCGTCGGGATGGATCAGCTCCTGAGCCCAGTTGGACGAAGCCACCAGGGCCGCCGCGATGTGGCCGTATTTGGTGATGTTGTGGGAGATATACATCAACGGAAACGACGGTTCGCCCCGCAGCCGATACAGAATGGTCGGGCTGTTCTGCACAATGATGTTGGCGTCGGACAGCTCTCGGGTGCGCTCCTCGACCGCTTGCTCCAGCAGGGACATCTTCAGCGCCGCGTCTTCGGTCATTTGCCACTTGGCGGTCAATGCGCTGGCCATCTGGCGGATTTCGATGGCATCGAACGGTTTTTTCAGGATCAGCAGGCGATCGCCCAGATCCAGGCGCTCGTCGATGTCTTCCCAGGAATAGTCGGAATACGCGGTGCAGAGCGCCACTTGCAGCTTGGGATCGACCTGCCACAGGCGCTCGATGGTTTCCAGGCCGTCCCAGCCCGGCGGCATGCGCATGTCGATGAAGGCCATCGCGTAGGGCGAGTCATTCGCCAGCGCGGTCTCGACCTTGTCCAGCGCCTCACGGCCCTGAAACGCGGATTCGATGATAAAACCTTGCGACGATACCGACACGGGGGTGCCGAACAGGGCGTTTTCAGCGCTGGCCAGACTGTCGTCTTCGATCGATGACGGGCTGAGAATCTTGGCGAAATCCTCGTGGATCGACGCGGTGTCGTCGACGATGAGGATCCGACGATTAGTCCGCGCAAGCAGCGTATTCACTGACATGCGCCTGTACCGACAGCAGTTTGGTGCGATGAGCTCATAGAGGGTATCCCTTCCCTGAGTGCTGGACGGAGCGGGCATCGTTTGGATCCGAGTGACCTGAGCATAGTCGTCCGGTCGGATATTCGCCCGGTTGACTGAAACGAATCATTTGCGGAGTCGGTCGGAAAATCATCTAGCCTGTAGCTCAGGCTCGGGAAAGTCAGAGGAAGTTTTTTCGCGCCTGACATAAAGAGGCTGGTTTCACTTGAGGTATCGCCATGGAAGAGCAGCTCCCCACGACTGTGACCGATAAACCCACGTTACTGCTGGTCGACGATGAGGAGTCGATTCTCAACAGCCTGCGCCGCCTGCTGCGCAGCCAGCCCTACGAGGTGCTGCTGGCCACCAGCGGTGCCCAGGCCCTGGAAATCATGGAGCAGCGGTCGGTCGATCTGGTGATGAGTGACGCGCGAATGCCCAATATGGACGGCGCCACGCTGCTGGCCCACGTCCATCAGCGCTACCCCGACACCACCCGGATCATGTTGACCGGTTATGCCGACCCCTCGGCTATTATCAAAGCCATCAATGAAGGGCAGATCCATCGTTACATCAGCAAGCCCTGGCACGACGAGGAAATGCTGCTGACGTTGCGACAATCGCTGGCCTATCAGTATTCCGAGCGTGAGCGGTTGCGTCTGGTGCAGGAAACGTGGGACCAGAACGAAAAACTGAAGCTGCTCAACAGCACCCTGGAAAAACACGTCGCGGCCCGCACCTCTGAGCTTCAGCAAACCGCTGACATGCTGGACCTGGCTTACGAAGAGCTCAAACGCAGCTATGTCACCGGCACGGAAGTGTTTTCGTTGCTGGCCAACCTGCGCCTGCCACCCGCCAAACAGACCAACCGGCAGATCATCGAACTGGTGCGGGTGTACTGCAAACTCCATCGCCTGGACGAAGGCACCAGTCGAGACCTGACCATGGCGGCGGCGCTCTACAACATCGGTAAATTGAGCTGGACCGACAGCATGATGAGCACGCCTTCGGATCTGCTGCATCACAATGACCGCGAGCGCTATCGGGGTTATCCGAAGCAGAGTGAGTCGCTGCTGATGACGCTCGACCCGATGAAAGATGCCGCGCGGCTGATCCTGCACCACCAGGAGCGTTGGGACGGCAGCGGTTTTCCCGATCGGCTCAAGGGCGAGGCCATTCCGCTCGGTTCGCGGTTGCTGAAACTGGCGGTGGATTTCATCGAGTTGCAGCGCGGGCTGATCCTTGAACGGCAGATGAACAGCGATGAAGCCCTGGTGTATATCCGCCAGTACGCCGGCCGGCTCTATGACCCGGAACTGGTGGAGGATTTCATTCAGGTCTGCGCGGCTTACCTGAGCGATGTGACGCTGGCCGACCCGACGATCAAGGTGCTGACCACCCGGGATCTGGCGGCGGGCATGATCCTGGCGCGCAACCTGAATGCCGACAACGGCATGCTGCTGCTCAACGCCGGCAAGGTGTTGAACGGGCCGCTGGTGGAGAAACTGATCGCGTTCGAGGCGATGGAAGGTGCCAAGTACAGCATTTTTGTGAAAGTGCCGGAGGAAGTGGCGATTCTCGAGACGAGTTGAGACGCATAACCTCGCTCCTACAGGGCAATGCTGTTCACTTAAGGGAGTCTTGAGTCAGAGAAACCTGTGGCGAGGGAGCTTGCTCCCGCTTGAGTGCGTAGCACTCACAAAAATCGGCAATGGTTGTCAGATTTCTGGGGCCGCTACGCAGCCCAGCGCGAGCAAGCTCGCTCGCCACAAAGGTAGGCATGACTGAAGAGTGTGTTTAAGTGAACAGCATTGCGCTCCTACAGGGAGGGCTGCGGAGATTTTTTCGACGTGACGCAGAACCGGCGCTCATGTGATCCTTGCGCCTTTTACCCAAGGCCGATCCTGATCCATGACGCTTTCATCCACCGCTTCGCCCCGCATCATCCACATTGCCGCTGCCCTGTTGATCGGCCCCGACGGTCGCACCTTGCTGGTGCGCAAGCGCGGCACCCAGGCGTTCATGCAGCCGGGGGGCAAGATCGAGGCTCATGAGCAACCGGTCCACGCCCTCGCCCGTGAGCTGGAGGAGGAGCTGGGACTGGTCATCGATCCGGCGCACGCCACCTACCTGGGGCCATTCTCGGCACCGGCCGCCAACGAGCCGGGTTTTGTCGTACAGGCCGAACTGTTTCAGCTGACTATCGATTCTGACGTTTGCCCGGCGGCGGAAATCGAAGAGGTGCGCTGGATCGACCCGGCTACCGACGGCGATCTCACCCTGGCGCCATTGACACGCGACCTGATCTTGCCGTTTTATCGAGCTTCACTGATCGAAACCGCCTGATTACCCAGACGGTCTGACTTCAAGGACAGGATGCCCATGATCCCACTTCAAGACTTGCTGATTTTTGCCGCCGCGGCGTTGCTGATGGTACTCACGCCGGGGCCGAACATGATCTACCTGATCTCCCGTTCCATCTGCCAGGGACGCAAGGCCGGGGTGACGTCATTGCTGGGCGTGGTCGCGGGATTTCTGGTGCACCTGTTCGCCGCCGCAGCGGGTTTGACCGCGGTGTTCATGGCCGTGCCGGTGGCTTACGAGGTGCTGAAGTGGGCCGGTGCTTTGTACCTGCTGTGGCTGGCCTGGCAGGCGGTCAAGCCCGGTGCGCGTTCGCCGTTCGAGGCGCAGCAGTTGCCAGCGGACTCGTCACGCAAATTGATCACCATGGGTTTTCTCACCAGCGCTCTGAACCCGAAGATCGCGGTGTTTTATCTGTCGGTGTTTCCGCAGTTCATTTCCCCTGAGCACGGTTCGGTGTTCAACCAGAGCATCATCCTCGGCCTGACCCAGATCAGCGTGAGCTTCAGCGTCAACCTGCTGATCGCGCTGTTCGCCGCAGGCATCGCCTCCTGGTTCGTCAACAACCCGAACTGGCTGGCGATGCAGCGCTATTTCATGGGCTTCGTCCTGTCCGGGCTGGCGGTGCGGTTGATGTTTGAGCAGCGGCGAGTGGCCTGAACATGTGGATTCAGCGGCTTGATGCCAGTCATGCCCTGGATTATCGGGCGCTGATGCTCGAAGCCTACGACTCGCATCCCCAGGCGTTCACTTCCAGCGTGCGCGAGCGCGCCACGATGCCGCTGGGGTGGTGGGAGTCGCGCCTGACCAGCAAGCTGGACCGGGTGCTCGGGGCGTTCGAGGAAGGGGAACTGGCAGGCATCGTCGGCCTGGCCTTCGAGTCTCGGGAAAAGGCCCGGCACAAGGCGACGCTGTTTGGCATGTACGTGACCGGCAAAGTGCGCCAGCGCGGGCTCGGTTATCAACTGGTACAGGCCGCATTGGCTGAAGCGCAGGCCCATGAGGGCCTGAGGCTGATCCAGCTGACCGTCACCGCCGGCAACGAAGCCGCCTTCAGGCTGTATCAGCGCTGCGGCTTCATGCAGTTTGGCCTGGAACCGTTGGCGGTGCGGGTCGGCGAAGACTACTTCGACAAGATCCACATGTGGCGCGAGCTCACCCCAAAACTTGAAGCGTAGGTTTCTTGTGGCGAGGGAGCTTGCTCCCGCTGGGCTGCGAAGCGGCCCCAAAACCATTCAACCCGGTTGTATCTGAATAAACCGCAGTTCGGCAGCTTCTACAGGAAATCGGTCGCTCTATCGCACCGCACTAACGCCATCCAGCGTCGAAAACGACGTGTCCTTGGCCGTCAGCAAAAAGTCGCGCATGTACGGCGCATCCAGCATGTCGGCGCGGATCCCGGCATACAACGTCGCGAACAAGCCTTTCTCCCCCAGTCGCTTGGCCTTCACATAACCCCGTGAACTATACTCATGCAGCGCCCAATGGGGCATGCCGCAGACACCGCGACCGCTGGCCACCAGTTGCATCATCATCACCGTCAGTTCCGAGGTGCGCACCTGCGCCGGTTCGATGTCGGCCGGCTCCAGGAAGCGGGTGAAGATGTCCAGCCGATCGCGTTCCACCGGGTAGGTGATCAAGGTTTCCGTGAGCAGGTCTTCGGGCACGATGTACGGCTTGCTCGCCAAGCGGTGTTGGTTCGCCACCGCGAGCATGGCTTCGTAGGTGAACAACGGCACGTAAGTGATGCCCACCAGTTCCAGCGGATCGGAGGTCACCACCAGGTCCAGGTCGCCTCGGGCCAGCGCCGGCAGCGGGGCGAAGGAGAAACCCGAGGCCAGGTCCAGCTCGACTTCCGGCCAGGCATCGCGGAACTGGTCGATGGTCGGCATCAGCCACTGGAAGCAACTGTGGCACTCGATCGCCATGTGCAGACGCCCCGCCGTGCCACCGGCCAGCCGTGCAATGTCGCGCTCGGCACTGCGCAGCAACGGCAGGGTGGCGTCGGCCAGCTGCAGCAGGCGCAAGCCGGCACTGGTGAAGCGCACCGGTTTGGTCTTGCGCACGAACAGCGGCATGCCCATGCGTTCTTCCAGCTCCTTGAACTGGTGGGACAGCGCCGATTGGGTCAGGTGCAGGCGGTCGGCTGCATCCACCAGGCTGTCGGCTTCGCGCAGGGCGTGGAGGGTTTTCAGGTGACGGATTTCAAGCACCGAGGGCTCCATGAGGAAAACTTGTGATCAACACGAAAAGGTTGAGTTTGTCTCATGTTGGCTGAGCTGTCGACAATAGCAGCATGTTTTACAGCATCCTTTATAGAGAGAAATTCACCATGGCCCTGGCCCACACACTTGGTTTTCCGCGCATCGGTGCCGACCGCGAACTGAAAAAAGCCCTCGAATCCTACTGGAAGGGCGACCTCGACCAGGACGCATTGAAAAGCGTCGGCCGCCAATTGCGCGCCACCCACTGGCAATTGCAGAAAGACGCTGGCATCGACCTGCTGCCCGTGGGCGACTTCGCCTGGTACGACCAGGTGCTGACTCACTCGTTGACCTTCGGCGTGATCCCCGAGCGTTTCGACAGCGCCAAGGATGAACGCGGCCTGCCGACCCTCGACACCTTGTTCGCCATGGCGCGTGGTGCCACCGCGACCTGCTGCGGCGGCGAACATGCCAAGGCGCAATACGCCCAGGAACTGACCAAGTGGTTCGACACCAACTACCACTACCTGGTCCCGGAGTTCAGCGCCGACCAAGAGTTCAAACTGAGCTGGGAACAGTTGTTCGATGAAGTCGAAGAAGCCAAGGCCCTCGGCCACAACGTCAAACCGGTGATCATTGGCCCGCTGACTTACTTGTGGCTGGGCAAAGCCAAAGGCAACGACTTCGACAAGCTCGACCTGCTGGAACGCCTGCTGCCGATCTACGGCGAAATCCTCGGCCGCCTCGCCGCCCAAGGCGTGGAGTGGGTGCAGATTGATGAGCCGATCCTGACCCTCGACCTGCCGCAGGCCTGGAAAAACGCCTTCGAGCGCGCTTACCACATCCTTCAATACTCGCCGCTGAAAAAGCTCGTGGCCACCTACTTCAGTGGCCTGGAAGACAACCTCGGGCTGGCCGTCGGCCTGCCTGTACAAGGTTTGCACATTGACGCGGTGCGTTCGCCGGATCAGCTCGGGCAGGTGCTGGATCGACTGCCGACCTACAAGGTTCTCTCGGTGGGGCTGGTCAACGGCCGCAACGTCTGGCGCTGCGAACTGGAGCAAGCCCTGGCACAACTGCAATTTGCTCAGGAGCGCTTCGGCGATAACTTGTGGGTCAGCAGTTCTTGCTCGCTGCTGCACAGCCCGGTGGACCTTGCGCGTGAAGACAAGCTCGATCCCGAACTGAAAAGCTGGCTGGCGTTTGCCGTGCAGAAGTGCGGTGAGATCGCCGTGCTGCGCGATGCCCTGAACGATCCACAAGCGCCTAAGGTGCAAGCCGCCCTGGCCGAAAGCCGTACGATCCAGGCCAGCCGCGCCCAATCGCCGCGTATCCACAAGGCGGCTGTTCAGGCCCGAATCAACGCCATCGGTGCGGCGGACAGCCAACGCCGCTCGCCGTTTGCCAAGCGCATCGAGCAACAACGGGCGCGGCTGCAACTGCCAGCGTTCCCGACCACCACCATCGGCTCGTTCCCGCAAACCGGTTCGATCCGCCTGGCTCGTCAGGCCTTCAAGCAAGGCAAGCTCTCGGCCAACGATTACACCGATGCCATGCACAGCGAAATCCGCCACGCCGTGAAAATCCAGGAACGCCTGGGGCTGGATGTGCTGGTGCACGGCGAAGCCGAGCGCAACGACATGGTCGAGTACTTCGCCGAACAGCTTGAGGGGTATGCCTTCACCCGGTTCGGCTGGGTCCAGAGCTACGGTTCGCGTTGCGTCAAACCGGCGATCATCTACGGCGACCTGAGCCGCCCAAACGCCATGACCGTCGACTGGATCACCTATGCCCAGAGCCAGACCGACAAGGTCATGAAAGGCATGCTTACCGGGCCCGTGACCATGCTGATGTGGTCGTTTCCGCGCGAAGACGTCTCGCGCAAAGTCCAGGCGCAGCAGTTGGCGTTGGCCCTGCGAGACGAAGTGGTCGACCTGGAAACCGCCGGCATCAAGATCGTGCAGATCGACGAAGCTGCGTTCCGCGAAGGTCTGCCGCTGCGTCGGGCACAGTGGCAGGAGTATCTGGACTGGGCGGTGGAAGCGTTCCGCCTGAGTGCATCGGGTGTGCGTGACGAAACCCAGATCCACACCCACATGTGCTACAGCGAATTCAACGACGTAATCGAGTCCATCGCCGCCATGGACGCCGACGTGATCACCATCGAAACTTCGCGTTCGGACATGGAATTGCTGGAGGCCTTCGAAGCCTTCGACTACCCGAACGATATCGGCCCGGGTGTCTACGACATCCACTCGCCACGGGTGCCGGACACGGCCGAGATGGTCAAGTTGATGAGCAAAGCGGTGAAGCGCATTCCGGCCGAGCGGCTGTGGGTGAACCCCGATTGCGGGCTGAAGACCCGGGCGTGGCCGGAGACCGAGGCGGCGTTGGTCAACATGGTGGCGGCGGCGCGGCAGTTGCGCAGTCAGTTGGCTTAAGGACGCAGCAGGCTCTCTCCAACATTAAACGGGGCCGTGCGCAGTGATATTCGCTGGGCACGGCCCTACTGTTTTGGTGAGACTTCGGTCTAGCCATAGGTCACCGACTGAGTGAAGACTTTTGAGATTGGATAATTCCCGTATATCCCTTGAACACTGATTTGGTATACGCCCGAACCCACTCCAAATAGTCCCGACTGCCAGAATCCATTTGCACCTACGTAAATTCGGTCTAGAACGATCCCTCCATTAAGCAGTACCCGCACCTGGGTGCCGGGGGCGGCAACGCCATTGACACGGAGGCCATAGGTAGTCGTGTGCTCGTTGTCATACAGGTTCTGACCTATGGCATTAAGTGCCAGCAAGATATGGGGTGTGACGGGCTGAGGTTGAGGCGCCAGGACACTGAACGTCCATAGGTTCGAGGACTTCCCGTCAGGTTGCACTTGAACGGTCAGCCGATGAAACGACGAGGCCGTCACGGTGAAGGTGTAACTCCAGTTGCCGCTGGCGGGCACTTTGAATGTGCCGATGGGTTTCGGGACATTATCGTTTTGGAACAGCGTAAGTGTGCTACCCGGTTTACCCGTGCCGGACAACGTCACACGATTGGTTTTGGTGCTGCCGCCGTTGAGAATCCGAGCGCCTGTGTTGGCGTCGATCGCTTTATTGATGCGCAGCCTCCATGTCTTGTTCAGGATGGTCAAATAACGAACAGGGAGAAACGAGTCGACGCCACCCTTGTCACTGAAGTTCGCAATCGACAATCCCATCGCCTGCGAGCCATCCTTGAACAGCTCCAGTTGTTGACGGTTAATGACACCGCTCAACCCACTTTTCACATGATCCGCAGTAATCACGCCATCGAACAACATGATGAGGTGGTCAGTCTCGGCCGCATTGCTTCCACCCAAGGCTACGCGCATTCGCGTCCCGACAGCGATAAACAGCCAGGGCGCCAGACTCCAGCGCGCATCGCCTTCAAACGTGCTGAGGTCCAGTGTCTTGTGATCCGGCGCTTCTGCAATGCTCAGGCTCGGAAAGACGATGGCTTCATCGGGTACGGCGGTGACTTCATAGGTGGTGACGCCGGAGAATTGGTCAGGTAGCCCAGGCTGCGAAACACGGTAGTAGAGCTTCATACTGTGGCGGAGGTTGGCGGGTACGGTCGTCAGTCGTAAGCTGATTCGCAGCGTGCCGCTGGCATTCCCTTGTTGTGTTGGCACGACCGGGCTACCAAAGCCTGGGCGCCCAACGACGATTAAGGTGACTTTATGGACGGTGGACATGCCCTCGTAGGCGATCTCGACAGTCGTGCTTTTTTCGGTGTCCCGCGGATTGATTCGGGTACCGGCAGGTACTTCAACAAGTCTCGGAGGTGCAAGTCCCAGAGCCACATTCCCAATGCGCAATTCCAATTCGGGTGCCGTCAGCGGCAGTGCCCGGTTGCGTTCAATGTGCCAGTCGATACGGATGACCTGGTGGTTCAGCGAGTTGATCAGTTCGAATGTCAATCTGAACTCAATGTCTTTACCGATGTGAGCGGCGGTAATCGGTAGCGAGTCGACCCAGACAAGTCTGTCATCAGCGGTCCACACCTGAAGGTAAACCGTGTCGCCAACCTGGGTATGGGCTTTTGCCGGGCAAATGGCCGGCGTGCCGAAAGGAATGTCCTTGGGATCGAGTACACCGTTTTCGTCCTTGCCGACATCGACGACGCCCAAGGTGTTTTTGACGGGGCCGATGTGCAAAAGCAACGCATGAGATTCCAGAGGGGCGAGGTGATTTCCCCCGGTTACAGTGTAGGTAACCCGGAATGAGCCACTCCGGTACGTGTCAAAGTGCCTCGTGTCGATCTCGAACGGCACGACGGTTCCCACTCCTGGGATCACCATCGATCGCGTGACAAATCGCTCACAGGTTTGCAGGCGATTGGTGCCGCCTGCGCTCGTGCTCAGGCAGGTCAACGTTACCTTATCGCCAATTTCCAGCCCCTCGATCCCCGGGCCGACATACACCACTGTCTCTGCAAGGTCTGGCGATAGCACGCCGCCTCGGGCTTGCGGTGCAGTAGGTGCTGGAGCACGGTATTTTTCGCCGACCAGCTCCAGAAAATAGGAGAAGGACGGGGTGCGCTCCTCTACGCCCGACACCTTTCTTATACGTTCGTAGTAGAGCTCTATAGTTGCCGGTGCCAGATTTTTCACCGTTTCGTAAGGTACCTCGATCACGAGGGTGCCTCTTTTGTAATCAAACGGACCATAGGATCGGGTGACTCCGGTCGTGGGGTCGTAGAGAAAGCATTCCACTTTATCTCCAGCGACGGCGTCGGCGCGTTCCACGAAGATTTCGACTTTCATGGGGGCCTGGTCGAGGTGGTCGATGTGGAGAACATCTTTTATTGAACCAGGCACTGAAGGTGCTTCTAGATAGGTAACTTCCGGAATCAGCGTTCCTTTACCTGTTTCGGACGTGAGGCTGCTGTTGTGTACCTGGTCACGGATTTTGTAACGCACCAACAACGGGTCAGCGGGACCGATCCGCTTGAGGATGGCAGACGACACGAACATCACAACGTTCTGGCCCACCTCATCATTCTTGAGGGTGTATTCGACGATTTGATTGCCGATCGTCAGGGTAATAACGTCACCGACGGTCATGATTGGCCAGGCAGGAACAATGACTTTAATCCCAGCCTCTACCATCGCCTGATCGATAATCGATGGGAACTCAGGGGCTTGCAAAGGCACTCGTTCGCTGGAGTTGCCCGTCGGATCGAGGCTGTCCGGAAAGGTTGTCTTGAACCATACGACGATTCCGTCCGAGGGTTCGGGACCATTGCCACTGGTGCGCTCGACGGTGTACCACATCCAGTGGATGCCCGGTCTTTCAACGGCGGCTCTGGGAATGAAACCGACTATGTCCTGGCTGTCGTGATCGGAAGGGACCACGACTGTCTTGATCAGGGTTCCTTCCTCTGTCGGATCCGGGACCTGGCCCGGCTCAAGGCGTTTGCCCATGTACAGCCGTATCGTGTCTTGCGCCGCCATCAATTCGTAGGAGAGGAAGAGAATCAGCCAGCCAATTCCGGCGCCAGCCGTTTCGTCAGCGTTGACCCCGTACGATGCCACGGGATAGTCGACCTTGTGCCAGCCAGGAATCAGGGCAGGAAACAGATTGAGTATTCCATCCAGCGTAAATACCCCCTCTGACTTGATCTCGGCGAACGGATCGACCCGTTTCTGTGAGCCTTCCTTATTCACATAGGTCATCAGTTCTACTGGATAAATAAAAGCGCTCATGGCGTGCCCCGATTTTGAGATGGTGCCTGAACAGCTGCGGCATTGGTGCGTCAGAGGATTGAAGTCTCTAAGCTGGAGGCTGGCTACTGTCAGAAATAACAGGTACGGGGTGTTTTCCGATGAGTGGTAGATTTCTCATGCTCCACGACCGCTCGGCACTCTTCATCAAACTGTCACGTAACTGTGGCAGCGCGCTTGAACAAACTTCATCAGACTCGCGCTCTACTGGAGTTCTGCGTTTCGGTGTTTTTCATGCGTGCACGATTTTTATCCACAGCGGTCTTTCTGATCGCTGTGTTGTTCAATTTCCCGTCTTTGGCGGCGTCTCGTTGCGATGTCAATGTTCCGACCGAACGGGTCGATCTGGATCAGGTGAGTCTGGCGTACCAGAGCATCGGCCGTGCGTCCGACCCTGCGTTGTTGCTGGTGATGGGCCTGGGCGGGCAGTTGATTCACTGGCCGGACGAAGTGGTGGTCGCGTTGTGTCAGCAGGGTTTCCGGGTGATTCGTTATGACAATCGTGATGTCGGCCTGTCCACTTGGCGCCAGGCGCCGGTTGAGGCCAACCTGACGTTCGAAGTGCTGCGCTACAAGCTCGGTTTGCCGGTGGCCGCACCTTATACGCTGACGGACATGGCCGATGATGCACTGGGGTTGATGGACGCGTTGCACGTCGAGCAATTCCACGTTTTGGGCGCGAGTATGGGTGGCATGATTGCCCAGCATATGGCAGCGATGGCGCCGCAGCGGGTCGAGAGCCTGACGCTGTTGATGACCAGTTCGGGGGCCGAAGGCTTGCCGGCGCCGAGTGCGGCGCTGGTGCAGTTGCTCGCGCGACGCGGCGCGCCGAATCGTGAAGTGGCGCTGGAGCAACAGGCTGATTTGCTGGCGGCGTTGGGCAGTCCTTCGGTCACTGATGATCGGCAGGCGTTGCTGCATCAAGCGGCGCTGTCTTATGACCGGGCGTTTAACCCTGAAGGCGTGAAGCGCCAGATCATGGCGATCCTTGCCGAGCGCAGTCGTGTGGATCTGCTCAACCAACTGCGCGTGCCGACGCTGGTGGTTCACGGCACCGCCGATCCATTGTTGCCGGTGATGCATGGCGTACACCTGGCGGCACACATTCGTGGCAGTCAGTTGAAGTTGATTCCGGGGCTGGCCCATCGTTTTCAAGAGGCGTTCAAGGCGCCGTTGCTGGCGGCGGTGTTGCCGTATTTGCAGGCCCATCGCGAAGATACTTCGCACTGGGCGCAGATCGATCCGGTGGCAACTCCCAATCTTCTGTAGTTCCCCATCCAAATATGGGAGCGGGCTCTTGTGGCGAGGAAGCTTGCTCCCGCTGGGCTGCGAAGCAGCCCCAATAACAGCGACTGTTTCCGTCAGAGATACCAGGTACACCGGTTTTGCGGCTGCTGCGCACCCGAGCGGGAGCAAGCTCCCTCGCCACAGTTCACAGTTCACAAGTCACAGATTTCAAGGAAAGGGGGTTAGCCGTGCAGGCGCACCCACACGCTGACCAGCACCGTCGCCGCCATCAACCACGCCACCGCCGCCACCGCCAACGAAGCCTCCAGCCGCATCCGGTCGACCATCACATACAGGGTCGCCAGGTAGACGAAGTACGGAATGATCGACCACATGCCAAACACGATGGTGGTCTTCAGATCATCCAGTGAACGTCCTTTGCCGACAATGTAGTGAGCGATCAGCGCAAAGGTCGGAAACAGCGGCACCAGGCCTGCGATGTAATAGTTTTTGGTCTTGGCCAGCATGGCGAGGATCACCACTACCGCCGCGCCCAGGGTTGCTTTGAAAATCAGGTCCATCAGTGGCTCAGCCCGTATTTCTTCACTTTGTCGAACAGCGTGGTCTTGGCCATTCCCAGCTCCTGGCTGGCTTGGGTCAGGTTGCCGCCGCTGCGCTGCAAGGCATCGCTGAGCAGGTTGCGTTCGAAAGCTTCCACCGCTTCGGCGAAGGCCAGGCCCTGATTGCTGCCGCTGGCGCCGGTCTTCTTGAAGGCCGGCAGGCCGAGGGCGAAGCGTTCGGCGACGTTGCGCAGTTCGCGCACGTTGCCTGGCCAGTCGTGGCTCATCAGAATCGACACGGTCTGGTTGTCCAGTTCAGGCAGCGAGCGGTCGAAGCGCAGGGATGACTGCTGCAAAAAGTGCTCGAACAATTGCAGGATGTCTTCGCGGCGTTCGCGCAGCGGTGGCAGTTCCAGGGTGACCACGTTCAGGCGGTAATACAGGTCGCTGCGAAACTCGCCAGCCTTGCTCGACTCATCCAGATCGGACTTGGTCGCGGCGATCACCCGGCAATCCACCGCCACGCTCTGGTTCGAACCCAGGCGTTCGAGGGTGCGTTCCTGCAGCACCCGCAGCAGCTTGATCTGCAACGGCAGCGGCATGCTTTCCACTTCGTCGAGGAACAGCGTGCCGCCATCGGCATGTTCGATCTTGCCGATCCGCCGTTTGCCGGCACCGGTGAAAGCGTTGGCCTCGTGGCCGAAGATTTCGCTTTCGAACAGATTCTCCGGCAGGCCACCGCAGTTCAGCGCGACGAACTGTTTGCTGTGCCGGCGGCTGAAGTCGTGCAGGCAGCGCGCAACCAGTTCCTTGCCGGTGCCGGTCTCGCCTTCAATCAGCACGTTGGCCGACGTATCGGCGACGTTGGCGATCAGTTCCCGCAGGTTTTGCATGGCCGGCGAGCGACCGATGATCCGGCCTTCGAGGGAATCGCGTTCCGCCAATTGCCGGCGCAACGAAGATACTTCCCGCGCCAGGCTGCGTTGCTCCAGCGCGCGGCGGGCGACGTCCACCAGGCGTTCGGGGGAGAAAGGTTTCTCCATGAAATCGTAGGCGCCTTTCTGCATCGCGCCGACGGCCATCGAGATGTCGCCGTGGCCGGTAATCAGCACCACCGGCAGGCTGCGATCACGGGCCTTGAGCCGGGTCAGCAGTTCCAGGCCATCGATGCCCGGCAGGCGGATGTCGCTGATGACGATGCCGGCGAAGTTATCGCCCACCCGCTCCAGCGCTTCTTCGGCGCTGCCGACGCCGATGCAGGGAATGTCTTCGAGCGTCAGTGCCTGTTGGCAACCGAGCAGCACATGGGGGTCGTCTTCGACGATCAGCACACTAAGGTCGTTGTTCATATTGGCTCGGCGGGAGTGGGGCTTACCAACGGTAAACTGAGGACGAAGGTGGTGCCACCGCTGGCCGGGTGTTCGACACCCAGATGCCCGCCCGTGGCGGCTGCCAGGCTCGCCGACAGGGTCAGGCCGAGGCCCAGGCCCTGTTCGCCGGGCTTGGTGGTGAAGAACGGTTCGAACAGATGCTTGCGTGCTTCGGCATCGATGCCGTGGCCGTTGTCGCGCACCCGCAGGCGATACTTGCCGTCGTATTCCTCGCCTTCGAGCCACAACGTCGGTTGGGGCTGCGACTGCATGGCATCGAGCGCGTTGCCGATCAGGTTGACCAGGATCTGCTCCAGACGGGTCTGGTCGATCTGCACCTGCACGTCGGCAAAGTCGCGATGCAATTGCAACGGCACGTTCTCCATCCGGCTGCCCAGCAATTGCAGGGCGGCGTCCACGCCTTTGCCGAGGCTGGCCTGGCCTTGGTCATCGCCACGCCGGGCGAAAGAACGCAGGCTGGCGGTAATCCGGCCCATGCGGTCGATCAGTTCATTGATGGTCTTGAGATTGGTGCTGGCCACATCCAGCTGACCGCGCTCCAGAAAGCGCACGGTATTGCCGGACAAGGTCCGCAAGGCTGCCAGCGGTTGGTTCAATTCGTGGGCGATGCTGGTGGACATCTGGCCGATGGCCGCCAGTTTGCCGGCCTGGACCAGTTCATCCTGAGCGCGGCGCAAGGTTTCTTCAGCCTGTCGACGCTCACGAATCTGCCCCTTGAGCCGTTCGTTGCTGGCACGCAGGTCAGTGGTGCGTTCGGTAATCCGACGCTCCAGTTGATTGTTGGCTTCCTGCAAGGCTTCCCGCGCCGCGAGGCGGGTGGCGATCACTTTGCGCCGCTCGTTCCAGGCGATCAGCAGGAAGGCCACCAGGGCAAACGCCACCGCCACCAGAATCCCCTGATTGATCGCTTCACGCCGCAGGTCTTGCAGGGGCGTGAGCAGGGTGAAATTCCACGGGGTGTCGCTCAGCGGCCGGGTTTGCGACAGGTAGCTGATGTTCTCTTCATCGGACACCAGTTCGCTGTTGGCGGGGAAGGTCAGTTTTTCCTCGCCTTCAGCCAGTTTCTCTCGGGCCAGCGGTTGCAGTTCATTCAGCGGATACCAGTAGTACTGAAGGCTGCGGGCCAGGCGTTCCTTGGTGTCGTCACTCAACGGCAGCACCGACTTGAGCCGCCGCGCCGGATCGCTGGAGAGAATGATGATGCCGTTCTCGTCGCTGACGAACGCTTCCAGGCGCGCGCGCTGCCAGCGTTCTTCCATGGCTTCGAGGCGCACCTTGACCACCGCGACGCCGGTGATCTTGCCGTGCTCTTCCAGGCCATGAGCCAGGTAATAGCCGGGTTCGCCGCTGGTGCTGCCGATGCCGTAGAACCGCCCCGGCTGGCCGCGCACGGCGTTCTGGAAGTAGGCACGGAAGGACAGGTCTTCGCCCAGATAACTGTCGACATCGCGCCAGTTGCTGGTGGCCAGTACGCGACCTGTGGTGTCCATCACATAAATGGCCCGACTGCGGCTGCGCCGGTTCAGGCCTTCGAGGTATTCGTTGACCGTCTGCCGGTGTTCCGGCGACGGGTCTGCCAGCAGCTTGGAAACACTCGATTCGAGTTCCAGCAGGCTGGGCAGGTAGGTGTATTTGCTGATCTCGCTTTCGACGGCGCGCGCGTGCAGTTCCAGCTGACGCTGGCCGTTCTCGCTGAGGCTGCGAATGCCGTAGTGTTCACTGACCCAGAAGCCGATGTAACCCAATCCGATCATCAGGGCGATGATCAGCGGCGGCAGGAACAGATGGCGAATCAAACGGGGTTTCACGGCGAGTGATGGCGGCGCGGCGCGATAGAGAGTGGAGTCGCATTTCATCACAGATGCCTTGGGTCAACCACAACACAAATATCCATATCCCCACGGGTTCTGTGGGAGTTGCTGTGTGGCGAGGGGGCTTTTGTGGCGAGGGGGCTTGCCCCCGTTGGGTCGCGAAGCGGCCCCAATATCTGGATTCGGGTTGTATCTGACAATCCGAGTATTCAGGTATTGGGACGGCTACGCAGTCCAACGGGGGCAAGCACCCTCGCCACAGCAGCCCCCTCGCCACAAAAGCCCGCTCCCACAGGGGGAGCGGTGTCTTCCTTCTTAGTGCTGCAGAATCTTCTCGAGGAAATGCTGTGCACGCTCGGAGCGGGCGCTGATATCACCGAAGAATTCTTCTTTCTTGCAGTCTTCGATAATCTTGCCGGCGTCCATGAAGATCACCCGGTCCGCGACCTTGCGGGCGAAGCCCATTTCGTGGGTCACGCACATCATGGTCATGCCTTCGTGGGCCAGTTGCACCATCACGTCGAGTACTTCGTTGACCATTTCCGGATCCAGCGCCGAGGTCGGTTCGTCGAACAGCATGACGATCGGGTCCATCGCCAGCGCACGGGCAATCGCCACACGCTGTTGCTGGCCACCGGAAAGCTGGCCAGGATGCTTATGCGCATGGGCAGACAGCCCGACGCGCTCAAGCAGTTGCAGGCCTTTCTTGGTGGCTTCTTCCTTGCTGCGGCCCAACACCTTGATCTGTGCGATGGTCAGGTTTTCGGTGATGGTCAGGTGCGGGAACAGTTCGAAATGCTGGAACACCATGCCCACGCGCGAGCGCAGTTTCGGCAGATTGGTCTTCGGGTCGGCGATGGAGGTGCCGTCGACCACGATGTCACCTTTCTGGAACGGTTCCAGGGCGTTGACGCACTTGATCAGGGTGGATTTGCCGGAACCGGACGGCCCGCACACCACAATCACTTCGCCTTTTTTGACCTCGGTGCTGCAATCAGTCAGTACCTGGAAGTCCCCATACCACTTGTTGACGTTCTTGATAGAGATCATACGGCGAACCTTTTTTGCAGACGCTTGACCAGCTGCGAGGCGGCAAAGCTGATGATGAAGTACGTGAGACCTGCGAAGATCAGGAACTCATTGGAGCGGCCGATGATGTCACCACTGGCACGCGAGGCATTGAGGAAGTCCACCAGGCCAACCGCGTAGACCAGCGAGGTGTCCTGAAACAGGATGATGCTCTGTTGCAACAGCAGCGGGGTCATCTTGCGGAACGCTTGCGGCAGGATGATCAACCGCATCATCTGGCCATACGTCATGCCCAGGGCCTGGGCAGCGCCCATCTGGCCCTTGGGAATCGACTGCACACCAGCCCGGACGATTTCGCAGAAGTACGCGGCTTCGAACATCATGAACGCCACGATGCATGAGGCAAACGCGCCGATCGGGGTGTCTTCGCCGGTGATCCAGCGCAGTACGAACGGCACCGCCAGGTAGAACCAGGTGATGACCAGCAGCAGCGGAATCGAGCGGAAATAGTTAACGTAGGCGCCGGCAATGTTCGACAGCAGTTTACTGTGGGACAGGCGCATCAACGCCAGGATCGTGCCGAGGATGATCCCGCCGCTCACGCCCAGGGCCATCAGCTGGAGGGTCATGACCATGCCGTTCCACATGCCCGGCAGGGACGGAATGATGCCCGAGAAGTCGAATTCCATCATTTACCCCCTACGGAAATCAGGCCCGGTACGGCGACTTTTTTCTCGACCGCGCGCATCAGCAGCATCAGGCTCATGTTCAGCGTGAAGTAGATCAGCGTGGCCAGGGTGAAGGCTTCGAACAGGTTGGCGGAGAACTCGGCGGTCTGTTTGGTCTGCGCGAGCAGCTCCATCAGGCCAATCAGCGACGCGACGGAGGAGTTCTTGAACACGTTCAGGAATTCCGAGGTAAGCGGCGGAATGATGATGCGATAAGCCTGGGGCAGCAGCACGTTCCAGTAGATCTGCGGCAGCTTGAAACCCATGGCGCGGGCAGCGGATTCCTGGCCGCGGGGCAGCGCCTGGATACCGGTGCGCACTTGTTCACAAACGCGAGCCGTGGTGAACAGGCCCAGGCACACGACGACGCTGAGGAAGGCCGAGGTGGTCGGGTTCAGGTCCTGCTTGTACCAGTCCTGCAGGTTTTGCGGCAGCAGGTCGGGCACCAGGAAGTACCAGATGAACAGCTGAACCAGCAGCGGCACGTTACGGAAAAGTTCGACGTAGCAGGTCGCGATGCCCGATACGATGCGATTCGGCACCGTGCGCATGACGCCCAGGATCGAGCCCAGCAGCAGCGCGATGATCCAGGCGGCGACGGCGATGGCGATGGTCCAGCCCAAACCGGAGAGGTACCAGTCGAAATAAATTTCGCTACCCACGCCGGTGGACTTGAAGAACACGCCCCAGTCCCAGTTGTAATTCATTAGGGTCTCCCCTCGGATTCGATCGATGTACAAGTGCCCGCCTGGGGAAGCTCCGTTCCCGCCTGAGCATGACGCACAGGCACACGCGAACGGCTCGACAGCCACCGGTTCGAGTGTTTCCAAAAATGCCAGCAGGGAGTGACAACCCCTGAAAGGGCAGAGGCCTTTTCAGGGGATAAGGTTAGTCAGAAATCAGGATTTCTTTTCGTCAGCCGCTTTGTCGGTCGGATTGGCGAACAGGGCCTTGAGCTCGGGGCTCATCGGGAACATCAGGTTCAGGCCTTTTGGTGGAATCGGCGACTGGAACCATCTGTCGTAGATCTTGTTGATCTCGCCCGACTTGTAGGTCGCGATGATTGCGTCGTCGACGGCTTTCTTGAATGGCGCGTCGCCCTTGCGAACCATGCAGCCGTAGATTTCGAAGGACTGTGGTGTGCCGGTCACGGCCCAGTCATCCGGCTTCTTGGCCTTGGCCATTTCACCGGCCAGCAAGGCGTCGTCCATCATGAAGGCCACGGCACGGCCGGTTTCCAGCATCTGGAAGGATTCGCCATGGTCTTTGGCGGAGATCACGTTCATGCCCATCTGCTTGTCGGCGTTCATCGACTTGAGGATGCGCTCGGACGTGGTGCCGGCGGTGGTCACGACGTTCTTGCCTTTCAGATCGGCGAAGTCTTTGTAAGGCGAGTCTTTCTTGGCCAGCAGCTTGGTGCCGATTTCGAAGATGCCGACGGAGAAGTCAACTTGTTGCTGACGCTCGACGTTGTTGGTGGTGGAACCGCACTCGACGTCCACGGTGCCGTTCTGCACCAGCGGGATACGGGTTTGCGAGGTCACCAGGTTGTATTTGACCTGGAGGTTGGGCATGTCCAGGTCTTTCTTGATGGCTTCGACGATTTTCAGCTGGATATCGTGGGAGTAGCCAACCGGTTTGCCGGAAGCGTCCGCGATGTAGGAAAACGGAATGGAAGCGTCACGATGCCCGAGGGTGATGGTGCCGGACTCTTTGATCTTCTTCAGTGTGCCGGTGAGTTCGGCGGCGAAAACTGGAGTGCTAATCAGAGCGGCAGCAATGGCTGCGCCCAGGAGATGGGGAACGATGCGCATCAAATTTTCCTCGACATTGTTTTTATATGGAGCCAGTTCATCGGCCCTTTTTGGTGCTTCGAATGCCTGACGGCTCTTGAAGGAGTAGCACAACAAACATTCGTCCGAGAGTGTAGAGCATGACTCGTGCCAGACCGGGCGATATGGAACAAGTTGTTGATTTTTAAGGGTATTAAATATTTATGGCGTAGAAATTGTTGTCGGGCGATCCGGTTTACCGAACCGACCGACAAGTCGCGTTCGGAAAACCGAATGGATCACGGGGTATGAAAAAGCCCCTGAATCGTGAGATTCAGGGGCTTTGGTTTAACCGGATATCCGATCAGGCCGCTTCGATCTTGCTGCGGTTCTGTTCGAGCTTGTTCAGGTAATCCTTGAGCTTCTGCTGTTCCGCCGCAGTGGTGAACAGCCCAAGCTTGCTGCGGCGCCACAGGATGTCATCGGCGGTGGTCGCCCATTCTTCGCTGCACAGGTAGTCGACTTCGCGGGTGTAGAGGCCGCCGCCGATGTGTTCACCCAGGTCACCGAGGTTTTCCACGCCTTCGAGCATGCGCCAGGTGCGGTTGCCATAAGTGGTGGACCAGCGACGGGCGATTTCGGTGGGGATCCAGTCGAACTTGTCGCGGATCCGCGAACTCAATGCCTGCGGAGTCGTCATGTCTTCGCCACCGGGCAGGGGCGCGGTGGCGGTCCAGCTTGGCTTGATGTGCGTGAAGTACGGGGCCAGTTGCGCCAGCGCCGACTCGGCCAGTTTGCGGTAGGTCGTCAGCTTGCCGCCGAATACCGACAGCAACGGCGCTTCTTCGCCAGAGCCCGACAATGCCAGGGTGTAGTCGCGGGTGACGGCCGACGGGTTGTCGGATTCGTCGTTGCACAGCGGACGAACGCCGGAGTAGCTGTGCAGGATGTCCGCGCGGCTGAGTTGTTTCTTGAAGTGGGCATTGACCACTTTGAGCAGATAATCGGTTTCGCCTTCAGTGATCGCCACTTTTGCCGGGTCGCCGGTGTACTCGCGGTCGGTGGTGCCGATCAGGGTGAAGTGGTTCAGGTACGGAATGGTGAAGACGATGCGCTGATCTTCGTTTTGCAGAATGTGCGCGTGTTCGCCTTCGTACAGTTTTGGCACGATCAGGTGACTGCCCTGGATCAGACGGATGCCGTACGGTGATTCCATCTTCAGGTCGTCACGAATGAACTGGGCGACCCATGGGCCGGCAGCGTTCACCAGTGCCTTGGCGCGGATCGAAAACAGGCTGCCATCGGCGCGTTCCAGGTTCATGTGCCACAGGCCCTTGGTGCGACGAGCGCTGACGCAGCGGGTTTGCGTATGAACGTGGGCACCTTTCTCGCGGGCGGCCATGGCGTTCAGTACGACGAGGCGTGCGTCATCGACCCAGCAATCGGAATATTCGAAGCCTTTGGTGATTTCGCTTTTCAGCGGGCTGTCCGGGCCGAACTTCAGGCTTTTCGAGCCTTCGAGTTTTTCCCGTTTGCCGAGGTGGTCATAAAGGAACAGGCCGGCGCGGATCATCCAGGCCGGACGCAGGTGCGGGCGGTGGGGCAGCACGAAGCGCATCTGTTTGACGATGTGCGGCGCCTTGGCCAGCAGCACTTCGCGCTCGGCCAGGGCTTCGCGCACCAGGCGGAATTCATAATGCTCCAGGTAGCGCAGGCCACCGTGGATCAGCTTGCTGCTGGCTGACGAGGTGTGGCTGGCCAGATCATCCTTTTCGCAAAGGAACACCGAAAGGCCGCGACCGGCGGCATCCGCTGCGATCCCCACGCCATTGATCCCACCACCAATGACGGCGATATCGTAGACCTCGGCGAGAGGGGGCGTAGGCAAGGTAGAAGTGGGCATCGGCTGGCCTCGGTTTTTTTGGATTTCTATATTTGAATTCGAACATTAATGTTCATTTGCGAAAATACTAGCCCATAAAGACGCCCACGACCAGTCAGCTTCGATTGAAAATACTGATCGAAGGGCGGTTAAAGGAAAATTTTCGAACATTGAATGATGGTGGGGAGTGCTTTTGTGGCGAGGGAGCTTGCTCCCGCTGGGCTGCGAAACAGCCCTAAAACCGGCAACCGCAGTATTTCAGGACGAACATGTTGTCTGATTGGCGTCTGCTGTGCAGCCGAACGGGGGCAAGCCCCCTCGCCACAGGGGGGATGTGCTTACACGACCTCCAGCCGGATCTTGTGCTGGCTCAACAACTGCGCCAGGGCCGGCGAAGGCGGTTGGTCGGTGACCAGGCAATCGATCAGGCTGATCGGCCCCAGGCGAATCATGGCGTTGCGCCCGAATTTGCTGGAGTCCGCCGCGAGAATCACCTGTCGGGCGTTGGCGATGATCGCCTGGGATACCCGCACTTCCTGATAGTCGAAATCCAGCAAGCTGCCGTCTTCATCGATACCACTGATGCCGACCAGGGCGAAGTCGACCTTGAACTGGTTAATGAAGTCGACGCTGGCCTGACCGACCACACCACCGTCACGCCGTACGTTGCCACCGGTCAGCAGCACGTCGAAGTCGTCCTTGGCGCTGAGCATCGAGGCCACATGCAGGTTGTTGGTGATGATTTTCAGGTGGCTGTGGTTGAGCAGCGCCCGGGCAATGGATTCGGTGGTGGTGCCGATATTGATGAACAGCGAGGCGTGATCGGGAATCTGCGCCGCAATGGCTTCGCCGATACGCTGCTTTTCATCGCGCATCTGATCGGCGCGCATGGCGTAGGCGGTGTTTTCGACGCTGGAGTCGTAGGCTGCGCCACCGTGATAGCGACGCAACAGATTCACTTCCGCCAGTTGATTGATATCGCGGCGGATGGTTTGCGGTGTAACGACGAACAGCTGGGCCATTTCCTCGATGCTGACATAGCCGCGTTCGCGGACCAGTTCAAGGATTTGCTGCTGACGGGGAGGCAGATTCATGGGGCTTCCTTTGGGCTGCCGTGCAAAATTTGCCCATGATGCCGCAGGAATCCGCTCCCTACCAGTTACAACCGGATACGAGTCCGGTCCGTGGCTTATTCAGCGCCTTCGTGCGGTTCCCAATCGCGAGTGCGGCTGACGGCTTTTTTCCAGCCGGCGTAGAGTTTTTCCTTCGCGGTTTCGTCCAGCGCCGGTTCGAACTCGCGCTCGATCACCGCCTTGCCGCGCAACTCGTCCAGGCTGCCCCAGAAACCGCAGGCCAAGCCTGCCAGGTAAGCAGCGCCCAACGCAGTGGTTTCGCGCATTTTCGGACGCTCGACTTGAGTACCGAGGATGTCGGCCTGGAACTGCATCAGGAAATTGTTCGCCACTGCGCCGCCGTCCACGCGCAGGGCTTTCAGGCGTTCGCCGGAATCCTGCTGCATGGCGTCCAGAACATCGCGGGTCTGGTAGGCAATCGACTCAAGCGCGGCACGAATGATGTGATCCACGCGTACGCCACGGGTCAGGCCGAACAACGCGCCACGGGCATACGGGTCCCAATACGGAGCACCCAGGCCGGTGAAGGCTGGCACCAGGTACACGCCGTTGCTGTCCTTGACCTTGTTGGCGAAGTATTCGGTGTCGTGGGCGTCGTTGATGATTTTCAACTCGTCACGCAGCCACTGCACGGTGGAGCCACCGTTGAACACCGCGCCTTCCAGCGCATAGGCCACTTCGCCACGCGGGCCGCAAGCGATGGTGGTCAGCATGCCGTGTTTGGACTTCACTGCTTTGTCGCCGGTGTTCATCAGCAGGAAGCAGCCGGTGCCGTAGGTGTTTTTCGCCTGGCCTGGCTCGACGCACATTTGGCCGAACAGGGCGGCCTGTTGGTCGCCGGCGATACCGCCAATGGCGATGCCGCTTTTGGTGTGGCCGTAGATTTCGGACGAGGACTTAACTTCCGGCAGCATCTCGCGCGGGATGTCGAGGACGTCCAGCATCTTCGCGTCCCACTCCAGCGTGTGGATGTTGAAGAGCATGGTGCGCGAGGCGTTGGTGTAGTCGGTGACGTGCACCTTGCCGCCGGTAAATTTCCAGATCAGCCAGCTGTCGACGGTGCCGAACAGCAGTTCACCCTTGCGCGCCCGCTCACGGCTGCCTTCGACATTGTCGAGGATCCACTTGAGCTTGGTGCCGGAGAAGTACGGGTCGGTGACCAGGCCCGTGGTGTCGCTGATGTATTGCTCGTGGCCATCGCGCTTGAGCTGCTGGCAGATTTCGGTGCTGCGGCGGCACTGCCAGACGATCGCGTTGTAGATCGGGCGGCCAGTGGTCTTGTCCCAGACCACGGTGGTTTCGCGCTGGTTGGTGATGCCGATGGCCGCGACCTGGTCGTGATGCAGGCCGGCTTGAGCCAGGGCCTCGACCATCACGGCGCTTTGGGTGGCGAAGATTTCCATCGGGTCATGTTCGACCCAGCCGGCTTGCGGGTAATGCTGTGCGAATTCACGCTGGGCGGTGCAGACCACGTTCGCGTCGCGGTCGAAAATGATCGCGCGGGAGCTGGTCGTACCCTGATCGAGGGCAATGATGTAGTTCTTATTCTGAATGTCGGTCATGTCGATTGCCTTGGACGAAATAAGGAAGTGAAGTCAGGCGCGGGACCAAAATGGGCAGGATCACGCGCCAACGGTTTCAAGACGTTCTTGGTTTGCCGTCAATGGCCAGTGTTGCGTCCTTTGTAGCAGGTATGGCGCCGGGCAGATGACGGGCAATCAGCCCGCGATAAGCCGCAGCACCGAGACAGGCACCGACAATCGGTGCAAAAACCGGAATCAGGAAGTACGGGATATCGCGTCCGCCAGTGAAGGAAATTTCACCCCAGCCTGCGAAGAAAGTCATCAGTTTAGGACCGAAGTCGCGGGCCGGGTTCATCGCGAAACCGGTCAGCGGCCCCATCGAGCTGCCGATCACGGCAATCAGCAGGCCGATCAACAACGGCGCCAGCGGTCCTTTGGGCAGGCCATTGTTGTCGTCGGTAAGCGACATGATCACGCCCATCAGAATGGCGGTGATGATCACTTCAACCAGAAAGGCCTGGCCCGTGGACAGGGCAGGGTTCGGGAAGGTGGAGAACACCGAGGCCAATTCAAGGCTGGCTTCGGTGCCACGAACCATTTGGTGAGTTTGTTCGAAATCGAAGAACAGGTTGCTGTACAGCGTGTAAACCAACAATGCCCCGCAGAAGGCACCGGCGACCTGGGAGAAGATATAGAAAGGCAGTTTGCGCTTTTCGAAGTCAGCGAAAATGCTCAGCGCGATACTCACGGCAGGGTTGAGGTGCGCACCGGAAACGCCGGCGGTGAGGTAGATCGCCATGCTGACGCCAACCCCCCAGATGATGCTGATTTCCCACAAACCGAAGCTGGCACCCGCCACCTTGAGCGCGGCAACGCAGCCGGTACCGAAAAAGATCAGCAGTGCAGTACCCAGAAACTCGGCCATGCATTGGCTCGAGAGCGACGGTTGTTGTAACGCAGTTGTCATTGAAAACCTCGTTTTTGTTGTTGTCTGGCGCTTTTCCATCGAGGTCAAAGCGCGATTTTCACCGAGGCAGGATCCCCATCCTGTGCTCGGCTTACTGCCGGGTGCTGCGGTGAGACGTTCGTGCTGTGTTCACATTCGAAAAAATATAGACAAGAAGCACTGCTGTCAAAGGTCGAAAGTGAACCATCAGTCATATTTAAACTATTAGTCCTGTGAATGATCGCATCGTTCATCTGGCGAGAGGCGTGTGGACGAACGACCGAAAGCCCGGCCAATCCTTGGAAATAGCAGCGCAATAGAGCCTTTTATCGATCAATGACCTAGAATCCTGCGCAGTATTTTTCTTCTGCCGCCAAGTCTGGAGCTGTCATGACCCCCGCATTGGATTTGTTGAAAAAAGTTCGTGCCGAACATCGCGTGCACAGTTACGAACATGATCCGAAGGCAGCGTCCTATGGTCTGGAGGCCGCGGAAAAACTGGGCCTGGATCCCGCGCAGGTGTTCAAGACGTTGCTGGCGGCCAGCGAGAAGGGGGAGTTATTGGTAGCGGTGGTGCCGGTCGTCGGAAGTCTGGACTTGAAAGCGCTGGCGCAGGCTGCAGGCGTGAAAAAAGTTGAAATGGCCGATCCTGCCGCCGCGCAGCGTTCGACGGGGTATCTGTTGGGCGGTATCAGCCCGCTCGGGCAGAAGAAGCGCCTGCGCACGTTTATCGATCATTCGGCCCAGCCGTTTTCCAGCATCTTCGTCAGCGCCGGGCGGCGCGGTCTGGAAGTCGAACTGGCGCCTGCCGTGTTGGCCGAACACACCCAGGCGAAGTTCGCCGATATCGGTCGTGCCTGAGCAAAAGGTCTTGGGCTTACAACCCGGCGCTGTATGGTGGAAATTGGTTCGTTCTGTCACTGGTGAAGGGCTATGCCAGACTTCATGCTCGGCGACCTGAAGAAAGGGAGAAGTGCCATGCAGCTTGAGTTTCATCAGATCGATGCGTTCAGTGATCGGCTGTTCAGTGGCAACCCGGCGATGGTTTACCGGCTCGACAGCTGGCTCGATGATGAGCTGATGCAAAAAATCGCCGCCGAACACAACCTCGCCGAAACCGCGTTCCTGGTGCGTGAAGGTTATGTCTGGCGCATCCGCTGGTTTACCCCGACCACTGAAGTCCCATTATGTGGCCATGCGACCCTGGCCAGTGCCTACGTGCTGTTTGAACTCTATAAAGAACCGGTCGAGCGACTGGACTTCATCTGCAAGTCCGGCCCGTTGAGTGTCACCCGAGAGGGTGGGCGCTTGTGGCTGGATTTCCCGGCAGTCGTGCCGTCGGAAGTGGGCGTGACCCGGGATGTCGAGCGCGCCTTGGGCGTCGAGGCGGTCGATGTGCTGGGCTCGAAGGAATTGTTCGTGGTGCTGGAGTCCGAGCAGGCGGTGCTCGATTGTCAGCCGGACATGATCGCCCTGGCGAAACTGCCGTGGCCGGGCGCCATCGTGACAGCCAAAGGCAACAAGCATGACTTTGTGTCGCGCTACTTTGCCCCGGCGATCGGCATCAACGAAGACCCGGTGACCGGTTCAACCCATTGCAGCCTGATTCCGTACTGGTCGAAACGCTTGAGCAAGTCGAGTCTGACGGCTTATCAGTGCTCGGCGCGGGGCGGGGAGTTGTTCTGCCGGCTGGAAGGGGATCGGGTGAGTATTGGCGGGAATGCGACGCTGGTCGCGAGCGGAACGCTAATGCTGGGTTAAACGAAAATCCAATAGGTGGGAGCGAGCTCCCACCTATGTCCGCATTGTTCAGCTGGCGGCGCTGTAGCGCCGAACCCCGGACTCGATCGTCGGAATCTGCGCCGCTGTGCTGCCGGAGGCCTGGAACAGCACCAGATGTTCCGCCGCCACCCGAATGCCGACTTCAGCACCGACCAGATGATCGGCATGACTCGGGAAAATCGACTCCAGCTGTGCGCCCGTAGGCAACTGCAAGCGGTACAGCGTTGATGCACCCTGGAAGCTCTTGCCGACAATCTGCGCCCTCAGTGGGCTGGACGGTGCATAGACGATATCGTCCGGACGCAGCAATACGTCCACGGCGCCACCGATCGGCCAGGTGTAGGCACGATTGCCGCGCAATTCCCCCAACTCGGTCTGCACCGACTCCGGGCTGCTCAACTGACCGCGAATGAAGTAACCCTGGCCAATGAAACTGGCCACATATGGTGTCAGCGGTTCGTGATAGAGGTTGTAGGGCGTGTCCCACTGCTCCAGGCGACCTTCCTTGAAAACACCGACATGGTCGCTGACCGCGAAGGCTTCTTCCTGGTCGTGGGTCACCAGAATCGCACTGGTGCCGCGAGCCTTGAGAATGTCGCGTACTTCATGGCTGAGCTTGCGTCGCAGTTCACCGTCGAGGTTGGAGAACGGTTCATCGAGCAACAACAGTTGCGGCTCCGGCGCCAGGGCGCGGGCCAGTGCAACCCGCTGCTGCTGGCCACCGGACAGCTCATGGGGAAAGCGCTTGCCGAGGTTTTTCAGGTTGACCAGTTCGAGCAATTCTTCAGTGACGCGATCCTTTTGCGGATGCTTGCGGATCCCGAAGGCGATGTTCTCGGCCACGCTCAAATGCGGAAACAGCGCGTAATCCTGGAACACCATGCCGATCCGGCGTTTTTCCGGGGCGAGGGTGAAACCGGCGCTGGAGATGGTCTCGCCCGCCAACTGGATCTCACCCTCGTGCACCGGTTCGAAACCGGCAATGGCCCGCAGAGTGGTGGTTTTGCCGCAGCCCGAAGAGCCCAGCAGGCAACCGATATCGCCGGCATTCAAATGCAGGTTGAGGTTCTGCACAACCCGCTGGTTTTGATAACCACAGGCCAGATTGCGCAGGTTCAGCAGTAATGGCTGGCTCATGCGTGATGGTACGAAGGTGGGACGAGAAACTCGAGCAGGGCCTTTTGTGCATGCAGACGGTTTTCGGCTTGATCCCAGGCCACCGAGCGCGGGTCGTCGAGCAGGTCGAGGCTGATTTCCTCGCCACGGTGGGCCGGCAGGCAATGCATGAACAGCACGTCCGGTGCGGCCAGGTCGAGCAGGGCACGGTTGACCTGGAACGGTGCGAACAGCTTCAGGCGCTTGGCGGTTTCCTCTTCCTGGCCCATGGAGGTCCAGACGTCGGTGCTCACCAGATGCGCGCCGCGCACGGCTTCCTGAGGATCGCGGACGATGCTTACCCGATCGCCGGCCTTGGCCACGAATTCAGGGTTGGGTTCGTAACCCTCCGGGCAGGCGATGCGCAGCTGGAAGTCGAACTGGATCGCCGCTTCTATATAGCTGTTGCACATGTTGTTGCCGTCGCCGATCCAGGCCACGGTCTTGCCTTGGATCGAACCGCGGTGTTCGAGGAAGGTTTGCATGTCGGCCAGCAACTGGCACGGGTGCAGATCATCGGACAGGCCGTTGATCAGCGGGACTCGCGAATTGGCGGCGAATTCGGTCAGAGTGCTGTGCGAAAACGTACGGATCATCACTGCATCGAGCATGCTCGACATGACAATGGCGGCGTCGCCGATCGGTTCGCCACGGCCCAGCTGAGTGTCGCGCGGCGACAGGAAGATCGCCTGGCCACCGAGCTGGATCATGCCGGCTTCGAACGAAATACGGGTACGGGTCGAGGACTTCTCGAAAATCATCCCCAGGACGCGGTTTTTCAAAGGCTCGAACAGTACGCCGCGGTTACGCAGGTCCTTGAGCTCAACGCCTCGACGGATCACGCTGACCAGCTCTTCGGGCGTGCAATCCATCAGGGAGAGAAAGTGCCTTGCGCTCATCATTGACTACCTTTTTGCAACAGACCGCAGATACTCAAAGCCTTGTTTAACTGAAAAACGGGCGAGACCTGCGGCGTAAGCCGCACGGGGCGACGAAATAGGGGAAGGCGCGATATTGACATTAAATGTCGCGTTTTTCCAATAGGCTACGGTGTTTAGAGGATTTCAGAGAGGCTACGGGGTGACTGAGGTAGCGCTTTTGAAGCCTGTTTCCTGACAGCAGCTGAGCATTTGTACACTGGGCTCGCCGGGCTTGGCAATCAGACAGGGCGCGGGCGACATATTGGCAGTCGGTTTTTGACCTGTCATTCGAGCCTTTGGCGGGCAATGTGTCTGCTCTGAAACATTTGCTAATGCAAAGTGCTGGGTTATAACTAAAGCACGAGCGACGCAGGAAGCCTCAGGAATGGAATCGAAAGAACAGTTATTGATGGAGCTACTCGGCCTCACGGCTCGCTCTCTGACCCACCTCACTGCTTCCATGACCTCGATGTCTTTCGAGTTGTTACGCAGTGAAGACGAAGTCACCAAGGCGGCTGGCCGTCGCATGATCGACCGCATGGCCACCATCAGTGCCGGGCTCGACGAGCATTGGCGGCTGATCGGCGAGCTCACCGGCGTGCATGTCGCCCACGAGCAGATCGAAACCATCGAGGAAATCCAGCTGCAGGCGCCGCCGAGTCAGCCGCCGAACTGATCCCCTTGCTGCCATCGGCCGGCCTGATGGTCGTCGATTCACAAGACGAACGTCGCTGGCGCGGTGGCAAGTCACGCGCCATAGTTTTGTTCCCGCGGCCGACATTGCCCGCCCAGAACAAAACAGAGACTGGCCATGACCAAGACTCTCCATCACCGTGCGTGCCACCTGTGTGAAGCCATCTGCGGCCTGACCATCGAAACCACCGAGGTCGAAGGCAGCGGCGTGCAGATCACCTCGATCAAGGGCGACCCTCAGGACAGCTTCAGCCGTGGGCATATCTGCCCCAAGGCGGTGGCCCTGCAAGACATTCAGAACGATCCGGACCGCCTGCGTCAGCCGATGCAGCGAGTGGGTAGCGAGTGGCAGCCTATCGAGTGGGAAGATGCGTTCAGCCTTGTAGCCGAACGCCTGGCGGCGATTCAGGAGCGTCACGGGCAGAACGCGGTGGCGGTCTATCAGGGCAACCCCAGCGTGCACAACTACGGGTTAATGACCCACAGCAATTATTTCCTCGGCCTGTTGAAAACCCGTAACCGGTTTTCCGCGACGTCGGTCGATCAGTTGCCCCACCACCTGACCAGTCATTTGATGTACGGCCACGGCTTGCTGTTGCCGATCCCGGACATCGATCACACCGATTTCATGTTGATCCTGGGCGGCAATCCACTGGCCTCCAACGGCAGCATCATGACCGTGCCGGATGTGGAGAAGCGCCTCAAGGCGATTCAGGCCCGGGGCGGCAAAGTGGTGGTGGTCGATCCGCGCCGCAGCGAAACGGCGGCGATTGCCGATCAGCATCTGTTCGTGCGCCCTGGTGGCGATGCGGCGCTGCTGTTCGGGCTGCTCAACACGTTATTCGCTGAAGGCCTGACCCGCGACAGTCATTTGCCGGTCGATGGTCTGGATGAAGTGCGTAAGGCGATCGCAGGTTTCACTGCCGAGGCCATGAGCCCGCTGTGCGCAGTACCCGCCGAACAGATCCGTCAACTGGCGCGGGACTTCGCGGCAGCCCCGACGGCGGTCTGCTATGGCCGCATGGGCGTCTCGACCCAGGCCTTCGGCACTCTGTGCCATTGGCTGGTGCAATTGATCAATCTGGTGACCGGCAACCTTGATCGTGTCGGCGGTGCGTTGTGCACCGAACCGGCGGTGGACCTGGTGGCGTCCACGTCGGGCGGCCATTTCAATCTGTGGCAAAGCCGCGTGTCCGGGCGTCCTGAATACGGCGGCGAGTTGCCGGTGTCGGCGCTGGCCGAGGAGATGCTCACCGAAGGGGAAGGGCAGGTCCGTGCGCTGATTACCGTGGCGGGTAATCCGGTGCTGTCCACGCCCAATGGCCGACAGCTGGAGCAGGCGCTGGACGGACTGGAGTTCATGGTCAGCGTCGACCTGTACATCAATGAAACCACGCGTTATGCCGACCTGATCCTGCCGTCGACTTCGGCGCTGGAAAACGATCATTACGACACCACGTTCAATATGTTCGCGGTGCGCAACGTCACCCGTTTCAACCGGGCGATTCTCGCCAAACCACAAGGCGCGTTGCATGACTGGGAGATCTTCGTGGGGCTGGCCAAGGCCTTTGCGGTGAAGACCGGCAAGGAGCTGAAACCGACCATTGCGCCGGCGCAGATGATCGACCGGGGGCTGCGGATGGGCCTGTATGGCGATGCTTCAGAGCACAAACTGTCGCTGGCAACCTTGTTCGATCACCCTCACGGTGTCGATCTCGGCGCGCTCAAGCCCAATTTGACGCCTCGTCTGAAGACGGCCAATCAGCGCGTCCAGGCGGCGCCTGTGGAGATCCTCGCCGATCTGGCGCGCTTTGCGGCGTTGCAAGCACCAGCCGCCGATGAGTTGCTGATGATCGGTCGCCGCCATGTGCGCAGCAACAACTCGTGGATGCACAACTATCACCGCCTGGTGAAGGGCAAGCCGCGCCATCAACTGCTGATGCACCCGGACGACCTGGCCAGCCGCGGGCTCAGCGATGGGCAGCGGGTACGCGTCAGTTCGCGGGTCGGCGTGATCGAGGTTGAAGTGGTCGCCAGCCTCGATATGATGAAAGGAGTGGTCAGCCTGCCCCACGGTTGGGGCCATGCGCGACCGGGCGTGCAGATGACGATTGCCAGTGGCCAGCCAGGTTCCAGCGCCAATGACCTGACTGACGAATGTCAGCTCGATGAGTTGTCGGGCAACGCGGCATTGAACGGCGTTCCGGTGACCGTGGCGGCGGCGTGAACATGTCTGTCGGGGAGGCCGAGCATGGCGCTCGGGTTTCCGTTACAATGCGCCACCGTGCCGACCACTGAGTCGGAAAGTTCAGCCGAGGTGCTCCATGGATATCATCGAAACGATTAAAGAGCAGATTGCCAACAACACCATTCTGCTTTACATGAAAGGCTCGCCGAATGCCCCGCAGTGTGGGTTCTCCGCGAAAGCCGCCCAAGCCGTCATGGCCTGTGGTGAAAAGTTTGCCTATGTGGATATCCTGCAGAACCCGGAAATCCGCGCCAACCTGCCAAAGTACGCCAACTGGCCAACCTTCCCACAACTGTGGGTTGCCGGTGAGCTGGTTGGTGGTAGCGACATCATGACTGAAATGTCTGCCGACGGTTCGTTGCAGGCACTGATCAAAGACGCCGCCGCCAAAGCCGCCGCTGCCAAGACCGAAGCCTGATTCGGTTCCCGCAGGAGCTGCCGCAGGCTGCGATCTTTTGATCTTCAGCATGTAAAAAGCCCCGCCTCTATAAAGAGAGCGGGGCTTTTTATTGCGTCGGGGTTAGCGGCGTAGAGCTTACTCTTCGCCCATCTGCGATTGCAGATAGTTCTCAAGACCGACTTTATCGATCAGGCCCAGTTGGGTTTCCAGCCAGTCGATATGTTCTTCTTCGGATTCAAGAATGTCTTCGAGCAGTTCACGGCTGCCGAAGTCGCCGACGGTTTCGCAATGAGCGATAGCGACTTTCAGGTCGGCATGGCCGTCGCGCTCAATCTTCAAGTCGCACTCAAGCATTTCCTTGGTGTGTTCGCCGATGTGCAGCTTGCCCAGGTCCTGGACATTCGGCAGGCCTTCAAGGAACAGGATGCGCTTGATCAGCTTGTCAGCGTGCTTCATCTCGTCGATGGATTCGTGGTACTCGTGCTTGCCGAGCTTGTTCAGGCCCCAATCCTCATACATGCGCGCATGCAGGAAGTACTGATTGATCGCGACCAGTTCATTGGCAAGGATTTTGTTGAGATGCTGGATGACTGTAACGTCGCCTTTCATGGTGGGAGTCCTGCCCTGTATTAGCTGTATATAAGGCAGAGTTTGAGCCGCGTAATTAACAGTGTCAAACCTAAGTTATTGAAACTTAAATGAAAATTAATCGGAATAAGAATGTTTGTGTTCCGCGTCTAGGGCCTAAGCGATTGATTTTCAGACATAAAAAAACCGGACATCAAGTCCGGTTCTTCGAAATACGGTAGTTATGCGGCTGTAAATTCTACGGGGTAGGGGATCGCCGCCTGGGCCGTTTGCAGTTTGCCCAGTGTTTCACGCACTACTTCCTTGGCCAGGCAAGCGCATTTGCCGCATTGGCTGGCTACGCCGGTAGCCTGACGGACTTCTTTGTAGCTGCAGCAACCTTCATAGATTGCATCGCGGATTTGACCGTCGGTGACGCCGGTGCAGAGGCAGACATACATAAGTGAGAACCGTCGCTGGTTGTGACTCAATTGCGATGGATCTTAATGTTAACGAGAATGATTGTCAAAGTGGTTTCTGAAGGGTTTTTGTCATGAGGGCCTTTGACTGACGAACGGTTTCCTCTCGCGCCTTGTGAAAAAAATATAGCAGCGGCCATTTTGCCCGTCAGAAAAAAACCGCTAAGGACAGGCGAAAAACGCGGTGTATGATGGTCGGCCTTTTGCGAAGGAGGTTCGTGTCACAGGGCTGTCGCCTGAGGGTGACAGGCTGGCATGAGCCCTGTTCTTCAACGTTATTACACCAGGAGATATCCAATGAGCGTACTCGTAGGCAAACAAGCCCCTGACTTCACCGTACCGGCCGTACTCGGCAATGGCGAAATCGTAGACAGCTTCACCCTGTCCTCGGCCATCAAAGGCAAATACGGCCTGGTGTTCTTCTACCCACTGGACTTCACCTTCGTTTGCCCGTCCGAGCTGATCGCTCTGGACAACCGCATGGCTGACTTCAAGGCACGCAATGTTGAAGTGGTCGCCGTTTCGATCGACTCGCACTTCACCCACAACGCATGGCGCAACACCCCGGTGAACAATGGCGGTATCGGCCAGGTTCGTTACACCATGGCTGCTGACATCAAGCAGGAAATCATGAAGGCTTACGACGTTCAGTCCGCTGACGGCGTGGCTTTCCGTGGTGCGTTCCTGATCGACGACAAAGGCGTTGTCCGCTCGCAGATCATCAACGACCTGCCGCTGGGCCGTAACATGGAAGAGCTGATCCGTCTGGTCGACGCTCTGCAATTCCACGAAGAGCACGGCGAAGTTTGCCCTGCCAACTGGAAAAAAGGCGACAAAGGCATGAACGCTTCGCCAGAAGGCGTTGCGGCATACCTGACCGAGCACGCTGCTGCGC
This sequence comes from Pseudomonas sp. Pseusp11, assembly GCF_047304405.1. Lineage (NCBI taxonomy): Bacteria > Pseudomonadati > Pseudomonadota > Gammaproteobacteria > Pseudomonadales > Pseudomonadaceae > Pseudomonas > Pseudomonas sp. Pseusp11. The sequence goes on from NZ_JBGLZF010000003.1 coordinate 156,786, forward strand.
TGTAAGCCAGGCGTCCGGCAATAAAAAACCGGCCTCACTGAGGCCGGTTTTTTTATGGGCGGGATAAACCGGCGACCAGACTCAGTCGTTGTAGTCTTCCCAGCCGCCCATCTGTTTCCAGCGATTGACGATGCCGCAGAACAGCTCAGCGGTCTTCTCGGTATCGTAGCGAGCCGAATGAGCCTCGCGACCGTCGAAGTCGATGTCCGCTGCCTGACAGGCCTTGGCCAGTACGGTTTGGCCATAGGCCAGACCGGCAAGGGTCGCGGTGTCGAAGCTGGAGAACGGATGAAACGGGTTACGTTTCATGTCCAGGCGCGCGACTGCCGCGTTGAGGAAACCCAGGTCGAAGCTGCTGTTGTGGCCGACCAGAATCGCCCGTTTGCAACCGTTGGCCTTCAGGGCCTTGCGAATGCCACGGAAGATATCGGTCAGCGCCGCTTCTTCACTCACTGCCATGCGCAACGGGTGATCGAGCTTGATCCCGGTGAACTCCAGGGCTGCTGCTTCGATGTTGGCGCCTTCGAATGGCTCGACCCGGAAGAAGTAGGTGTGATCGGGGTACACAAACCCTTTTTCATCCATGGCGATGGTGGTTGCAGCAATTTCCAGCAGGGCGTCGGTGGCCGAGTTGAAGCCACCGGTTTCTACGTCGACGACAACCGGCAGGTAACCACGGAATCTGGCAGCCATTGGATGACGAGGACCACCTCCACCGCCTTGACCGTCCTGTTCGTCGTCGAAATGGTCTTCACTCACGCGTGTTCCTCCAGCAGGCGCCAGCGCAGTTTTTCACCGGCGCGCAGCGGGATAACGGTCAGCTCGCCAAATGGCAGGCTGGTTGGGGCGGTCCACTCTTCGCGGACCAGGGTGATGCGATCGGTGTTCGCCGGCAGACCGTAGAAACGCGGGCCATTGAGGCTGGCGAAGGCTTCGAGCTTGTCCAGCGCATTACGCTGTTCGAAGGCTTCGGCATACATCTCGATCGCGGCATAAGCGGTGTAGCAACCGGCACAACCGCAAGCCGCTTCTTTGGCGTGCTGGGCATGGGGAGCCGAGTCGGTGCCGAGGAAGAACTTGTCGCTGCCACTGGTGGCGGCGTCGAGCAGGGCTTCCTGGTGGGTATTGCGCTTGAGGATCGGCAGGCAGTAGAAGTGCGGCCGAATCCCGCCTACCAGCATGTGGTTGCGGTTGTACAGCAGGTGATGCGCGGTGATGGTGGCGCCAACGTTGGCCGAAGCCGCGTTGACGAACTGCACGGCATCGGCGGTGGTGATGTGTTCGAACACCACTTTGAGCGTCGGGAAACGCTCGACCACGCGACGCATGTGCTCATCGATGAAGATTTTTTCCCGATCGAAAACGTCGACATCGCCACGGGTGACTTCACCGTGAACCAGCAAGGGCATCCCGACTTCGGCCATGGCCTCCAGTGCAGGGAAAATCTTGTCGATGCTGGTGACGCCAGAGTCCGAGTTGGTGGTCGCGCCGGCCGGGTACAGCTTGGCGGCGTGAATGAAACCGCTGGCCTTGGCCTCACGAATTTCTTCGGGCTGGGTGCGGTCGGTCAGGTACAGAACCATCAGCGGTTCGAAACGGCTGCCGGCCGGACGTGCGGCGAGAATCCGCTGGCGATAGCCATCGGCTTCAGCAGCGTTGCGCACCGGAGGTACCAGGTTGGGCATGATGATGGCGCGACCAAAGGTGCGCGCGACATCCGCGACGGTATTGGTCAACACGGCACCATCGCGAAGATGAATGTGCCAGTCGTCGGGACGCAGCAGGGTCAGGCGGTCGGACATGAGGGAATTCCAGGCGGGTCAAACTCAGGGGAATGCTACCGGAAAAGACTCTTCCAGGCACTCGCTATCAAGTTTTACGACAAGCTTCCGATACCCAACAGGCAGGCCGTGAATATGTGTGTCGGTCTTTTTGTCGTAGAAGCCAGTGGAGCCTCCCGTGCGCCAGCGTTATTTAGCCTTGCTCAGTGTGTTTGCCAGCCTTCCCGCGATGGCGCTCACTTTCCAGACTCGCCTGGAGAGCATCGAGTGGACGGTCGAAGGTGACAAATTCGAATGCCGCCTGACTCAACCGATCACCGATTTCGGTTCGGGTGAGTTTGTGCGTCGCGCCGGCGAGCAGGCGACATTTCGTCTGAAGGCCTACAACTCAATGATCGGTGGGGGTTCCGCGACCTTGCTGGCGGCGGCTGCGCCATGGCAGCCGGGGCGTGGCGACATAAACCTGGGGTCGGTGAGAATCGGTAGTGGCAACGTACTGTTCAACAGCTCGCAAGTGCAGGCCGGGCGCCTGATCAGCGGGTTGATGGAGGGGCGCAGCCCGGTCGTTCGACACTCATCGGGCGACGGTCGGGTGTCTGAAGTGCGTCTGCTGCCGGTCAAGTTCAACAAGGCCTACGGTGACTATCAGGGTTGCGTGGCCAAGTTGTTGCCACAGAATTTCGAGCAAGTGAAGCAATCCGAGGTCGGCTTTCCGGGGGAGGGTATCGATCTCGATGCCAGGGCCAAGGCCCAGTTGCAGGTCATGCTGGAGTTCATGAAGGCCGATCCGACGGTCAACCACATTGAACTCGACGGCCATTCCGACAACAGTGGCAACCGCCTGACCAACCGTGAACTGTCACGACGCCGGGCGCTGGCGGTGATGGATTTCTTCAAGGCCAATGGTGTGCAGGAATCGCAGATCACCCTGCGTTTTCACGGTGAGCGCTATCCGCTGGCGCCCAACAACAATGCCGCCAACCGGGCTAAGAATCGCCGGGTTGCCGTACGCCTCGAACGGGTCGCACCGACCGAAAAACCGGCGCCTCAAGCCACCGCCGCCGCGAGCAGCGCGACGACCTCCTGAACCTGCTGAATTCGTCGCTCGCTCGACATAATCTGTCGCTTCGTCGTCATAAGCTGTCGCGCCTCTGTAAATTATCCTGCATGAGCGGTAGACTTGACAGCTTTCCGTAGAACCCCGTGGAGTGATGGCATGGCGGACGTAAACAAGGTCGTTCTGGCGTATTCCGGCGGCCTGGACACTTCGGTGATCCTCAAGTGGCTGCAGGATACATATAACTGTGAAGTAGTGACCTTCACCGCTGACCTGGGTCAGGGCGAAGAGGTCGAACCGGCCCGCGCCAAGGCACAGGCCATGGGCGTAAAAGAAATCTATATCGACGATCTGCGCGAAGAATTCGTGCGTGATTTCGTATTCCCGATGTTCCGCGCCAACACCGTTTACGAAGGCGAGTACCTGCTGGGTACTTCCATCGCTCGTCCGTTGATCGCCAAACGCCTGATCGAAATCGCCAACGAAACCGGTGCTGACGCCATTTCCCACGGCGCGACCGGCAAGGGCAACGACCAGGTTCGTTTCGAACTGGGCGCCTACGCCTTGAAGCCAGGCGTAAAAGTGATCGCTCCATGGCGCGAATGGGACCTGCTGTCCCGTGAGAAGCTGATGGACTACGCCGAGAAGCACGCGATTCCGATCGAGCGTCACGGCAAGAAAAAATCCCCGTACTCGATGGATGCCAACCTGCTGCACATCTCCTATGAAGGCGGCGTGCTGGAAGACACCTGGACCGAGCACGAAGAAGACATGTGGCGCTGGACCGTCTCCCCGGAGAACGCTCCCGACAAACCGCAGTACCTGGAACTGACCTACCGCAACGGCGACATCGTTGCACTGGACGGCGTCGAAATGACCCCGGCCACCGTGCTGGCGACCTTGAACCGTATCGGTGGCGAACACGGTATCGGCCGTCTGGACATCGTCGAAAACCGCTATGTGGGCATGAAGTCCCGTGGCTGCTACGAGACGCCTGGCGGCACCATCATGCTGCGCGCTCACCGTGCGATCGAATCGATCACGCTGGACCGCGAAGTGGCTCACCTCAAAGACGAGCTGATGCCTAAATACGCCAGCCTGATCTACACCGGTTACTGGTGGAGCCCAGAGCGTCTGATGCTGCAACAGATGATCGATGCTTCCCAGGCCCACGTGAACGGCGTAGTGCGCCTGAAACTGTACAAGGGCAACGTGATCGTCACCGGACGCAAGTCCGACGAGTCGTTGTTCGACGCCAATATCGCGACCTTCGAGGAAGATGGCGGCGCCTACAACCAGGCCGATGCGGCGGGCTTCATCAAGCTCAATGCCTTGCGCATGCGTATCGCGGCGAACAAAGGCCGCAAGCTGTTCTGAGACCTTTGATGCGGTAATGGAGCTGTGGCCTTGTCGATGACAAGGCCACAGTTCTGAAAAAGGGCTGCTGCATATTACGTTTCGCTTTCTGCTTGTTTCTTCCAACCGTTCCTTCTGCTGCCTGCCTTTGATCTCACTTCAAGGGCTGCCTTGCTCTGTGCGACGGGTCAAAACCTAGCCCATGATCGTCACGTCATGTGAGCTCAAATTGTAAGAAATACAGAACGTTGCGTTGCTGCGTTTCTTTAGTTGTTTCCAATGTTTGGGTGCGCTGTCCTTCAGCACTACCTCCGAATCGGCGCATGTGAGAAATACGATCACTTGTGCAGGATTATCCGGAGCGTGCTGGATACTCTCCATCAGGGCGCTGAACGCCATATTTTTGGTTATCCAGCGTGCATCAATGATGTGCAGATCCTTTAGCGGTGCGGGCAGCTGCACATGGTGTTGGGCCGAGCGTTCAGGCGATACTCTGGAAGTGCTGTTTCCCGACTGATCAGCGTTGTCCAGGACTTTTATAAAATGCTTTCCCTTCTCGAAATCGGAGGGCGCGTAAAGCGACCGATAATTGAAGTTAAGTGTGGCGAAGAAAAGAAAAAGCAAATAAAAGGGAAAGCTGATTAGAAACCAGACATAGAGCTCTCTCTCCTTGTTGTCAAGAAAGGGCAGTGATACAGCGGCTGATGTTTCGGACAGTGCTGCAAATATTGCAATTATTGTCATGGGGTTGGTGATTCTTTTTTTGAGTTTTATCATGTTTTTTACTCATTGGATATTATCTTTTTCTCTGTTGGTTTATAGAGCGTGTTTTGCTGGTGTGTGTATGAGTGTTTTTTTTGTTTTTATTATTTTAAGTTTCTTTCTGTTGTGTGGTTGAGATTGATATAGTAACTGCATTGTTCTGGAGCTGTGTATGGCTGTTTATTTGTTTTGAAGTTGTGTGGGTTTGTTTTACTTGTGAAGTGTTGCTGTGTGTAAGGATTTTTCCAGCAGTTTGGGCCGGGCTATGTAAGACTCTGCAAGATACTCGTTACCTTTAAGGGTAGCTTAATAGTCGCGGTCTGTCGGACCAAGGGCGTTGAACCCTGTTTTTTTGGGTGTGAATTGTTACAAAGAAACTGTCGAAGCGTTTAGCAGTGTTCGGCCAATAAAGTCACTGGCTCATCGTGTGCAATGATTTCTTGTAGGAATAATCCGTGTTGTTTGTAGGTGATGTCTCTCGGTGCGAGTGGTCGAGGGGGACGGCATGCCATGGGTGAAACGACTAGGCTATGGTGCGGGCTCTAAAAATTCGAACAGCGAAAATTGGACTTGCCCATGAATAAAGTGCTGATCGTGGATGATCACCCCGTCATTCGTCTTGCGGTACGTATGCTAATGGAGCGTCATGGCTACGAAGTCATTGCAGAAACAGATAATGGCGTGGATGCATTACAAATTGCCCGTGAACTTATGCCGGATATTGTCATCCTGGATATTGGAATACCAAAACTGGATGGGCTGGAAGTTATCGCGCGCCTGACATCGGCGGCGATGCCTCTTAAAGTGCTGATATTGACGTCCCAGGCTCCAGGGCATTTTTCCATGCGTTGTATGCAATCGGGTGCCGCCGGATATGTCTGTAAACAACAGGATCTTACTGAGTTGCTCAGTGCAATAAAGGCCGTACTGTCAGGTTATAGCTACTTTCCTAATCAGGCGCTGCATACTGTGCGCTCCAGTCTTGGGAATGCCAGTGAAGCCGACATGGTAGATCGGTTGTCCGGGCGGGAAATGATGGTCCTGCAGCAGTTGGCCCGAGGAAAGACAAACAAGGAAATCGCCGATGGAATGTTCCTCAGCAATAAAACCGTCAGTACTTACAAGACTCGCCTGTTGCTGAAGCTCAATGCTCGCTCACTGGTCGATCTTATTGAATTGGCTCAACGTAATGGCCTGGTATGAGTACGCCAGCGTTTGACGAGGGGCGATGAGCGGGCGTTTGTCGGGGATGGGCACTTAGTAAAAAGCCTCCGTTTCGGGAGGCTTTTAGGTGTCATAGGTCAAAATCGTAATCGGCCAATTGCTTTTGCAGTCGGCGCTCCTCCAGCAGATTGTCGATGGTGCGGCGTTTGCTCAGGTTGGTCTTCGCTACTTCCACCACCGGTTCTGCGTCATCGGCCTCAACGGGGGTGAAGTCGTCTTCTACGTCCAATTGCTCTTTGCCAGTGCTCATAAGGTTAACTCCAGGCTAAGACTGCCTTTGGCGCTCCTTATATCGACAATTTCCCGGCGGGTAAAAAAGATTTTTTCAATCGGCTAATCAAGAAAACTAATAGAGCCTCAATCGTCCGAGGTCTTTTGCTTGTATTCGCATAAGTCCTCGATCCGGCAGCTGCCACAACGTGGCTTGCGGGACAGGCAAACGTAGCGTCCATGGAGAATCAGCCAGTGATGGGCGTCGAGCAGATACTCCTTCGGCACGAATTTCATCAGTTTCTGCTCCACCTCGACCACATTCTTGCCCGGAGCAATGCCGGTACGGTTGCTGACCCGGAAAATGTGGGTGTCCACGGCCATGGTCAACTGACGAAAGGCGGTATTGAGCACCACATTGGCGGTCTTGCGGCCGACGCCGGGCAACGCTTCCAGCGCTTCGCGGGTCTGCGGTACTTCACCGCCATGGCGCTCTACCAGCAAGCGACAGGTTTCGATCACGTTTTTTGCTTTGCTGTTATACAGGCCGATGGTCTTGATGTACTCCGATAATCCTTCAACGCCCAAGGCATGAATCGCCGCCGGCGTATTGGCCACCGGAAACAGTTTGGCGGTGGCCTTGTTGACGCCGACATCGGTCGATTGCGCCGAGAGAATCACGGCAATCAGCAGTTCGAACGGCGAGGAATAGGCCAGCTCGGTCTTCGGTTCAGGATTGTCTTCGTGAAACCTGCGGAAAATTTCCAGACGTTTTGCGGCATTCATGGGCGATGCGTTTCCTCGAAGGAGGTCAATGTGGGGGAGGGGCGGGTCCAGGCCTGACGTGCGGCGATCAGCAGCCCCAGCAGAATAAACCCGCCGGGGGCCAGCGTGGCCAAGCGCAAGCCACCGTCAGCGGTGAGCACCCAACCTTGCCAGTCCGGTTGCATGGCACCGGTCAGCCAGGGCAGATGGCTACCCAGTGTCCCGTTGCCGATGAGCTCGCGCAGCAGGCCCAGGCCAATCATCAAGGCGCCGAACAGGCCGCACAGGCGCAGGCGGTCACGCCTTGTGCCCTGGAAAAAACCGTTATGTTCCAGCACCACGCATTGCAAGGCGATCAATCCGGTATAGAACCCCAGATGCTGGTGCCATTGAAGCGACCAGGCTTGTGTGGCGAGTTCTACACAACTGGTCAGTGTGGCAGCCAGCAGGAGGCAGGCCAGTAAATGGGTTGCCGGAATCAGTCGTGAGCGCAAGATACCCATGCTCACGTCATAAACACTGAGCACCAGAGCGAACGTCAGCCACAGGCCCAGGGCCGTTACCAACGAATCAGTGACGCCGATCAGCGGCGCAAGCATCAGCGAGTTCTGCAGGGTTGATGACTTATTCATGGGCACTGCTCCCGATCAGCGATTGCCGGTGTTCGTCGAAGTAGCGCAATGCATCGTGAGTGGCATTGATCACCGCTCTTGAGGTGATGGTCGCGCCGGCGATCTGATCGAATTGCCCTTGGTCCTTTTTCAAGGCCCAGCCCGTGTCGCCTGGTTCGCCTAGAGACTTGCCGGTAAACACTTGCAGCCAGGCATTGGGCCAGTCGGCGAGCTTGCCGCCCAGCCCCGGGGTTTCCGATTGCTTGAGGGTTTTGACCCCCAGCAACTTGCCATGCGGGTCGATGGCGATCAGCAAATCGATGGCGCCGGCGTAGCCCAGTGTCTGGCTGCGCAGCAACACGGCGCTCGGTTGGCCGGCCTTGGACGCCAGGTAGCCACTCAGCAGCATGCTGTTGGGCAGGCGAGTGTTTTCGACGCTGAGGGGGTGTTCCAGTGGCTGATTGTCGTAGCTGTCGGGCGCTAGCAGATCCAGCAAATTGCGGCTGTCGATCAGGCGTTGCTCGGCGGCAATGCGTGCGGCGCTGGTGTGCTGCACGAGGTAAGTCGCGCCTGTCCCCAGGACTGCCAGTACTACCAGGGTCACAACGCTTGTCGCTCGGTTCATGGGCTAACCTGCGCTTGCCTGGAGGCGGCAAACCGCTCCAGCGCCGGTACACAGAGGTTCATCAGCAGGACGGCAAAGGCCACCCCGTCGGGATAGCCGCCCCACGTGCGGATCAGGTAAGTCAGCAGCCCCACTCCGGCGCCGAACAGCAACCGGGCCGTGGGGTTTTTCGCGCCGGATACCGGTTCCGTCACGATGAAGAAGGCACCCAGCATGCTCGCGCCGGTGAGCAGATGGAAGAGTGGCGAGCCATGGGAATCGGAGCCCGAACCGTTCCAGCACAACAGGCTGATGACGAACAGGCTGGCGAGCATGCCGACCGGCGCATGCCAGCTGAACACTCTCCGTTGCAGCAGAAATGCGCCTCCGGCCAGGAAGGCCAGGTTGACCCATTCCACGCCCCGGCCGCCGAAATGGCCGAATGCCGGGTTGCCGGCAAACAGTTCGTCCATGGTCAGGCTTTTGTTGATTCGCAGGCTGTCCAGCGCGGTGGCCTGGGCCCACGCGTCTGGCGTCTGGCCGAGACTGAAGCCGAACACTTGTTGCAGGCCTGCGAGCAAGTCCATGCCATGGGACGACGGCCAATGGGTCATTTGCTGGGGAAATGTCACTAAAACCAGGGCGAAACCGAGCATCGCCGGGTTGAACGGATTCCTGCCGACGCCGCCATACAGGTGCTTGCCGAAAAAAAGTCCGAATGCCGCAGCGCTGACCGTCAGCCACCACGGGCAATAAGGCGGCAAGGCCAGGGCCAACAGGGTCGCGCTGACCAGCGCACTGCCATCGCTCACTGTCGGTTTTACAGGTTGCTTGCGCAGCTGCAACACCGCTGCTTCGACGGCCAGTGCGGTAGCTGCCGTCAGAATCAGGTTGATCAACACGCCCCAACCGTACAGCCAGAACAACATCAGCATTCCCGGCAGGGTGGCCAGCAACACCAGCTTCATGGCCTGCTGAAGGCGTTCGTCCACCGATTCAAGGGGCGGCATAGGCATCCACCTGCCGCTCGGCTTCGCTGAGCGCATGTTGCAACGCTGCGATCTGTTCGGCCGACGCTTCGCTTGTTTGAGCCTTTTTCAGTTCGGCGCGGCGCATGGCCAACTGGATCTTCGCCCTTTTCAGCTCGGCATCGTTCGCCGGAGTCGGTGTCGCAGCGACTTGCGGCGCACTGCTTTCCAGCAGCAACAGCGCCTGTTCGGCGGCTTCGAACTGTTGTTGCAACACGATCAGTTGCGATTGCTGTTCGAAGGTCGGTGGATGCCCGAAGGCCTTGAGCGATTTGTTCAGCTGCGCCCGACTCATCGCCAGATCGACCTTGGCCTTTTTCAGCGCCGCATCGGCATTGGCGGCCTTCTGTGCGCGCACGCGTTCCAGCGCGGCCTGAACCGGGTCGAGCGTCACTTCACTGTGCTGCACGGCACGTTGGGCGCGGGCCTGGCGTTCGGCGAGTTTCTGTTGCTCTTCGCGGTGTAAGCGGGCATTGCGCTGTTCGAAGCGACGGCGCGCACGATTGCGCTTGGCGGCCCGGGCCTGTTGCTCCTCCAGGCTGAACGCCAGGCCACCGACAATCGGCAGCGTGGCCAGCGGTAGCGGATGCATCTCGATGCAATCCACCGGGCAGGGCGCCACGCAGAGGTCGCAACCGGTGCATTCGTCGACGATGACCGTGTGCATGAATTTCGCCGCGCCGACAATCGCGTCGACCGGGCAGGCCTGAATGCATTTGGTGCAGCCGATGCATTCAGCCTCGCGGATGTACGCGATTTGCGCTGGTGCCGAGCCGCGACTGACGTCCAGTTCCAGCACCGGCACTTTCAGCAGCTCGGCGAGGGCCGCGATGGTTTCGCTGCCGCCCGGTGGGCACTTGTTGATCGGCTCGCCGCTGGCGATGCCTTCGGCGTACGGTTTGCATCCAGGGTGGCCACACTTGCCGCATTGGGTCTGCGGCAAGAGGGCATCGATGCGTTGAATCAGACTCATGTTTTGATCAGCCCGCTGAATCCGAGAAAAACCACCGCGATCAATCCGGCGCCGATCAATTCGATCGGCAGGCCGCGAAAGGGCAGGGGGACATCGTTATCGAGTGTGCGTTGGCGCAAGTCGCTGAACAGGCTCAGCACCAGCCAGAAACCCAGCCCGGCACCGAGGCTCAGGGCTATGGCGTGGAAAAGTCCCTTGTCGTCCTGAGTATTGAGCAACGTCAGCCCAAGCACGCCGGCATTGCCCAGCAGCAGAGGCCAGAGACCCTCGAATGAAAGCTTGGCGAATAACCGTGGAAGCAGCTTCAGCAGTGGGCCGATCAGCAGAACGCTCAGCGGCAGGAATGCGAACAGTCGCAGCGACGTCAGCCCCAGCGGCACCAGCAGCCAGTAGTAGAGCGCATGGCCGAGCGTGCCGACGATCAGCATCAGGCACGTCGTCGCGATGCCCAATGCATGCACCTGTCGCCGCTCGCTGCCCAGTACCGGATCGACGCCCAGCGGCCAGTGCAACACGAGGTTGTTGATCAGGGCAGCGCTGATAAGCGTAAGAAGCAGTTCGGTCATGATCGTGCCGGTAAGAACAGGGCTTTCTTAAGGGGCTCTCTAGAAAGGGCTCTCTAAAAAGAACTCTCTAAAAAGAGATTAGGCATTATCCGGCAAGGAAGGAGGGTGGGCCAGATATGAAAATCCCACAGTCGCGCCGGGCACGACTGTGGGATCGGTTTAGCGCAGGACCTTACTTGATGCGCTGACCTGGCTTGGCGCCACTGTCGGGGCTCAGCAGGTAGATTTCTTCGCCACCAGGTCCGGCTGCCATCACCATGCCTTCGGAGACGCCGAATTTCATTTTGCGCGGCTTGAGGTTGGCAATCATCATGGTCAGGCGACCTTCAAGCTTGGCCGGGTCCGGGTAGGCGCTCTTGATGCCGGAGAGCACGTTGCGTTGCTCGTCACCGATGTCCAGGGTCAGGCGCAGCAGTTTGTCGGCCCCTTCGACGGCTTCGGCCTTGAGGATCAGGGCGACGCGCAGGTCGACCGCGGCAAAGGTATCGAATTCGATCTCCGGCGACAGCGGATCCTTGGCCAGTTCGCCGTTGCCTTGAGGCGCGGCAGCTTCGCCGGTGTCGGTCTGGCTGGCGGTCAGGTCTTCTTTCGAGGCGTCGGTCATGGCTTGCACTTTTACCGGGTCGATGCGGGTCATCAACGGTTTGAACTCGTTCAGCTGATGGTTGCTGAGCAAGGTGGCGTGGTCGTTCCAGGTCAGCGGTGCGACGTTCAGGAACGCCTCGGCATCGGCGGCCAGCAGCGGCAGCACCGGCTTGAGGAAAATCACCAGTTGGCGGAACAGGTTGATGCCCAAGGCGCAGATGGCCTGGACTTCATCCTGCTTGCCTTCCTGTTTGTTCAGCGACCACGGTGCCTTGTCGGCGATCCAGGCGTTGGCACGGTCGGCCAGGCCCATGATTTCGCGCATGGCCCGGGCGAAGTCGCGCGCCTCGTAAGCTTCGGCGATGCTCGGTGCTGCGGCCAGGAACGCTTCGGTCAGCTCCGGCGCGGCGTTGCCGGCCACCAGCACGCCAGCGTTGCCTTTGTTGATGAACCCGGCGCAACGGCTGGCGATGTTGACGACTTTGCCGACCAGGTCGGAGTTGACCTTCTGCACGAAGTCTTCGAGGTTCAGGTCCAGGTCATCGACGCCACGGCTCAGCTTGGCCGCGTAGTAGTAGCGCAGGTATTCCGGCGACAGGTGATCCAGATAGGTCCGGGCCTTGATGAAGGTGCCACGGGACTTGGACATCTTCTGACCGTTGACGGTCAGGTAGCCGTGCACATTGATGCCGGTCGGTTTACGGAAACCGGCGCCTTCGAGCATCGCTGGCCAGAACAGGGCGTGGAAGTTGACGATGTCCTTGCCGATGAAGTGGTACAGCTCGGCGGTGGAGTCCTTGCCCCAGAACGCGTCGAAATCAAGTGCAGGCGTACGGTTGCACAGGTTCTTGAAGCTGGCCATGTAGCCGATCGGCGCGTCCAGCCACACGTAGAAGTACTTGCCTGGCTCATCAGGAATTTCGAAGCCGAAGTACGGCGCATCGCGGGAGATGTCCCACTGCTGCAGGCCGGCGTCCAGCCATTCAGCGATCTTGTTGGCCACGGCCTCTTGCAACGTGCCGCTGCGGGTCCAGGCTTGCAGCATTTCCTGGAAGTCCGGCAGCTTGAAGAAGAAGTGCTGGGAATCCTTGAGCACCGGCGTGGCGCCGGAGATTGCCGACTTCGGATCTTTGAGGTCGGTCGGCGCGTAGGTTGCACCGCATTTTTCGCAGTTGTCGCCGTACTGGTCTTCGGTGCCGCATTTCGGGCAAGTGCCCTTGATGAAGCGGTCGGCCAGGAACATTTTCTTTTCCGGGTCGAAATACTGCGTGATCGAGCGCGTGGCGATGTGCCCGGCGTCGCGCAGCTTCAGGTAGATCTGGCTCGACAGCTCACGGTTTTCTTCGGCGTGAGTGGAGTGGAAGTTGTCGAAGTCCACCAGGAACTCGGCAAAGTCGGCGCTGTGTTCAGCCTGGACGTTGGCGATCAGTTGTTCCGGGGTGATGCCTTCCTTTTCTGCGCGCAGCATGATGGCCGAACCGTGGGCGTCGTCGGCGCAGACATAAATGCATTGGTTACCGCGATGCTTCTGGAAGCGCACCCACATATCGGTCTGGATGTATTCCAGCATATGGCCGAGGTGGATCGAACCATTGGCATAGGGCAGGGCGCTGGTGACGAGGATCTTGCGTGGCTCGGACATGGGGCTCGGCTACTTGATGAAACGGAGGTCGGCCACTATAAAGCGCCGGCGCATATTTTTCACCCCCACGGCCAGCCTCCACGGACCTTTGTACCCGCCGGCCATAAGATATTTGTCATATTCTGAAAGCATCCCGTCCAGGCGACAGAACGGTTAGGATACCCGCCTGATTTTCCAGTCTTGCTATCGGAGTTGCCCATGAGCGCCGTCAATCGCGCAGCGGTGGAAGCCGTCCTTCGCCAATATACCGACCCTTATCTGAACCAGGACCCGGTCAGCGCCGGGTGCGTGCGCAGCATCGATATCCAGGGCGATCGCGTCAGCGTCCAGCTGGAGCTGGGTTACGCCGCCGGTCTGTTCAAGAGTGGCTGGGCGCAGTTGTTGCAGCTGGCCATCGAGGGCCTGGACGGCGTGGTCACTGCCCGCGTCGAGATCACCAGCGTGATTGCCGCACACAAGGCCCAGGCACAGATTCCGGGGTTAGCCAACGTCAAGAACGTTGTAGCCGTGGCGTCTGGCAAGGGCGGTGTGGGCAAGTCCACCACGGCCGCCAACCTGGCGCTGGCGCTGGCTCGTGAAGGCGCCAAGGTGGGGATTCTCGACGCGGACATTTACGGTCCGAGCCAGGGCATCATGTTCGGCATCCCTGAAGGCACCCGCCCTCAGGTCAAGGATCAGAAATGGTTCATTCCGATCGAGTCCCATGGCGTCGAAGTGATGTCCATGGCGTTCCTGACCGACGACAACACGCCGATGGTCTGGCGTGGGCCGATGGTGTCCGGCGCCTTGTTGCAACTGGTCACGCAAACGGCCTGGGGCGACCTGGATTACCTGGTCATCGACATGCCGCCAGGCACCGGCGACATCCAGTTGACCCTGGCGCAAAAAGTCCCGGTGGCCGGTGCGGTGATCGTGACCACCCCGCAGGATCTGGCATTGCTGGATGCGCGCAAGGGCGTGGAAATGTTCCGCAAGGTCAACATCCCGGTGCTGGGCGTGGTCGAAAACATGGCCGTGCACATCTGCTCCAACTGCGGGCATGCCGAGCATTTGTTCGGTGAGGGCGGTGGTGTGAAGCTGGCCAACCAGTACGGTGTCGAACTGTTGGCTTCGTTGCCGCTGTCGATGCTGATCCGCGAACAGGCCGATGGCGGCAAGCCAACGGTGATCGCCGAGCCCGACAGCCAGATTGCGATGGTTTATCAGGAACTGGCCCGCCATGTCGGCGCGCGGATCGTGTTGCAGGAAGCTGCGACGCCGGCGATGCCGAACATCACCGTCAGCGACGATTAAATCGCTGAAAAGAGATCGCAGCCTCGCTTCGCTCGACAGCTCCTACAGGTGTAAGCCAATCCATTTGTAGGAGCTGTCGAGCGAAGCGAGGCTGCGATCTTTTGATCTTGCTTTAGATACGCAACCCGCCATCCAGCTCCAGAATCCGACCGGTGTAGTAGTCATTCTCGAAAATGTAGGCCGCCGACTGGGCGATCTCTTCGGGTTTGCCCATGCGTTTGAGCGGGATCCCGGAGGTCATTTTCTCCAGCGCTTCAGGTTTCATGCTCAGGGTCATTTCAGTTTCGATGAAGCCCGGCGCAATGCCCGCCACGCGAATCCCGTAGCGCGCCAGTTCCTTGGCCCAGGTCACGGTCGCCGCAGCGACACCGGCCTTGGCGGCGGAGTAGTTGGTCTGGCCGATATTGCCGGCGCGTGAGATCGACGAGATATTGATGATCGCGCCGCTGTTGTTCAGCTCGACCATTTTTGCCGCGACTTCACGGGTGCACAGGAACACGCCGGTCAGGTTGACGTCGATTACCGCCTGCCATTGGGCCAGGCTCATCTTGGTCATTTCGCCGTCCTTGACCTTCAGCAACAGGCCGTCGCGCAAAATGCCGGCGTTGTTGATCAGGCCATGGATCGCGCCGAAATCGTCGGCCACTTGGCTGACCATGTGGGTCACTTGCTCTTCATCGGCGACGTTGCACAGGTAGGCGCGAGCCTCGACACCCTTGGCCTTGCAAGCGGCGACGGCGGCGTCGAGTTTTTCCTGGTTCAGGTCCACCAGGGCCAGCTTGGCGCCACGACCTGCAAGATACTCGGCCATGGAACGGCCTAAACCCTGGCAACCGCCGGTGATAATGATTACTTTGTCAGTGAGTTGCATTCGCATAGCCCCATAGCCGATCGGAGTGTTTCTCCTTCTAGAGGGCCTCTCGATCTGAGCCTGATGTGGCCTGGCTGCACATGAGAACTGCCCCTGTGGCGTACTGGAACTTTCACCCAGACGCCTGTCCGTTTTTTCGACGGAATCTATATAAGGAGTCATAAATTGAGCGTTGTAGTGGCTAAGCATGCCCGAGAATTGCTTCTCAAGGAATACCGTGGAGTGCTCTCGACGCACTCCAAAGCGATGCCCGGTTTCCCGTTTGGCTCCGTGGTTCCGTACTGTCTGGACGAACAGGGCCGGCCGCTGATCCTTATCAGCCGCATCGCTCAGCACACTCACAACCTGCTGAAGGATCCGAAATGCTCGCTGCTGGTGGGTGAACGCGAGGCCGAAGACGTGCAAGCCGTTGGTCGGCTGACCTACCTGGCCGAAGGGGAAAAGCTTGCGGACGCCGCAGCCATCGAAGCGGCAGCCGAGCGTTACTACCGCTATTTCCCGGATTCGCAGAACTATCACAAGGCCCACGATTTCGATTTCTGGGTGCTCAAACCGGTACGCCACCGTTACATCGGCGGCTTCGGCGCGATTCACTGGGTCGACCAACTGACCCTCGCCAACCCGTTCGCCGGCAAGGCCGAAGTGAGCATGGTCGAGCACATGAATGCCGATCACGCCAAAGCCATCGCCCACTATGTCGACTTGGCGGGCCTGCCGAAAACCGTGCCGGCGCAATTGGTCGGCATCGACAGCGAAGGCATGCACTTGCGCATCGGTCAGGGGCTCTACTGGCTGCCGTTTCAAGTGCCTTGTAATACGCCGACACAAGTCCGGGAAGCCTTGGTTTTCCTGGCTCACGCCGAGCATTGGCCGAAAAATCAAGTGGCCGACGCTTGAATTCACGAAACGGCGACGTCATCTAAGGAACACTGGCAAGGCTTACTTGCGTTGAGGAACCATTTGATGCGCCCTTTTTTGTTGCTCTTTGTACTGTTTCCGGTGTTGGAGCTGTTCGTATTCGTCAAGGTCAGCGGGGCGATCGGGTTTTTCCCGGCCCTGCTGCTGATCATTCTCGGCTCGATGCTCGGCGTATTCGTGCTGCGTATCGCCGGTCTGGCTACTGCGCTGCGCGCTCGTGAAAGCCTGAGCCGCGGCGAGTTGCCGGCCCAGACCATGCTCGAAGGCCTGATGCTGGCCCTGGCGGGTGGTCTGTTGATTCTGCCGGGCTTCGTCACCGACGTACTGGGTCTGATTATGTTGCTGCCGATCTCTCGTCGACTGCTGGCCAATAAAATGCGCCAGCGCGCCGAGGAACAAGCGATGCGCCAGCGTGCGTTTGCCGATGACCTTCAGCCGCGGGGCGGTCCTGCGCCACGTCAGCCGTTGGGCCGTGAGCCCAACGTGATCGAAGGCGAGTTCGAACACCGCGACTCCAAGTAACATGTCCATCGACACGGCACCTTCGGGTGCCGTGTTCGTTTTCAGGGGATCGACGTAAAAATTTCGCTCACGGCCCTTGAAATAGGCTCGCGCGCCCTTATGTAACGGTCACCGCAAGGTTTCTGGCAATTGCGCCAGACAGACTTCCGCGGTTCGCTCGACGAACCGCACCCGGCGCCGCCGGATTTGTTAAACCCGCCGGGACTACACCGGCCGATGAAAACCACAATTAGGAGAGATCGACAATGAAGCTTCGTCCTCTGCATGACCGCGTCGTTATCCGTCGCAGCGAAGAAGAAAAGAAAACCGCTGGCGGTATCGTCCTGCCAGGTTCGGCTGCTGAGAAGCCAAACCAGGGTGAAGTCCTAGCTGTAGGCCCAGGCAAAGTGCTGGACAACGGCGAAGTGCGTGCACTGTCCGTGAAAGTGGGTGACAAGGTGGTGTTCGGCCCGTACTCCGGCAGCAACACTGTGAAAGTCGATGGCGAAGACCTGGTGATCATGGCTGAGAACGAGATTCTCGCTGTTGTCGAAGGCTGATTCCCCGCTCATTTTCCCGCTACTACAAAGTATTTAAGGAATATCGATCATGGCTGCTAAAGAAGTTAAATTCGGCGACTCCGCCCGCAAGAAAATGCTCACCGGTGTCAACGTTCTGGCTGACGCAGTAAAAGCGACCCTGGGCCCGAAAGGCCGTAACGTGATCATCGAGAAGAGCTTCGGCGCTCCGACCATCACCAAGGACGGCGTTTCCGTAGCCAAAGAAATCGAACTCGAAGACCGCTTCGAAAACATGGGCGCGCAGCTGGTCAAAGACGTTGCCTCCCGTGCCAACGATGACGCAGGCGATGGCACCACCACCGCTACCGTTCTGGCTCAGTCGATCGTCAACGAAGGCCTGAAAGCCGTCGCTGCCGGCATGAACCCGATGGACCTGAAGCGCGGTATCGACAAAGCGACCATCGCTATCGTCAAAGAGCTGAAGAACCTGTCCAAGCCTTGCGCTGACACCAAGGCAATCGCTCAGGTAGGTACCATCTCGGCCAACTCCGACAACTCCATCGGCGACATCATTGCCGAAGCCATGGAAAAAGTCGGTAAAGAAGGCGTGATCACCGTTGAAGAAGGCTCGGGCCTGGAAAACGAACTGTCGGTTGTTGAAGGCATGCAGTTCGACCGTGGCTACCTGTCCCCGTACTTCGTCAACAAGCCAGAGACCATGACTGCCGAGCTGGACGGTCCGCTGATCCTGCTGGTCGACAAAAAGATCTCGAACATCCGCGAAATGCTGCCAGTACTGGAAGCCGTTGCCAAAGCCGGCCGTCCACTGCTGATCGTGGCCGAAGACGTTGAAGGCGAAGCCTTGGCGACTCTGGTTGTGAACAACATGCGTGGCATCGTTAAAGTCGCAGCCGTCAAGGCTCCAGGCTTCGGCGACCGTCGCAAGGCCATGCTGCAGGACATCGCTGTTCTGACCGGCGGTACCGTGATCTCCGAAGAGATCGGTCTGAGCCTGGAAAGCACTACCCTGGAACACCTGGGTAATGCCAAGCGCGTGATCCTGTCCAAAGAAAACACCACCGTGATCGACGGCGCCGGCGTTGAGGCTGACATCCAGGCTCGCGTGACCCAGATCCGTCAGCAAGTGGCCGACACTTCGTCCGACTACGATCGTGAAAAGCTGCAAGAGCGCCTGGCCAAACTGTCCGGCGGCGTTGCAGTGATCAAGGTTGGCGCTGGCTCCGAAGTTGAAATGAAAGAGAAGAAAGCCCGCGTTGAAGACGCCCTGCACGCTACCCGTGCAGCCGTTGAAGAAGGCGTGGTACCTGGCGGCGGCGTGGCACTGATCCGTGCCCTGCAAGCCATCAGCGAACTGAAAGGCGACAACGCCGATCAGGACGTCGGTATCGCAGTTCTGCGTCGTGCAGTCGAAGCGCCACTGCGTCAGATCGTTGCCAACTCCGGCGACGAGCCAAGCGTGGTTGTCGACAAGGTCAAGCAGGGTGCAGGTAACTTCGGTTACAACGCTGCCACCAGCGAATACGGCGACATGATCGAAATGGGCATCCTGGACCCAACCAAGGTAACCCGTTCGGCTCTGCAAGCTGCATCCTCGATTGGCGGTCTGATCCTGACCACCGAGGCCGCTGTTGCCGAAGCACCGAAGAAAGACGGCGCAGCTGGCGGCGGTATGCCAGACATGGGCGGTATGGGCGGCATGGGCGGCATGATGTAAGCCAGCCTTACCCCTATAAAAAAGCCCCGCCTGCGTTGAGCAGGCGGGGCTTTTTATTGCCCTTCAAAAGATCGCAGACTGCGGCAGCTCCTACAGAGGAACTCGACCCCGCGTAGGAGCTGGCGAAGCCTGCGATCTTTTGATCTTTGTTCAGGCGCTGACCGGTTTTGCCTCGTTTGCCTGTTCAATCTTGGAGGCTGGCCGGTACAGGATGTAGTAGTACGCCCCCAGGCAAAACAGCCAGCAGAAAACCGCCGTCCACACGTTGTGCGAGAAGAAGTGCGCGCCCTGCATCATCCGGCCGATGGAAAACACCGAGCCCAACGTGAAAGCGAAGATAAACGCATAGCGTGCCAGCCGTGGGCGTCGGTCACGCAACACAAAGAACAACGCAAACAGGGTGAAACCGGTCGCCGCATGACCACCTGGCCAGCAGCGGCCTGGCTTGTCGGTATGCGGGCGAGGGCTCAGCAGTTCGCTGTAGGTTTCGTGCCCGCCAAATTGTTCCAGGCTCCATGGGCATTGCACCGCCGTTGCCGCTTTGAGCGGAGTGACAAAGGAGGTTGACAGCGCCAGAGACAACACCAGGCAACCCATTTCACGTTTGAACGGTTTGAGCCTTTCAATGAAAAAGGAGCCGACAAAGCCCAGGATCGAGAACACCGAAAAGGCAATGACCACTTGCTTTGCCCGGTCATGCAGGATGTCTTCCAGGAAATAACTGTGGCGCCCGATGAATGCACCGGCGACCGGATCATAGAACAGCTTGGCAAGGTCCATGTCCAGGGACGTCAATTCGAGCAGCAGCAGGGTGATCGCCGCAATGGCGGGCACTCCCAGATACAGCCAGAAGTTGAGCGGGCGGGAGATGGGACGGACAGCGGTTGATGACATGGTGGATCCTGATGAATGGAAAAACCCCGGGGCATCAGCCCGGGGCCATTCGGTTAACGGTCGCTGACTTGGCGGCTGCCCTCCGTGGGCGCTTTCCAGCCGAGCAGCTGTTGCTTGAAGCCATGACTGGCAGTTTGGTAATAAGTGATTGCGCGGGTGATCAACGGATCAACGGTGGTGGCCCGTGATTCGCGACTGTCGGTCAGTGCATCGTCGTGGCGACGCAGACCCTCACGCGGGCTCAGGATCGCTAAATCCTTGCCGTCGAACAAGCCCAGATGTTGATAGTTGCCAACCACCACTCGCGGCGGCAGTGGATTGTCCTGCAACAGGTTGCGACCGAAGAACGTCGACTGGTAATCCAGGTTCAGCAGCCCGAGCAACGTTGGCGCAAGGTCGATCTGACTGGCCAGCTGTGCGGTTTCCCGAGCGTCGATCAGCTTCGGTGCATAGATGAACAGCGGAATCTGATAGTTGCTGATCGGCAAGTCTTCTTTGCCAGCGCTGCCAGCCGTGTGATCGGCAACGAAGACGAAGATTGTATTATCGAACCAGGGTTTTTTGCGCGCCTGATCAAGGAACTGACCAATGGCGAAGTCGGTGTACTTCACCGCACCGTCGCGTCCGTTACCGGATTTGATATCGATCCGGTTATCCGGGTAGGTGTAGGGGCGATGGTTGGAGGTGGTCATCAACTGCAGCAGAAACGGCTGTTGCCTGGCGTAGTCGGCGTCGGCCAGTTTCAGGGTCTGGTTATAGAGGTCTTCGTCAGCCATTCCCCAGGCGTTCTTGAAGTGAATCTCTGATTCATCGACGCTGCTCTGGTCGACGACGCGATAGCCGTTGCCGCTGAAGAACGCGTTCATGTTGTCGAAGTAACCGCGCCCGCCATACACGAATACGCTGTCGTAACCCACGGCGCTGAGTTGCTGGCCGAGACTGGCGAAACCGCTTTCACGACCCACGCGCTTGACGATCGAGCGCCCCGGCGTCGGTGGAATGGCCAGGGTGATGGCCTCCAGGCCGCGATCGGTGCGGGTGCCGGTGGCGTAGAAATTATTGAAGTACAGGCTTTGTTTGCGCAAGGCATCGAGGTTTGGTGTCAGGTTGCGATCGTCGCCATTGCTGCCCATGTACTTGGCACTGAAGCTTTCGATGGTGACCAGCACAATGTTGGGTTTTCGTTCGGTGCCGGGATTATCGATCATCCGGCGGATGTCCTGTGGATCCTCGCCGATAAAGCGAGCATTGGGCTCGGTCAGTTCAGCGCGAATCTGTTGCGCGACGACGGAGGTCGGCAGGGTGCTGTAGAACTGCGGGTAATCCAGTTCGTTATTGCGAAAGGCGGCGAAGAACTGGTACGGGCCATTGCTCGCCAGTTCGTTCTGATAGGCATTGCCGCCCTGAGCGCGTGGCGCATCCTGGCTGAGCAGTTGCGCGCTCAGGCCCGCGACGATCAGCAGGCCGAGCGCATTCAGCAGACGCCCGCGCATGGCAGGCAATGGTGCATCCAGCGCAGCGTTGAAGTATTTGCGCAGCGCAAAGCTCAGGACTACGGCCAGCACCGCGAGCAGGCTCAGCAGCTTGCCGATCGGGTACGACTCCAGCAGGTTATTCAGCACTTCGTCGGAGTAGACCAGGTAATCGACGGCGATGAAGTTGAAACGCACACCGAACTCATCCCAGAACAGCCATTCGGCCGCCGACGTGAACAGCATGGCGAACAGGCTGACGGTCAGCAGGCCCCGGAGGAACCAGCGATGGCCACGGCGGCGCCACAAGGCCGGCGGGCATAGCAGCAGATAGAGGCCCATGGGCAGCGCCGCGTAGGCAATGAAACCCAGGTCATAAAGCAGGCCGATGCCAAACACGGACAGGAGCCCGCTGCCGGCCTCATCCAGGTGAGTGAGGAGCAGAACGCTTCGGGTCAGGAGAAAAATTACCAGCCAGGAACCGGTTACCAGCAGCAGAAGGCGCATTGGCGCCGTCTTCAAACAATCCATTATCTACATTCCCTATTTCAATCGCGCGAAAGTTTCTCTTGAACGCTGTAGTCAGGTTGTGAACCGACAGTGAAAAACTTGTTAGCACCATTATTTGGTTGAGCGCATCGATTCTACGACCGGCCGCCCTAGCCCTGAGTCACACTTGGCCTTAAGCTGCGCGGGCCAAGACGGCCGTTACTGTATACGGAGGAGGTGCCGATGCGAATTCTATTGGTTGAAGACAACCGCGATATCCTGGCCAACCTGGCCGATTATCTGGGGCTCAAAGGTTACACCGTGGATTGCGCGCAGGACGGTTTATCTGGCTTGCACCTGGCGGCCACCGAGCATTACGACTTGATCGTACTCGACATCATGCTGCCTGGCATCGATGGCTACACCCTGTGCAAGCGCCTGCGCGAAGACGCCCGCCGTGATACGCCGGTGATCATGCTCACTGCGCGCGATCAACTGGACGACCGTCTGCAAGGCTTCAAATCCGGTGCCGACGATTACCTGATCAAACCCTTTGCCCTGTCCGAACTGGCGGCGCGCATCGAGGCGGTCATGCGCCGTGCCCAGGGTGGCGGTCGCCGTGCCTTGCAGGTCGGCGATCTGAGCTACGACCTCGATACCCTGGAGGTAACGCGCGAAGGCCGTCTGCTGAAACTCAACCCGGTGGGCCTGAAGCTGCTGGCAGTATTGATGCAGAAAAGCCCGCACGTGCTGCGTCGGGAAATTCTCGAAGAGGCCCTGTGGGGCGACGACTGCCCGGACAGCGACAGCCTGCGCAGCCACGTCCATCAATTGCGCCAGGTGATCGACAAGCCGTTCGCCAAACCCTTGCTGCACACGGTGCACGGCGTCGGTTACCGCTTGGCCGAGGGCCGTGATGGAGTTTAAGCAGAGCCTTTCGCAACGGATCATCATCGCCTTTGCGTTGATGAGCGCATTGGTCGCGGGAGCCTTCGCGATAGGCATCATCGCGACCGTGCACCTGGTGGAGGAGAAACTGATTTCGTCAGGCCTGGGTGGCGATTTGCAACGCCTGTTGCTGATGGACAGCGTGACGGACTGGAGCCACCGCCCAGAGCCGGACCAGTTGTTCTATTTCAGCGGCGGGCCGGGCGACTTTGAGTTACCCAAGGATTTGCGGCACCTGGACTCGGGTTTTCATGAAGTCTTTCGCGACCATCTGTCGTATCACGCCATGGTCGAAATCGTCGACGGACGGCGCTACGTGCTGTTGCAGGACCAGAGCGATTTTGAAGAGCGTGAACGGGTGCTGTTTGCCGTAGTGCTGGTGGGGTTCGTGCTGAGCCTGGCGCTGGCGGTATTTCTGGGCTGGGTGCTGGCGCGCAAGGTGATGGCGCCGGTGGTACGACTGGCCCGCCAGGTGCGCCATCGCGATCAGCTGTTGGGCCTGGCACCGCCACTGGCGCCGGATTATGCCGCCGATGAAGTGGGCGAGCTGGCCGTGGCCTTCGACGCCACCCTCGGGCGCTTGCGTCAGGCGTTGACCCGTGAGCGATTGTTCACCAGTGACGTCAGCCACGAACTGCGCACGCCATTGATGGTGTTGGCCAGTTCCTGTGAATTGTTGCTGGAAAACCCCGGCATCGATCAGCGCGGGCGTGCCCAGGTCGAGCGGATCGCCCGGGCTTGCGCAGAGATGCGCGAGTTGGTGCAGACCTTCCTCATGCTGGCCCGCGCTCAGCATGAAGACGCCAGCATGGGCCCCCAGCAAAGCCTCAGTCAGGTGGCCGACGGGTTGCTTTGCCAATGGCGCGAACCGATCGAAGCCAAGGGCCTGACGTTGAATGTCGAGTTGGGCAACCCGCCGGACACTCGCTATAACGCGACGCTTCTGCACGCGGTGATGGGTAACCTGTTGCGCAATGCGCTGCATTACACCGAGCATGGGTTTATCCGCCTGGCCCTGACGGATACGGGGTTCGTGGTCGAGGACAGTGGTGTAGGCATTCCCGAAGAAAAACGCGAGGCGATGTTCGAGCCTTTCGTGCGCGGCAGCGAAAAGCGTGGCGAGGGCTTGGGGCTGGGGCTGTCGCTGGTGCAACGGATCTGCGAGAACCAGGGCTGGAGTGTCAGCCTGACGAACATGGAGCCCAACGGTTGTCGCTTCCAGGTGGAGTTGAGTCAGAGAAAGCGATGAATGGGTTGAAAAATAAATCGGCTCCGTAAAACCCTGAAATGATTCCGGGTTTTACCTGACGAAATTTTCACCAAGGCATGACCTGACGCTGACACCCCGCAACTTAAGGTGGTTGTCATCAGAAGCTCAGGAGATTGCAGTCATGGCTGGCCCGATAAAGCTCGGCTTCTCCGAAAAATACGACGATCAACCCGCACAGAAAAATGTGCGCAAGCACCAGGTGGGGCTCGGTCGCCGGCTGTCCCAATGGCGCGATGAACACCTGGCGCGAAAGGCCCTGGCGTTGGCCGGTGAACCTGGCCTGGTCCTCGATTTGCCCTGCGGTGCCGGGCGTTTCTGGCCGTTGCTCGCGGAAAAGCACAACCGTGTCATCATCGGGGCCGACAACTCGGTGTCCATGCTCAAGACTGCCATGCGCACGCAACCCGCCGATGTGGTCAAAAGGGTACAACCCTTGCACACGTCTGCATTCGACATTGCTTTGCCCGATAACGCGGTCGACAGCATTTTCTGCATGCGTCTGCTCCATCACATCGGTGAAGCCGAGCAACGACTGACCATCCTGCGTGAATTCGAGCGTGTCACCCGCGACAGCGTGATTGTTTCGTTGTGGGTAGACGGCAATTTCAAGGCCTGGAAACGCAAGCGCGCCGAGAGGCTGCGTGGGCAGGAAGGTTACCAGACTCGATTTGTGTTACCGGCTGCTACGATTGAAAAGGAGTTCGAGCAGGCGGGTTTCCATATTCAGGGGCAAATGGATTTTTTACCGCTCTATGCCATGTGGCGGGTCTATGTATTACGCAAGAGGTAACAGAATGACAGTGCACTATGCAGCTGCGCCCCATGACCTGAAGCAAGGGCGTCGCCACTCGTCGTTCAGCGATACAGACTGGAAAAAACTCGTCTACTTTTATAACAAGGCGTTTGGCAGCGCTATCAAAGGCTTATTGCAATGAAACTCGAAATTGCACGAGGTTTGTTTTTAGCCGGAGCCTTGGCAGTTGCTTCTTTGGCGGTGGCTGCCTGGGAGCAGCCCCGCACGCAGGTCCTCAGTTCCGTGCACGGCGACGCACATTGTCCGTTGCCCCGGGTAGCCAAAGCACCCGTGGCCACTCAACCCGATCATGACTTGTTACTGTTCATGTTCGGACTTTCTCAGGGACTGAGGCCACAGAGTTGAACAGATTGAAGCCCAAATAAAAGGCCTCGCAGTTGCGAGGCCTTTTGCTTTTTGACGTTAAGGTTTATCGGGTTTGGCCAGCAATGTGTAAATACACGGCAGCACAAACAAGGTGAACAGCGTCCCGATCGACATCCCCGTTGCGATCACCGTGCCGATGTCGAACCGGCTGACGGCCCCCGCGCCCGTGGCGATGATCAACGGCACCATGCCGAACACCATTGCCGCCGTGGTCATCAATACCGGGCGCAGGCGAATGGCCGCCGCTTCCTCCACCGCTTCGCGAGGTGTCAGGCCTTTCTCCTTGCGTAACTGGTTGGCGAACTCGACGATCAGGATCCCATGCTTGCTGATCAGTCCGATCAACGTCACCAGCCCCACCTGGGTATAGATGTTCATGCTCGACCAGCCGAGGAACAACGGGATCAATGCGCCACAGATCGACAGCGGCACAGTCACCAGGATCACCAGCGGATCGCGGAAGCTTTCGAACTGGGCCGCCAGCACCAGGAAGATGATAGCCAAGGCCAGGGCGAAGGTGACCCACAGCGCGCTGCCTTCCTGAACGTATTGCCGTGAGACACCGGCATAGTCGACGGCGTAACCCGTCGGTGCCTCTTCCCGGGCGATCTGGCGCACGGTGTCGATGGCTTCCCCCATGCTGACCAGCGGAACCCCGGAAAGAATCGCCGAGTTGAGTTGCTGGAACTGGTTCAACTGACGCGGCCGCGCGCGGTCGGTCACGGTGATCAGGGTCGACAGGGGCAGCAGTTCGCCCTTGGTGTTCCTGACGTAATAATGGTTCAGCCAGTCAGGGTTATCGCGGTAGGGCCGTTCCACCTGAGCGATGACTTTGTAGCTGCGACCTTCGATGGTGAACCGGTTGATTTCCGCCTCACCCAGCAACGTCGCCAGCGTCCCGCCCAGATCCTGCATGGACACACCCATCTGCGCGGCCTTGGCGCGATCGATATCCACCACCACTTCGGGTTTGTCGAAAGCCAGGTCGACGTCGACGAAAGCGAATTTGCCGGATTCCATCGCCCTTTTTTTCACCCGGTCCGTCACCTCCAACAACGATTCGTAGGTATTGGCCGAGTTGATCACGAATTGAAACGGCAAGCCTTCGCCGGTGCCCGGCAGGGACGGCAGGTTGAAGCCGAAGATTTGCAGCCCGGGAATGCTTTCCAGCTTGCTCTGGACCTCGGGCAGGATCTGCATCTGGGTCCGGTGGCGTTCGTTCCAGGGTTTGAGCAGGAAGCCGCCGATCCCTGATTGCACGCCGTTGAAGCCGTTGATCTGGAACGAGGAGTAGTACTCGGGGAACGCCTTGAATATCGCGACGAACTCGTCTGTGTAGGCGTTCAGGTAGTCGAGGTTGGCCGTCTGCGGGGAGTTGGCCATCATGAAGATCACGCCTTGGTCTTCGTCCGGCGCCAGTTCCGACTTGGTGAACTTGAGCAACACCGGAATCAGGCACAGCACGATCACCGCAAACACCAGCACTACCGGCCGGGTGTTGAGGGTGCCGTGAAGCACGCTCTGGTAGCGGCGCTTGAGGCCTTCGAAGATCACGTCCAGGCGATGGGCCAGGCCGCTGGGGTTTTCATCGTGGCGCAGCAACAAGGCGCACATCATCGGCGACAGCGTCAGGGCGACAATGCCGGAGATCACTACCGCCCCGGCCAGGGTCAGGGCGAACTCCTTGAACAGCGCCCCCGTCAGGCCGGTCAGGAAACCGATCGGCGCATAAACCGCCGCCAGAGTAATGGTCATCGACACCACCGGCATGGCGATTTCCCGGGCACCCTCGATGGCCGCATCTAGTGGCGTCTTGCCTTCTTCGATGTGGCGGTGGATGTTTTCCACCACCACAATGGCGTCGTCCACCACCAGCCCGATGGCCAATACCATCGCCAGCAAGGTCAGCAGGTTGATCGAGTAGCCCATCATCTGCATGAAGAACATCACGCCGATCATCGACAGCGGAATGGTGACCACCGGGATCACCACCGAACGCAGGGCGCCGAGGAACAGGAACACCACCACGATCACGATCAGCACTGCTTCAAACAGGGTTTTCAACACTTCGTCGATGGAGGCCTGGATGAACAGCGTGGCGTCGTAGGCGATTTCGCCTTTGAGGTTCGGCGGCAGCTGGGCCTCCAGGTCCGGCATGATCTTGCGCACTTCCTTGATCACGTCCAGCGGGTTGGCGCCAGGTGTGGCCTTGATGCCGATGTACACCGAGGGCGTGCCGCCGAAGGAACTGACGGAGTTGTAGTTTTCCGCGCCCATCTCGACCCGTGCCACGTCCCGCAGCAGCACACGACTGTCGCCGCTGACCTTGAGCGGGATCGCGGCAAAGGCCTCGGCGGATTTGAGTTCGGTGTTGGCGTTGATGCTGGTGACCACGTACTCGCCTTTCACTTCGCCGGCGGCGGAGAGGAAGTTGTACTGGCGCACGGCGTTGGTCACATCGCTGGCGCTCAGGCCGAAACCGGCGAGCTTCACCGGGTCCAGCCACAGGCGCATGGCGAACACCTGGTTGCCGAGAATCTCGGCTTCGGCCATGCCCGGCAGGGTCGCCAGTTTCGGCTGGATAACCCGGGACAGGTAGTCGGTGATCTGCGGGTTACTCAGCTCGTTGCTGAAGAAACTGATGTACATCAGCGCCGAGGCGCCGGCGGCTTCCTTGCTCAGCACCGGGTCCTCGGCGTCCTGGGGCAGCTGGTTCTTGACCTCGTTGGCCTTGGCCAGCAGTTCGGTGAACAGGCGGTCGGTGTTGGAGCCAATGCGCGCGTAGATCGAGATCACCGAGAAGTTCTGGCGACTGACCGAGGTCATGTAGTCGATGCCCTCGGCGCTGGCCAGGCTCTGCTGCATCGGTTGGGTGATATAGCCCTGGATGGTCTCGGCGTTGGCCCCGGGATAAGCGGTGGTCACCGTGATCAGAGCGTTTTCCATTTGCGGGTATTGGCGCAGCGGCAACTTGCTCCAGGCCTGGAAGCCCAGCAGTACAATCAACAGGCTGACCACGGTGGCGAGCACCGGGCGGCGGATGAACGGATCGGTAAAAGCCATGGGGATTCCTTGATCAGTCAGCGCGCGGCTGACTGCTCTTCTCGGCTAGGGTCTTGTCGTCGCTGATGGCGATGTGCGCGCCGTGGTCCAGTTTCATCTGGCCGCCGGTGACCACTTTTTCGCCGTTCTGCAAGCCTTTGATGATCATGACCATCCCGTCGCGGCGCTCGCCGGTTTCGACAAAGCGTCGTTCGGCGATCAGAACCGGTTCGCCCTTGTCGTTTTTTTCGAGGCTGCCGTCTTCGGCCTTTTTCTGCGCGACGACGTACAGCGAGTTGCCATAAAGGGTGTAGGTGATCGCGCTCTCAGGCACGACGATGTGCGGCTGCGGGTCGGGCAACATCACTTGCAGGCTGGCGAACATCCCCGGCAGGAGTTTGCCATCGGGGTTGGCCAGGGTCGCGCGCACCAGCACGTTGCGGGTGCTGCTTTCTACCTTCGGGTTGATGGCGCTGACGGTGCCGGGGAAAGTCTCCGTCGGGTAGGCCGAGACAATGACCTGTACCGATTGGCCGAGGGTGATCTTCGGCACGTCCTGCTCGGGTACAAAGAAGTCAACGTAGAGGCTGCTGAGGTCTTGCAGGGTGGCGATCATCGTGCCGCTGGCCACGTAGTCGCCGACGTCTACCCGACGAATACCGATGGTCCCGCTGAACGGTGCGAGGATTCGTTTTTTCTCCAGCGCCGCCTTGAGCTGATTGACCGTGGCCCGGCTCTTTTGCAATACCGCCGAGAGTCGGTCGAACTCGCCTTTGGAAATAGCCCGGCTGCCCACCAGTTGGCTACCGCGACCGTAATCCAGTTGCGCCAGTCCCAGGTCGGCCTGGGCGGTTGCCAACAGGGCGGTTTCCACGGCGCTGTCGAGTTGCAGCAGCGGCTGACCGGCCTTGACCTTCTGTCCCGACTCGAACTGAACTTCCTTGACGGTGCCGTCGACCTCCAGGCTCAGATCGACCCCTTGCAGCGCCGTAAGGGTGCCGACCGTTGGCAAACGGCTTTGCCACAGACGTTCGGTGGCGGTGGCCACGGCGACATTGATCGGCGGTTTCGGCACGGAGAAGCCTTGCATCATCGTGTAGATGGAGAAGGCTTTGTAACCGGCCAGGACCAGCACGATTAGCAGGACAACACCCAACATGATCAGCATGCGGCGGCGCAGCATATTTCCATTTCCTTGGAGAAAATCAGGTGAGACTGTCGGGAACATTACTCCCACTGAGAAGGGGATTCCAACTGTAGCAGCTGCCGAAGGCTGCGTTCGGCTGCGCAGCAGTCGTAATCCAGACACCGCGGTTTGTCTGATACAACTCGGTGTCTGATTTCACGACTGCTGCGCAGTCGAACGCAGGCTGCGCCAGCTGCTACAGGTTGCGTGTTCAGATCAGGTGAAGGTGGTTGTCCCAGAGCCCCGCAGGCAATTCCAGAGGTTTTGCAACGAGGTTTGTCTGGCGGCAATCGTAGAACCGGCAACGGCCTTGACCCGAGGTCACGACAAAACCGTCGGCCACGGCCCCGACACCGGCGCAATCGGGAAGCGGTGCATCCAGGCGTACTTCACCGCTGTCCAGGTCCCAGATAAAAAAGCGGTTGCCCCGCGGCGCGGTCAGGGCGACGAGGCGCAGTTCGCTGTGCACGGCCACGCTGGCGGTGTAATGCCCCATGGCCTGCAACTGATGCTCGGGCACCGGGAACGCCACGAACGGTTGGCCGGGACGCTTGATCGCCAGTAGCTCCGAGGACTCGTGAGCATCGCCCATGAACTGCTGACCGGCGACGATGGTGCCGTCACTGGCGATACCCAAATGCCGCACGCTGTTCATCTGTTGAGCCAGTGTTTCCTTGCTCAACAGTGTGCCGTCGCGCTTC
This sequence comes from Pseudomonas sp. Pseusp11, assembly GCF_047304405.1. Taxonomy (NCBI): domain Bacteria; kingdom Pseudomonadati; phylum Pseudomonadota; class Gammaproteobacteria; order Pseudomonadales; family Pseudomonadaceae; genus Pseudomonas; species Pseudomonas sp. Pseusp11. The sequence continues at coordinate 186,971 of NZ_JBGLZF010000003.1, forward strand.
ATCAGCACCAGGCTCGGTTCCATGGCATTGAGGTTCATCTCGACCCGGCTTTCGGCCTCGGTGCGAATACCGCCGTTGGCCACCACCAGCGTCTCGCCATCGGGCATCCACGACACCTGATGCGGGCCGACGCCGTGGGTGGAAATTTCGCCGCTGTGCACCAGTCGCTCACCTTCGAACTTATACACACCGAGCAGACCTCGGCCCGGATCGGAGGTGTCGTTCTCGGTGGCGTACAACCAGTCACCGCTCCGGTGAATCACCGCGTGACCGTAGAAGTGCCGGTTCGGCTGCGACACCAAGGTTTGCAATAGCGTGCCGTCGCGCAGGTCGATCAGGTAGCTCTCGGTGCCCGGACGCCGAGCGACGAATAGCGCAATCGGCAATGTCGGGTGGTTGATGATGTCATGGCAGCGCTGACCGACCTGGGTCGCAAACACCTGGGTGCCGTCCAGCCGATAACCGACGGCATAGTGCTTGCCGTCACCGTCGTCCCGCGCCGAGAGCAGCAGCGGGCTTTTGTCCTTTTGCTTGAACAGCGTCCAGCCGCCCAGTGTCACCGCACCCAGCAGCAAACTCCCTAACGTCAGAGCCTGGCGTCGCAGCATGGCACTTGCCCTCATCAGTCGCCGTCGTTGGCGTTGAAGCCCAATTGGATGCCCAGCGCCTTGGCCAGTTCGCCTTCGTGCAAGCGGTGGACAACGTTGAGGCTGTCATAGATGTCGTTCAGCTGCTGGCGACCGGCATCGTCGGTGAGCATGTCGGTCAGCGAGCGCTGGTTGCCGGCAAGCAGTTTCAGGGACGCTGCGTAGGCCGCGTCGATCTTGTCGGCCAACGGTTTTTGCTCGCTCGGCAACAGACCGCGCAGGCCTTTGTTGTCGACACCCACCCAGACGGTTTGCGCAGCAGTCAGGCTTGCTTCCATGCCTTTGAGCGACGATTGGCTGCGCCAGGCATCGGCCTGGAATGGCTGTGGCGTACCCTTGCTCTGACGGCCCATCGGCGTGCCGAGTTTTTTCTTCAGGGTGTCCAGCGCAGTCACTTGCACACGCAGCAGATCGGCGATCGCTTCGTGGGAATCGGCGTAGCGCTGGTTGGGGAATTTGCTCATCTGCGCGAGCATGCCGTCGTTGGTGTTCCAGCGCGACAGGATCTCTTCGGCCAGTTGCTTCTGACGCTCGCCAATGGCGGTCAGCAGCGGGCAGTATTTGGCTTTCTGAGCGCTGTCGGCCATGTCGATCTTGCTGTCGAACAGGATGTATTCATAAGCCGAGAGGCCTTGCACCACGACGCTGGACTTGGCCAGGGAGGCAGCATCGATCTGCGGCTGCGCAGTGACCAGTTGCTCGACTTGACGGCCGACGAGGTTTTTCTTGTCCGGCCAGAACTGCACCTGCCACGAACGGTTGCCCTCGGCCAACGGCCCGATCAGCAGCGGTTGCAACTCGGCCCAGGCTTTCTGCGCGTGCAGGAAGTCGGCACGAGCGGTGTCCAGGGTTTCCTTGCCTTGGCAGAACGCCAGGGCGCTGACCGCCAATTGCCGGTCGGCTTCCACCCAACGACTGTAGCTCGGCAGGATCACTTGCTTGGCGATGGCCGCCGAGGTGACCGCTTGCGGATCCTGGGGCGAACAGGCGCCCAGGGCGAGGGCGGCAAGGCTGGTGAACAACAATTTGGGACGGAACATGTCGGGCTCCCGCTGAAGGAATACGTATTAAAGGGAATTCAAAAACGCCAGCAACGCCGCGCTCTGCTCGGCGTTGAAAGACAAAACCTGTTGCTGCGCCGCTTTTGCCTCGCCGCCATGCCAGAGCACGGCTTCGAGCAGGTTGCGGGCGCGGCCGTCATGCAAAAACTGGGTGTGGCCGCTGACCGTCTGCGTCAGGCCGATGCCCCACAACGGCGGCGTCCGCCAGTCGCGGCCACTGGCCTGGAACTCGGTGCGGTTGTCGGCCAGACCGTCGCCCATGTCGTGCAGCAGCAGATCGCTGTAAGGGCGAATCACTTGATTGGCCAATTCAGGTTCCGCGGCGTTGGCGGCGGTGGTGTATTGAGGGGTGTGACAGGACTGGCATCCGGCCTGGAAAAACAGATTCTTGCCGGCCAGCACCTCAGGTGCGCCAACATCGCGACGGGCCGGCACGGCGAGGTTACGGCTGTAGAACAGCACCAGACGCAAAATGTTGTCGCTGACTTCCGGCTCGCCATCGGGGCCATTGCCGTTGGGCGCCTGTTTGCAAGCGGTTTGGGCGTCGGTGCAGTCATCAATGGGTTTCAGGCTGGTCGTGAGGCCCATATCACCAGAGAACGCATGAACATTCTGCTGATTGAGGTTCGGTTGCCCGGCTTTCCAGCCAAATCGTCCGAGAACAGTCTTCTGCTGCGCGTCGTCCCAGACCCGGTTCGGCCGCCCGGCAATGCCGTTTTTTTCCCGGGCCTGGGCTTCGGCGTTGGCCAGGATGGCCTCGTCGGGAATCGCTTCAAGCAAGCCCAGGCCAATCATTGGCGGTGCAATGCGCGCCGAGAAACGTGTGTCGGGGTGCATCGGGCCGTAGCCGAGTTGGGTCATCTGCAAGATTGGTTTACGCAACTCGATTTCGCTGCCGTCCCTGAAGCGTACCGGGACTGGCGTGTAATCGACGCGCACCTTGCCTTCCGGGGCGACGCCGGGCACCGCCATGTCCTGGAACTGGCCGCCGTAGACCGGCTCCGGCACCACGCCCATTTGCTCGATGACTTTGGCGTAGGCCGGCGCATTGGGGATCGACAGGCGTACCAGCATCGACACCGCATTCGGCGCATCGGGCGTTGGCGGATGACCGCGTCCGTCCTTGATGTGGCAGTTCTGGCAGCCGTTGGTATTGAACAACGGGCCGAGACCATCGCGGGCGGTGGTGGTCGACGGCGCGATCACCCAAGGGCTACGAAAGAAACTGTTGCCGACGCTGAAGTCGACGCGCCGTGACGGCGGCAGATTGGCGGACGGCAGGGAGAATGCGTTCTGATCGGTCTTGCGCACTGTCGCGCTGCCACCGGACCGGGCTTCACCGGGTTCGGCCTGGGTAAAACGCGGGGCGTCATCGCAGGCACTCAGGCCCAGGGCCAGCAACAGTGCAGACAAGCGAAGAGGCAGCGAGGGCATCGGACATCCTGCAAGACGAGCAAAACAAGGGCGCAAAGTCTAACAGGGCAGGGGAGTTTGAATAAGAGGAATTATCGTTTGGTTGATGTGAGGCAGGGTTTGACGTCAGACCGCGTCGCCCCCATCGCGGGCAAGCCACGCTCCCACAGGGTTTTGCGCTGACCCCGTGGGAGCGTGGCTTGCCCGCGATGAGGCCATCAGCATCACCCAAAAGACAGGCATGAAAAAGGCGACCCGAAGGTCGCCTTTTTATTCGCTCAGCCAGCGTTGATCAGAACTCGTGATCAGCGTTGTCCGGGTTCAGGTCGCTGATGCCCAGTTTGCCAGCAGCGGCTTCGATCGAACCGGTCTGCTTGACCAGGGAAGCAATGGCGTCGCGCACGATCTGATTGCCTGCGGTGTTGCCGGCAGCGATCAGTTGGTCGTAGTGCTCACCCTTGTTGGCGTGATCGACCATGATCTGGATCTTGGCTTCAGTCGCAGCCAGGTCGGCTTTCAGCGCGGTGTCGGCAGCCGGGTCGGCCTTGGCCACCAGGGACGACAGGCTGGCGCCGGTCATTTTGGTGCCGTCGACACGGGTGTATTCGCCCAGGTACACGTTACGAATGCCTTTGGCATCGTAGAAGTGCGAGTTGTGGGTGTTGTCGCTGAAGCAATCCTGTTCGTCTTCCGGGGAGTTGGCTTCCAGGGAAACCTTCATGCGCTCGCCCGCCAGTTCGCCCAAGGACAGGCTGCCCATGCCAAACAGCATTTTGCGCAGGCCGGATTCAGCCGGTTCCGCTTCCAGGGTGGCGCGGTAGTTGTCGGCCACGTTGGGCTTCCAGTTACCGACCATTTCTTCCAGGTCGTTGACCAGCAGTTGGGTCACGGATTTCAGGTAAGCGCGACGACGATCATTGTGACCGCCGGTAGCGCCTTTGCCTTCCAGGTAGTCGGAGGCTGGGCGGTTGCCGGCGCCAGGGCCGGTGCCGTTCAAGTCCTGGCCCCAGAGCAGGAATTCGATGGCGTGGTAGCCGGTGGCGACGTTGGCCTCGGAACCGCCCAGCTCGTTCAGGCTGGCGAGTTTTTCCGGGGTGATGTCTTTCACGTCGACCTTGTCTTCGCCAATCTGAATCTGGGTGTTGGCGATGATGTTGGCGGTGGCGCCCGGGTTACCCAGTGCGTGTTCGTAGGATTTGTCGACGTAGTCGATCAGGCCTTCGTCCAGTGGCCAGGAGTTCACTTGGCCTTCCCAGTCGTCGATGATGGTGTTGCCGAAGCGGAACACTTCGCTCTGCAGGTAAGGCACGCGGGCCGCGACCCAGGCAGCCCTGGCGGCTTTGAGGGTGTCGGCGTCCGGCTTGGCGAGGAACGCGTCGACGGCGGTTTGCAGGGTTTTCGCGGTGGATTCGGCATCGCTGTAAACGGCAAAGACCATGTCGGCGTAATGCGCAACCACAGCCTTGGCGGCGGCTTCATCGACTTTAGCAGTGGCAGCAGGCGCCGCTGTGCTGGCAGCCGGGGTCGGCGCTTGTGGGGCGGCAGCCTTGTCTTTGCCTTCGCCGCAACCGGCGAGGGAAATAGCGATGGCCAGCAGACTGGCGGTGGCCAGAGGCATACGAATCATGGCGAACATCCTGCTTCGGTGATGGAGTGGGCGCGCACGGGCGGCGCGCAAAAGTGCGACATAATGCAAATCTTTCGCATTCTGTGTAAAGGGTTGTACCTGTAAATATTTCTTATTCACCTGTGGCGAGGGAGCTTGCTTCCGCTGGACAGCGAAGCTGTCCCAAATTCTGCAACCCGGTTCTTCCAGAAGGATCGCGTCAACCTGGTGGCGACTGCTGCGCAGCCGAGCGGGAGCAAGCTCCCTCGCCACAGGGCTCCGTCAACTGCTACAAAGGTTGTTTCAGAGGATGGCCGCGTTACTGCGCTGGGCCTGCTTGAGGTAGACGCTCAATTCCCGCGCCGGCAGCGGTTTGCTGTAGTGATAGCCCTGACCTTCGTGGCAGCCTTCGGAGATGATGTAGGCCTCTTGTTCGGCGGTTTCCACGCCTTCGGCAATCACCTGCATGCCCAGGCTTTTGCCCAGCTGGATGATGGCCCGGACGATGGTCGCGTCGTCGTCGTCATCGAGCAGGTCCTGAACGAAGCTCTTGTCGATCTTGATCTTGTCCAGCGGCAGGCTTTTCAGATAACTCAATGACGAATAACCGGTGCCGAAGTCGTCAATGGCGATCAGCGCGCCGGAGCGACGCAGGCTCAGCAAGTGCTGGGCGGCGGTGCTGATGTCTTCCATCAGGCCGGTTTCGGTGACTTCCAGCTCCAGGCTGCGCGGTGGCAGTCGGTAGATCTGCAGCAGGTTATTGACCACCCGCGGCAACTCGGCGTGGTGCAATTGCACGGTGGACAGGTTCACCGCCATGCGCAGGTCGACGAAGCCCTGATCGTGCCACTCGCGCAGTTGTTTGCAGGCCTGGTCCAGCACCCATTCGCCAATGGCGATGATGGTGCCGTTCTGCTCGGCCAGCGGGATGAACAGGTCCGGCGGCACCAGCCCATGCTCGGGATGCTGCCAGCGAATCAACGCCTCGACACCCACCACGCGATGATCGCGGTAGCTGATCTGCGGCTGGTAGACGAGGTAGAACTGGTCGCGGATCAAGGCGTCACGCAGGTCTTTTTCCAGCTCGCGACGCCGACGCATTTCCGTGTCGACGCTGGCGATATAGAACTGATAGCGGTTGCGCGAGCGCGTCTTGGCCAGGGTCATTGTCTGCTCGGCTTTTTGCAGCAGCTTCTCGGTGCTGTCACCGTCCTCGGGGAACAGGGTGATGCCGATGGTGGCGCGCAGGCGGATTTCCTGATGATCGAGGGCGAACGCCGCTTCCAGATCATCGAGAATGCTTTGGGCCAGTTCGGCGGCTTCGTAGGGTTGTTCGATGTCGGCCTGGACCAGCGCGAACTGGTCGCCACCCAAGCGGGCGAGGGCGCCGAGGCGGCCGCTGTGAGCCCGCAGGCGATCGGCCAGGGCCAGCAGCAGCTGGTCGCCGGTCTGGTAGCTGAACTGTTCGTTGACGCCTTTGAAGTCATCGAGCCCGACACACAACACCGCGACCCGACGCTGCAGTTTGCCGGCGTCGACAAGGATCTTGTCCAGCTGTTGCTGCAATTGCTGGCGGTTCGGCAGACCGGTGAGAAAATCGTACTGGGCCATGCGCAGCAGGCTGTTTTCCGCTTCATGGCGCAGGTGAGTGTTGCGCTCGATGGATTCGAGCAGTTGGTTGGCGGTATTGATCCAGACCCCCAGCTCGTTTCTTTCATGACCCTTGAGCTGTGGGATCTTGTGGGCGCTGGGCCGGTCCGGGTTGATCTCAGTCAGATGTTCGATGATCCGCGACAATGGTTTGGTCAGCAGCCAATGGTAAACCAGATACAACACCAGGCTCATGGCCAGGGCGCGCAAGACGCCAGAGATGAAGATGATCACCGAGCTGACGATGAAGCTCTGGCCGTAGGTGGCGGTGTCGAGGGTAATGCTCAGGTCGCCGTAGTACTCGCTGTAGGGACCGCGACCCACCAGTTGGGTGGTGAACGTGCGTTCCTTGCCGAGGATCAGGTCAGTCAGCCAGCGGCTGTGGGACTGCTGCAGCTCGCGGGATTTTTGCGCGAGCATGGCTTCGTGGGGGTGGCCGATGGAGGCCATGCGCACGGCGTCATCCTGGAACAGGCCTTCGATCACCTGCATGCCCATTTCCCGGTCCAGGCTGTAGACCGCCTGGGTGGAGGGGTCGCGGAACATGTCGAGGATGCGCTGGGCATCGTTGGCAACCGCCTGACGTGTTTTATAGGCATCGAAAACAATCTGTGCGCAGCTCAAGACCACGCCGACGATCAATGCCGACAGGAGCACGACCCGGAGTAACTTCACCGACAAGCTGTTCTTGAGTTCCAGCTTCAAAGGGTTATTCCTTGTTCCGTGCGGGTAGCGTCAAGTTGCCATGAGTATTGGCAATCCCGTGATGGCAGTCAAAGGGACAATCCAACCCGGGGGATATTGCCGGTAGCTTGGCCGATATGCTGCTGTTTGGAGTATTTGCCCTATTAACACTGTGTCGGTTGTCGAGGCCTTCAACTTGAGGAGGTTGAGGCAATTTTTCCTTGTGTTGATGTTAGACCGCTGTGTTGTGGGGGCAAGAGGGCGGATGCGGCTTGCGTTGTGGGAAAACACACCCCCCACGTACGGATTCTCGAGGGCATAAAAAAACCCGGCATAAAAGCCGGGTTTCTTGACTGGCGCGAAGCTTAGGCGGTGAAGGTTTTGCCTTCGAACTGCTCAGCCACGAATTTCCAGTTGACCAGGTTCCAGAATGCTTCGACGTACTTCGGACGAAGGTTGCGGTAGTCGATGTAGTAAGCGTGTTCCCAGACGTCGCAGGTCAGCAGCGGGGTGTCGCCGCTGGTCAGCGGGTTGCCGGCGCCGATGGTGCTGGCCAGGGCCAGGGAACCGTCAGCCTTTTTCACCAGCCAGCCCCAACCGGAACCGAAGGTGCCGATGGACGTTTTGCTGAACTCTTCCTTGAACTTGTCGAACGAACCGAAAGCAGCGTTGATGGCATCAGCCAGAGCGCCGGTTGGTTGACCGCCGGCGTTTGGCGCCAGGCAGTTCCAGTAGAAAGTGTGGTTCCAGACCTGAGCGGCGTTGTTGAAGATACCGCCCGAGGAAGTCTTGACGATTTCTTCCAGGGTCTTGCCTTCGAACTCGGTGCCTGGCACCAGGTTGTTCAGGTTCACGACATAGGTGTTGTGGTGCTTGTCGTGGTGGTATTGCAGAGTTTCCTCTGAAATGTGCGGCTGCAGGGCATTGTGCGCGTAAGGCAGCGGCGGCAATTCGAAAGCCATGATAATTCTCCTAATCAGGTCAGTTGCGGTGAGCGCAAGGCCGATCACGGGCGGCCAGACATGCGCCGGGGAGTTTGTACTCTTTGCGGCGCAGGGATCGGATCATAGCACCGGGGGTGCGGCATAACCACGCAACAACTGTGTGGAATAGAGGTTCCAGAGCCTTTTGGAATAATTCACCCGGCGATGACTAGTTGAATCGCTACGGTGAACATCATCACGGCGACCAACAAGTCGAGAATTCGCCAGGTACTGGGGCGTGCCAACCACGGTGCCAACCATGCTGCGCCGAAGGCCAGGGTGAAAAACCACAGCAACGATGCACTGGCCGCGCCCACGACATAAGCACCGGGCTCGGTCTGTTGTGCGCCGAGAGAGCCGATCAGCAACACGGTGTCCAGGTAGACGTGTGGGTTAAGCAGGGTCACCGCCAAAGCGCTGAGCAGCACCGCCCGCAATGAGCGCACGGTCTGGTTCTCACCTTGTTGCAGGCTCTGTTTCGAGCACGCCCGACGTAGCGCCAGGCTGCCATACCACAGCAGAAACGCCGCGCCACCCCAACGAGCGATGGCCAACAGAGTCGGGTTCTGCGCCAGCAACGTCGCCAGGCCGAACACCCCGGCGGCTACCAGCAACGCATCGCAGGTTACGCAGAGCGCCGCCACCGGCAGGTGATGTTCACGTCGAAGGCTCTGCGCCAACACAAACGCATTCTGAGTGCCGATCGCCATGATCAGCCCGGCGGCCACCAACAGGCCGTTCACATAGCTTTGCCACATAAGATTTTTACTCCGCGTTGGCCGCCAGATCCCGCAGTACCTGCAGGGCGCGTTCGGCATCGGCCTGGCCGACGAACAAATGGTCGTGGTAGTAGCCGGCAATCACGTTGCAACTGATGCCGGCCTGGCCCAGTGCCGTGGCGAACGCGGCGGTCAGGCCGACGGCTTCAAGGGCTGAGTGCACGTTCAAGGTGATCCAGGCAGCGATGTAGTCGAAGCTGAAACCGGCCTTCTCGGCGTGGGAACGTTGCAGAATCACCGTCAGCCCTTCCTGTTCGCGGAAGCTGCCGACAATCTCAAGGCCTGCGGGCAGCTTGCCGTCAGGCAACGTGCAGAACACGTATTCGCCGTCGTTGAGTTGCGGGCTCATGCTGCGCAGCAGGGTTGCCAATGAGGTTTCGCCAGCCATGTCGGTGATCCTTGTTCAAGAGTTCTTGCTGGCCATTCTCCGGTGGGAAGTTGTATAAGAAAAACCAATAGTGCTGATCGCTCATTAGGAAAACTGATGTTCGACTACAAATTACTGTCCGCGCTCGCCGCCGTGATCGAGCAGGCCGGATTCGAACGCGCCGCGCAGGTCTTGGGCTTGTCCCAATCGGCCATCTCCCAGCGCATCAAACTGCTCGAGGCGCGGGTCGGCCAACCGGTGTTGGTGCGGGTCACGCCTCCGGCCCCGACGGAGATCGGCCGGCGATTGCTCAACCATGTGCAGCAGGTGCGGTTGCTGGAGCGCGATCTGCAAAGCCTGGTGCCGGCGCTGGACGAAGAAGGCCTGCCGGAACGCCTGCGTATCGCGCTGAACGCTGACAGCCTGGCCACCTGGTGGGCTGCGGCGGTGGGGGATTTTTGCGCGCAGGAGCATCTGTTGCTCGACCTGGTGGTGGAAGACCAGACCGTCGGCCTCAAACGCATGCGTGCAGGCGAAGTGGCGGGGTGTCTGTGCGCCAGTGAGCGGCCGGTGGCCGGTGCGCGCAGCGTTTTGTTGGGGGCGATGCGCTACCGTGCGTTGGCCAGCCCGGCATTCATTGCCCGGCATTTCCCTGAAGGCGTGCGCGCCGATCAGTTGGCCAAAACGCCAGCCCTGGTGTTTGGTCCGGACGATTTCCTGCAGCATCGATACCTTGCGTCAGTTGGCGTGAATGGCGGTTTCGAACACCATTTATGCCCGTCTTCCGAAGGGTTTCTTCGTCTCACGGAAGCAGGGCTTGGCTGGGGGCTGGTGCCTGAATTGCAGGTGCGCGAGCAGCTGGCGCGCGGCCAATTGGTGGAGCTTTTGCCAGATAAGCCGATCGATGTGCCGCTGTACTGGCATCATTGGCGCAATGGCGGTCAGCTGTTGGGGTTACTCACCGATCAATTGGTGCGCTCGTCGAAGCAATGGCTGGTGCCGTTGGACTGACGGCTGGCGTCAAGACCTCACGCCCTACGCAATATGCAAAACGCAAAACGAAATATTCGGAGCAATACATGAAGATTCTGGTCACCGGCGCAAGCGGCTTCATTGGCGGACGCTTTGCGCGTTTCGCCCTGGAGCAGGGCCTGGACGTGCGGGTCAACGGTCGCCGGGCCGAGAGCGTCGAGCATTTGGTGCGCCGTGGTGCCGAGTTCATCCAGGGCGACTTGAGCGACCCGCAACTGGCGCGCGACCTGTGTTCCGACGTCGAAGCCGTGGTCCATTGCGCCGGCGCTGTCGGTTTGTGGGGGCGCTATCAGGACTTCCATCAAGGCAACGTCGAGGTCACCGAGAACGTGGTCGAGGCCTGCCTGAAACAACGGGTACGGCGCCTGGTGCACTTGTCGTCGCCATCGATTTACTTCGATGGTCGCGATCATCTGGGGTTGACCGAAGACCAGGTGCCCAAGCGCTTCAAGCATCCTTACGCCGCAACCAAATACCTGGCCGAGCAAAAAGTTTTCGGTGCGCAGGAGTTCGGCCTCGAAACCCTGGCCCTGCGCCCGCGTTTCGTAACGGGCGCAGGCGACATGAGCATTTTCCCCAGGTTGCTGAAGATGCAACGCAAAGGGCGGCTGGCGATTATCGGCAATGGCCTGAACAAGGTTGACTTCACCAGTGTGCAAAACCTCAATGAGGCGTTGTTCAGCAGCTTGCTGGCCAGCGGTTCGGCCTTGGGCAAGGCCTACAACATCAGCAACGGAGCGCCGGTGCCGTTGTGGGATGTGGTCAATTACGTGATGCGCAAAATGGATGTCCCACAGGTGACCCGTTACCGTTCCTACGGCTTGGCCTACAGCCTTGCCGCGCTCAACGAGGGTGTTTGCAAGTTGTGGCCGGGGCGTCCGGAGCCGACCCTGTCGCGACTGGGCATGCAGGTAATGAACAAAAATTTCACCCTGGACATCAGTCGCGCCCGGCATTATCTGGACTACGATCCGAAAGTCAGCCTCTGGACCGCCCTCGATGAATTTTGCGCCTGGTGGAAGGCTCAGGACATTCGCTGACACATAAGGGCTGCCCCCTACTGAACCGAGTTCGGGGTTCAGGGTCAACCGGTGCGGCAGCGAGGGTTATACTTCGCCGCATCAAGCCATCACCGCGTTTTACAAAGGTTGACTCAATGTCCATGCGTAACGATGCCAACGACGACTTCGACGATGTACCGAGCCTGCGTGCCGACAGCCTCGACGACGATGATTTTCCGACCACCGCGCGCACTTCCGTGCATTCGCGCACCACACCGGTAGTCAAGGTCAAAAGCCCGAGCACCGGCCCGCTGTGGGCGTTGGTCGGCGCGTTGTTCTTTGCCTTCGCCGGCCTTGCCTGGTGGAGTTTTCAGCAGATTTCGCTGATGGAACAACAACTGGTGGCGACCCAGGAAAGTTTCGCGCGCATCAGTGAGGAAGCGGCGGGGCGCTTGCAGGACATTTCCGGCAAGGTCGTGGCCAGCCAGTCCACGGTCAACACCGGCAGTGAAGCGTTGAAGCTGCAAATAAAACAACTGGAAGGCAAGCTCCAGGACCAGAGCAAACAGCTGGAAAGCAAACTCCAGGATCAGAGCAAACAGCAGCAAGGCGTGCTCGGCCAGACCTCCGATCTGGACAAGCGCCTGGCGCAAATGACCACGCAGGCCAGCGAACAACAAGCCGCCAATGCCCAGTTGCAGGCCCAGGTCAAAGCCTTGAGCGGCGAACTGGCCGCGTTGAAGAGCGCACCGGCCGATACCAGCAAGGTCGACGCCCAACTCAAAAGCCTTGGCGCCGACATCGCCGCGCTGAAGCGGCAAGGTAACCCGAGTGCCGCCGTCGAGCGCCTGGAGCAAGACATGATCGTGCTCAAAAGCCAACAGGACAACCGCCCGGCCGCAGCGCAAGGTGGCAACAATACCGCCGAGTTCGATGCCTTCCGCGGCCAGGTCACCCGCAACATCAACACCCTGCAGGCGCAGATCCAGAACCTGCAACAACAGCTGCACGCCCGGACTCAATAGCCCGATGCAGTGATGTTGTGTGGAGTGGGCCTGTGGAGTGGGGCTTTTGTGGCGAGGGAGCTTGCTCCCGCTCGACTGCGCAGCAGTCGCAAATCAGGCACCGCAGGTTATCTGAATAGCGGTGGTGAATGGGTTTGGGGCGGCTACGCCACCCAACGGGAGCAAGCTCCCTCGCCACAAAAAGCAACACAACGCCAGGTCGTTAGTGGTGTCCGGGCTGACGTCTTCGCGGGCAAGCCTCGGCCTTTCTATCGAACCTTGTCTTCCCGCCCGCGCAACATCCTGTTTGGCATGGCAATCGCCGCCGCCAGCCCCAGCAGCGACACCGCCGCGCTGACTATCAGCAAATGCCTGAAGGTCAGCAGCAACTCGGCGCGCAAGGCGTTTTGCGCGTCACCCGGTGCGGCGTTCAAACCATCGAGCAAGACATTCCCCGAACGGCCCTCGGCGATCAGCGACGAGCCGGCCAGGTGCGCGAAACTGGAGTCCTGCAACAACGCCAACAACAGTGCCGACATCAACGCCACCCCCACTGCACCGCCCAGAGCGCGGAACAGATTGGTGGTGCTGGTGGCAACGCCGATGTCCCGTTGCTCCACCGAGTTTTGCGTGCCCACCAACGACGTCGGGAACTGCATGCCGCTGGCGATGCCGCTGAGCAACATGAACAGGCTACTGAGCAGAAACGCCTGCGGCGCACTGAATGCCATCCCCAGAATCGAGAATGGCATGAGCAGGGCACCGGTCAAAATCATCGGTTTGTAACGACCGGTCACCGAGGTCCGGCGCCCGGCGAAATAGGCGCCTATCGGTAAACCCATGGCCAGCGGCAACAGGTGCAGTGCCGCGCTGTCGGCCCCGGCGCCGGTGACGCTCTGGAAGCGCAACGGCATCAGCACGATCAGGGAGATCGCCTGGAAACTGGTGAAGAAAATCGTGCACCAGCAAAGGATCGCATTGCGGTTGGCGAACAAATGCATCGGCAGCAACGGTTCCCGCGCCCGCCGTTCGTGCCAGACGAACACCGCCAGCACCATCACCGCACAACCGAGCAAACCCGCCACTTCGGCACTGCGCCACGAATGCCCCTGGCCAACCTGAGTGATGCCCAGCAACAACGCCGTCAGGCCAATGATCATCAGCAACGTACCGAGGTAGTCGATGATCGGCTTGCGCTGCGGAACCGGCAGCCCCACCAGCGTGTGGTAGGCCACCAGCCAGGCACCCAGGCCCAACGGCAGGTTGATCAAAAACACCCAGCGCCAGGACAGGTATTCGGTCATGTAGCCACCGAGTACCGGGCCGGCCACGCTGGCCACCGCGTACATGCTGCTGAAGTAACCCTGATAACGACCGCGTTCGCGCGGTGGAACGATGTCGCCGATGATCGCCTGGCTCACCGAAATCATTCCGCCGGCACCGATGCCTTGAAAGATCCGCGCCAGCACCAGTTGCTCCATGCTTTGCGCCATGCCACAGAACAATGAAGCCAGGGTGAACAAGCCCATGCCGAACAGCATCAACCGGCGGCGGCCATACAGATCGCCGAGCTTGCCGTAGATCGGCACCGCCACGGTCATCGCCACCATGTAGCCGGAAATGACCCAGGCCAGCAGGCTGACGTCCTTGAACTGCGCGGAAATCGCCGGCATCGACACAGCGACGATGGTCTGGTCCAGCGCACCCAGAAAGATCGCCAGCATCAGGGCGATCAGCACGCTGCGAATGGCCGGTTTGGGCGTTTCAGGCCGGTTGAGATTGGTCACGGTAAAACCTGCGGGCAGTGATGGACCCGCAAGAGGCAAGGCGAGCGGGAGTGCTCGCCAGTGTAAGTCGATAGGAGCCTATTCGATAGCCTCGTATGGAAGGCCGACGTAGTTTTCCGCGATGGTTTTTCGGCCCGCCTCGGAGTCAACGAAATAGGCCAGCTCCGATTCGCTGATGCGCTGACTGAACGCGTCGTGCTCGTCGAAGCGATGTAACATCGAGGTCATCCACCAGGAAAACCGTTCGGCTTTCCACACCCGCCGCAGGCAGATTTCGGAATACTTCTCCAGCAAATCAACACGGCCTTCGCGGTAAACCTTCAGCAGAATATTGAACAATGTACTGACATCACTGGCCGCCAGGTTCAAGCCTTTGGCCCCGGTGGGCGGGACGATGTGCGCGGCGTCGCCGACCAGGAACATCCGCCCGTACTGCATCGGCTCGACCACGAAACTGCGCAGCGGCGCAATGCTTTTCTCGATCGACGGGCCGGTCACCAGCACATCGGCGAGGGCGGCCGGCAGACGGGATTTGAGTTCGTCCCAGAAGCGTTGGTCGGACCAGTCATCGACCTGATCCTGGGCCGGTACCTGAAGGTAATAACGGGTGCGCGTCGGCGAACGCATGCTGCACAACGCAAAGCCTCGTTCATGCCGCGCGTAGACCAACTCTTCGTGGACCGGCGGGGTGTCGGCAAGAATCCCCAGCCAGCCGAACGGATACACCCGCTCGAACACCTTCAGGCAGTCGGCAGGGATCGACTGCCGCGCCACGCCATGGAAACCGTCGCAACCGGCGATGTAGTCACAATCGAGTCGATACGTTTCGCCGTCCTTGTCGAAGGTGACAAAGGGTTCAGCGGTTTTCATGCCGTGGGGGACGACGTTGCCGGCTGCATAAATGGTCTGCGCGCCAGCGTCCCGACGAGCGGCCATCAGGTCGCGAGTGACCTCGGTCTGGCCATACACCATCACGGTATTGCCACCAGTGAGCGCCTGCAGATCGATGTGTACCCGGCGCCCGTCCAGGGCCAGTTCGAAGCCTGTGTGGACCAGCCCTTCGGCGTCCATGCGCTGGCCCACTCCGGCCTGACGCAACAGCTCTACCATGCCTTGTTCGAGGACTCCGGCACGGATGCGTCCCAGCACATAGTCCGGGGTCTGGCGTTCGAGAATCAGGGTGTCGATGCCGGCGTTATGCAGCAATTGGCCGAGTAGCAAACCAGAGGGGCCGGCGCCGATGATGGCGATTTGGGTTCTTAGTGTTTTCATTGTTTTTATGACTCGCAAGCTCCACGCGACCAACGCCGGTGGATGATTTTTATGGATCGAGTGCTTGCATTTTTCACTTGCGGGTCTGTCAATTGAAGGTGAAAACTGAGCCGATACCTGTACATTCTGCCAATCGGTGCGATTATCGCCCCGTTACCTTCGAGGCCTGGATTGAAGTGATGAACAAGCCCGCCCTGCCATCGATTCCGGTGTTCAAACTCTACGGTGAAAGCCTGGATTGGCCGACCCCCGATTTGCTCCACTGTGAAACCATTTCAAAACGCAGCCGCGAACATCAATGGGAAATAAAACCCCATCGCCACGCTGATTTGTGTCAGTTGCTCTTCGTCTTCAAAGGTCAGGCAGAGCTTGAGATCGAAGGGAAACGCTCACAATTGGCTGAGCCGGCAATCATCATTCTGCCGCCGTTATCGGTGCATGGTTATCGGTTTTCCGAGGACGTCGAAGGGTTCGTCGTCACCCTGGCCGCGCCGCTGGTCGCCCATCTTCAGGCGCAGTTGGGCAATTCGGTAAATGCCCTGGCCCAAGCCGAAAGCTACCCGGCGGGCAAGGACAGCGAGTACCTCAACAGCCTGTTTTCAGCGCTGCAAAGCGAATACACCGGCCATCAACCGGCGCGGGAAATGCTCATGCATTCGCTGGTCAGCGTGATCATGGTGTGGGTCAGCCGTCAGGTGATCCAGCGCCGTGCTGCCAATCAGCGTCCGCAGCGTGCCCGGGAATACCTCAACGGTTTTATCCAGCTGGTGGAGGAGACCTATCGCCAGCACGTCAAGGTCGAGGATCTGGCCCATCGGCTGGGGATTTCCGTGTCCCACCTCAACGGCACGTGCCGTGAACTGGCGGGGCAACCGGCGTTGCAGATCATGCACGAGCGTCAGTTGCTGGAGGCCAAGCGCTTGCTGACCTACACCAGCATGACCATTTATGAAATGTCCGATGTGCTGGGGTTTTCCGATCCGACCAACTTCACACGCTTGTTCCGACGTCGGGTGGGGATCTCGCCCAAGGCTTTTCGCGACCGCTTGAAGGCCGATCAGGACGCTGCCGATCAGAAGAGCGACGCCTGACCCCTGTGGCGAGGGGGCTTGCCCCCGTTCGGCTGCGCAGCAGTCGTAATTCGGTGAATGCGGTGTTCTCATTGAAATGCTGGGGCCGCTTCGCGACCCAACGGGGGCAAGCCCCCTCGCCACAGGGTGTTCGTCAGCGGAGGGCGTTGAGGCTTGCGCTGTGGGGGATGCAGCGCTCGAAGTTGCAGCTCGCGAAGTCACGGGGCACTTTTCGCAACTGTTCGACACGCCAGGCGGCCGTGCCATACAGCGCCAGCGTCGCCGCGCAAGTGATGAAAATAGCGAGGTATCTTCTTGTTTTGATGTTCATGGCGTTGACCTCTGAACGAATACCCTTGGGTACTGTTTTGAGCATAGGTCAGCGCCGGTGAGTTGCCATCAAAACCGCCCCACATTCGCTCCGGTTAAAGGCCCACATCCCACGCCGGTTCTTCGGGGAATCTGAGCACCAGAAAATCCAGCATGCTGCGCAACGCCACCGGCATGTGCTTGCGTGAGGCATACACCGCATAGATGTTCATCTGCCGGGGCTCGGCCTGGGGCAGCAGGCGGATCAGTTCGCCGCTGTGGATATGCACGCCGGCCTGGTAACTGGGCAGCATCGCCACGCCGGCCCCGGCCATCGCCGCGCG
Source organism: Pseudomonas sp. Pseusp11 (assembly GCF_047304405.1). NCBI lineage: Bacteria > Pseudomonadati > Pseudomonadota > Gammaproteobacteria > Pseudomonadales > Pseudomonadaceae > Pseudomonas > Pseudomonas sp. Pseusp11. The sequence goes on from NZ_JBGLZF010000003.1 coordinate 203,980, forward strand.
CAACAGCGTGCTGGCTTCGTTGGCGCTGATGTTGCCCTGCACCGGCACCGAGACCGGTTCGCCATCCTGCTCGAAATGCCAGAGGCTTTTGCCGAAGTAAGAGTGAGTCAGGCAATTGTGCAGGCTCAGGTCTTCGACCCGTTGCGGCGCCGGGTGCTCGCGCAGGTAATCGGGGGAGGCGCAGATCACCGAGCGGCAGACCGTCAGCCGCCGGGCGATCAGGTTCGGGTCCAGGTCGTTGCTGGTGCGGATGGCCAGGTCGATGCGCTCATCCACCAGGTTCACCGTGCGGTCGAGCATTTGCAGATCGATACTTACACCGGGGTAACGTTTGACGTAGGCGGCCATGGCATCGGCCAGTTGCGCCTGGCCGAACGAGGTGCTGACACTGATCCGCAGCAGGCCGCGCGGTGCGTCGTCCGGCTCGCTGACGGCGGCTTGCATGTCGCTGGATAAATCGAGCATCTGCCGGCACCGGGGCAGGATTTCACTGCCAGCGGCGGTCAGGCTCAATTTGCGCGTGGTGCGGTGCATCAGGCGTGCGCCGACCCAATCTTCCAGCTCCGCCAGATACCGTGAAACCACCGGCCGCGACAGGTCCAGATGATCGGCGGCGGCCGATTGGCTGCCCAGATCCACCACCGTAACGAACACCCGCATTGCTTGTAGACGATCCATGATTTGCCCGCTTTCAGAAACAAACTATGTTCAAGCATCGCATTTTTTGTATCGAACCAGGCAACTAAGCTCTGTCCCATCGCCAAGCACGGCATTCGGACAACGGAGCAACACATGATCGGCTTCACTTCAATCAAACGCATTCTTCTGGCAACCGCCACACTGGGCTTCGCGGCCCACGCCGCTGCGGCGTCGACCCTGACCCTGGACGTCTACAACCCTGGCACCAACGCAATCTTCCCGGTGACCTCGGTACTGGTCAGCGGCGAGAAGGAAGCGATTCTGGTGGACGCACAATTCGGCAAATCCCAGGCCGAACAAGTGGTGGAAAAAATCCGCGCCAGCGGCAAGCAACTGACCACCATCTACATCAGCCACGGTGACCCGGATTACTACTTCGGCCTCGACACCATCACCCAAGCGTTCCCGAAGGCCAAAGTATTGGCCTCGCGACCGACCGTTGATCACATCAAGAAAACTGTCGACGGCAAACTGGCGTTCTGGGGTCCGAAAATGGGCGCCGATGTGCCGAACAAAACCATCGTGCCGCACGTGCTCAAGGGCGACAGCCTGATGTTGGAAGGGCAGAAACTGCAGGTGCTCGGCCTGGATGGCAAGCAGCCGGATCGCAGCTTTGTGTGGATCCCGTCGATCAAGGCAGTGGTCGGTGGCGTGGTTGTCGCCGAAAACATTCACGTTTGGATGGCTGACACCCAGACCCCGCAGTCCCATGCCGATTGGCTGACGACGCTGCACATGATCGAAGCCTTGAAGCCGAACACCATCGTGCCGGGTCACTACCTCGGTGAGAGCGCTCGCTCTCTGGCAGCTGTGCAGTTCACCGCTGATTACATCAAGGCTTTCGACGAAGAAACCGCCAAGGCGAAAGACGCTGCCGAACTGATCGGCGCGATGAAAAAACGCTACCCGACCCTGGGCGAAGAAAGCTCGCTCGAGCTGAGCGCCAAAGTCGCCAAGGGCGAGATGAAGTGGTAATCCGGCGGACCTGAAACTGAACAAGCCTTTGTGGCGAGGGAGCTTGCTCCCGCTGGAGTGCGAAGCACTCCCCGCATTTCTTCAGGCTAACCGCATTCGAAGGTTTTACGACTGCTTCGCAGCCGAGCGGGAGCAAGCTCCCTCGCCACAAAGGTTGTGCTGATTACACACACGCTATACATCACAATTACATCAACTGGAGAACGTCATGAGCAAAATCGCAATCATCGGTGCCACCGGTCGTGCCGGTAGCCAATTGTTGGAAGAAGCCCTGCGTCGCGGTCACAGCGTCACCGCCATCGCTCGCGATACCTCGAAAATCGGCCAGCGTGCCGGTGTCGTCAGCAAAAACGTCGACGTGCTCGATGCCGCTGCTTTGCAAGCCGCCGTCGCTGGCCATGATGCTGTAATCAGTGCTGCACATTTCTCCACCATCCCCGCCAGCGCCGTCATCGAGCCGGTGAAGCAGGCCGGGGTCAAGCGTCTGCTGGTGGTGGGCGGTGCCGGTTCGCTGTTGCTGCCGGGCGGCAGCCGGGTGATCGACAGCGAAGGTTTTCCGCCGGAGTACAAGGCCGAGGCCAGCGCCGGTGCCGAGTTCCTCAATACCTTGCGTCAGGAAAAAGACCTGGACTGGACCTTCCTGTCGCCGTCGGCGGAGTTTGTCGAAGGTGAGCGTACGGGCACGTTTCGAGTCGGCAAGGATGACTTGCTGGTGAGTGCCCAGGGCCGCAGCTGGATTACCTTTGCCGATTACGCGATCGCATTGCTGGATGAAGTGGAAACACCGAAGCATTCCCGCCAGCGGTTTACGGTCGGGTATTAACTTCGCAACACCACATCCCTTGTAGCAGCTGGCGCAGCCTGCGTTCGGCTGCGCAGCAGTCGCAAAACCATACACTGCGGTGTGTCAGAATAACCGTGGATACAGGGTTTACGACTGCTGCACAGCCGAACGCAGGCTGCGCCAGCTGCTACAGGGCGATTTCGGTTCAGCGTGCCTGCGCCTGCTCCACCAACCACCCCATCAATTCGCGCAACTTCGGCGAAGGCGCAGGTTTTTCGGGGAACACCAGGTAATACGCCAATCCGGTTTTCACCTTCAAATCAAAGGGCATGACCAGCCGCCCGGCGCTCAGGTCATCGCCGATCAACGACCAATCGCCAATCGCCACGCCCGTCCCCTGGGACGCCATCGACATCGCCAGGTCCAGGGTTTCGAAGTGCTGGCCCTTGCCGACATTGCTCAGATGAATATCCGCCGCTTTCAACCAGGCTTTCCAGTCCCGCTCATCCCGGGTCGGATGCAGCAACAAGTGTTGTTGCAGGTCTGCCGGTGTCTGCAAGGCCTGTGGCCCTTCAAGCATCGGTCGGGAACACACAGGCGTCAGTTGCTCATCGAACAAATGATGGGAGGCCAGTGAGCTCTCCGGCGGCGGGCCATACATCACCGCCGCGTCGAATTGTTCACGATGAAAATCCACGCCGTGTTTCACCGTGGTGGTCAATTCCACCGGCACATCCGGGCGTTCCTTTTGCCACTGCAACAGGCGCGGCAACAGCCAGCGCATCACGCAGGTCGGCGCTTTCAGTTGCAAGGTTTCGCGCTTCTCGCCGATCTGCTCCACGGCCTCGTCGATCAGGCCGAAAATCTGCTGCACCCGTGGCAACCACTCACGTCCTTCGGCGGTCAGGCTCAAGCCCCGCGCCTGGCGAATGAAGAGCTCATAACCCAGATGATCTTCCAGCCCGGCGATCTGCCGACTCACCGCGCCTTGGGTGATGTGCAGCTGTTCGGCGGCCCGGGTGAAGTTGCAGCACTGCGCGGTGATCAGAAAAGTGTGCAACGCCGGCAGGGGAGGCAGTCGTTTCATTGGGATCCAAGGTATGACGTGAGGACATGGCTAGTATGACTTTTTATCCATTGTTGCGGCTACGTGTCGCCCGTTCCAATGAGGCCATTCCCGGGCCTGCCAATCCATCATAAACACTGCGCAGGCCCGGCGTCTCAAACGAACAAAAAGGGCAAACACATGGCGACGTGCGGCGAAGTATTGGTCAAGTTACTCGAAGATTACGGGGTCGAGCAGGTGTTCGGCATTCCCGGGGTGCATACCGTGGAGCTGTATCGCGGGCTGGCCCGTTCGAGCATCAACCACGTCACTCCACGTCACGAACAGGGCGCCGGGTTCATGGCCGACGGCTATGCCCGCACCAGCGGCAAACCGGGCGTGTGCTTCATCATCACCGGCCCTGGCATGACCAACATCACCACCGCCATGGGCCAGGCTTACGCCGACTCGATCCCGATGCTGGTGATCTCCAGCGTGCAATCGCGCAGCCAATTGGGCGGTGGGCGCGGCAAGCTGCATGAGCTGCCGAACCAGAGCGCACTGGTCGGCGGCGTGGCGGCGTTCTCCCATACCTTGATGTCGGCGGCGGAATTGCCGGGCGTGTTGGCGCGGGCCTTCGCGCTGTTCCAGGCCGGTCGCCCGCGTCCGGTGCACATCGAAATCCCGTTGGACGTGCTGGTCGAAGAGGCCGATGACTTGCTCGCCAGCGTGCCGGTGAACATCGATCGTGCCGGTGCTTCGCCCAGCGCGATCAGCCGCATGACCGACCTGCTGGCCGGTGCCAAACGCCCATTGATTCTCGCTGGTGGCGGCGCCATCGATGCGGCGGCCGAGCTGACTGAACTGGCCGAGCTGCTGGATGCGCCAGTGGCCTTGACCATCAATGCCAAAGGCATGCTCGAATCCAGCCACCCATTGCTGATCGGTTCGACCCAAAGCCTGGTGGCCACCCGTGCGCTGGTGGCCGAGGCCGACGTGGTGCTGGCCATCGGTACCGAACTGGCCGAAACCGATTACGACGTCACCTTCGCCGGCGGCTTCGAAATCCCGGGCGTGCTGCTGCGCGTGGACATCGACCCAGACCAGACCGTGCGTAATTACCCGCCGAAGGTCGCGTTGGTGGCCGACTCGCGCAATGCCGCCCAGGCCCTGCTGAGCGCGCTGTCCCACAAGTCGCTGGCCGAGCGCCGCAACGACTGGGGCCAAGTGCGCGCCGCTCGCTTGCGAGAAGAGCTCGCCGCGACCTGGGACGCCCCGACCCTGGCCCAGACCCGCTTCCTGGAAACCGTGCTGTACGAATTGCCGAACGCGGTGTTCGTCGGCGATTCGACCCAACCGGTGTACACCGGCAACCTGACCTTCAACCCGGAGCGTCCGCGTCGCTGGTTCAACTCGTCCACCGGCTACGGCACCCTCGGTTACGCCTTGCCGGCGGCAATTGGCGCCTGGCTCGGTGGCAGCGTCGAAGGCGGCGCACGCCCTCCAGTGGTGTGCCTGATCGGCGACGGAGGCCTGCAATTCACCCTGCCGGAACTGGCCAGCGCGGTGGAAGCCCGCACGCCGGTGATCGTGTTGCTGTGGAATAACCAGGGCTACGAAGAGATCAAGAAATACATGGTCAACCGCGCCATCGAGCCGGTGGGCGTGGACATCTACACCCCCGATTTCATTGGTGTGGCCAAAGCGCTGGGCTGCGCGGCCGAAGCGGTCAGCAGTGTTGACGGATTGCGTGATGCGTTGCGCCTGGCCACCGATCGTCAGGGCCCGACCCTGATTGAAATCGACCAGACCCAGTGGATGAAGGCGGTGTCGCAATGAGTGTTCCCATGACCTTTCCGACGACCCTTGACGGCCTGTTCATCGATGGCCAATGGTCCGCTGGCAATGAACATCTGCGCGTGATCAACCCGGCGACCGAAGCCCTGCTGACCACCGTTAACGGCGGCGATGCACAGGCTGTCGATCAGGCCGTCACCGCTGCGGCCAACGCTTTTCAGCAATGGTCGAAAACCACCGGTGCCGAGCGCGGGGCGATCCTGCGCAGAATCGCCGCAGGCGTGCAGGCCGGGCGCGAACAGTTGATGAAGTTGCAGTCGAGCAACAACGGCAAACCGCTGTTCGAAGCGGCCATCGACGTCGACGACGTGATCGCCACCTTCGAGTATTACGCCGGGCTGGCCGAAGGGCTCGATGCCAGGCAAGACAGCAAAGTGGAACTGCCGAGCGACGATTTCAGCGCCCGTTTGCGCCGCGAACCGTGCGGTGTGGTGGGGCTGATCGTGCCGTGGAATTTCCCGATGGTCACCACCGCCTGGAAACTCGCCCCGGCCCTGGCCGCCGGTTGCTGCGTGGTGCTCAAACCGTCTGAAGTGACGCCGCTGCCGGAGCTGGAACTGGCGACGATCATTGCCGAGGCCGGTGTGCCAAACGGTGTGTTCAACCTGGTCTGCGGCACCGGCCTTGCCGTTGGCGCACCGCTGTCGGCTGACCCGCGCATCGCCAAGATTTCCTTCACCGGCAGCAACGCGGTGGGCGTGCAGGTGATGCAGCGGGCGGCGGAAACGGTGAAAGGCGTGAGCCTGGAACTGGGCGGCAAATCCTCACTGCTGGTGCTCGCCGATGCCGACATCGAGCTGGCGGTGGAAGTGGCCTGTGGCGGCGGTTTCTTCAACGCCGGGCAGATGTGTTCCGCAACCAGTCGCGTGCTGGTCGCCGATGAGTTGGCGGATGAATTTGTCGCGCGATTGAAGGCCCGTGCCGAGGCCATTCGCGTGGCCGACCCGTTTGACCCGAACGTGGAAATGGGCGCACTGGTCAATCAGGCGCAATACCAGCGGGTGCTGGGCCACATCGATCGCGGTTTGAGCGCTGGCGCGAAGTTGATCTGCGGCGGCAATCGTCCGGCGGACCTGTCGCGCGGCTATTTTTTGCAGCCGACTATTTTCATCGACGCGCCCCTCGACAGTGCGTTGTGGTGCGAAGAGATTTTCGGCCCGGTGATCTGTGTGCGCAGTTTCATCTCTGAAGCCGAGGCGATTGCCCTGGCCAACGACAGCCAGTTCGGCCTGGTCGCCAGTGTGGTTACGCGCGACAGCGAGGCCGCCGATCGGGTCGCCAACGCTTTGCAGGCGGGGCTTGTGTGGATCAACGCGCCGCAGGTGATCTTTCCGCAGACCGCTTGGGGTGGCTACAAACAGAGCAGCATCGGCCGCGAATTGGGGCCGTGGGGTTTGCAGGCGTTCCAGGAAATCAAGCACGTGATTCGGGCCGTCTGACAGCACGAAAACAGTGAGCGCATGCCTCTTGATGAGGCATGCGCCAGCGTCATGGCTTCAATGAGTTTTTATCGATAGTCAGGTGTTTTGCACGACCTCAGGATGAACCCGCCGGTCAAGCTCAAGTCCTTTGAAACCGGGGACTTCAAGCCGAACTGGCCGCGCGGATGCAACGGTTGCGACCAACCTCATACTTAAAAAAACAAAGGGAGTCCTTCATGGGCGAGCACGATCTGAACAGACGTCAATTCATCAAAACCGTGGGCGTGGCCTCGGTTGCCGCGGCAGCCATGAGCATGCCGTTCATCAAGGCCAACGCCAGCGACACGCGCTTTGCAGGCAAGACCCTGCGCCTGCTGACCTGGTCCGATGACACTGGCCTTGCAGCACTGCGCAATATCGCGGCCACCTTCGAAGACAAGTACGGCTGCAAGGTCATCGCTGACCGCACCGGCAGCACCTCGGAAATGGTCGCCAAACTCAAGGCCGGCGGTGATCGTCCGCAGTACGACATCATCACCCTGGCCGGCGTCGGCGCCGAAGGTCTGGCCGCCGCCAACCTGCTGGAAAAACCCGACCTCAACCGCATCCCCAACCTGGTGGATGTACCGGAGAAATACCGCACCGGCGCCAACGGCCACGGTATCGGTTACCTGCTGTGGTGCAACAGCCTCGTCTACAGCACCCGTACCCAGAAAGAAGCTCCGGACAGCTACGCCGCGATGTGGGACGCCGACCTGGCCCCGAACATTTTCCTGCCGCCGCCGAACTGGACCGAGGCCATGGACCTGATCATCATCGCCGCCAAACTGGCCGGTGGTGACGAACACAACATCGAGCCAGGCTTCAAGAAACTCGCCGAGCTCAAGAGCCGCGTGGTGACCCTGGGTGAAAACCCGAACCAGATCGCCGAGCTGTTCCGCACCGGGTCCCTGGACATGGGCGGCTTGTACGCGCCGGCGTTTTTCCCGAAACAGATCCGCGACCCGGCCTACGGTCTGGGCGCCACGTTCGGCATGAAGGAAGGTTTCTACACCGACCTGATGCTCTCGGTGATGCCGAAGAATCGTCCGGGCGATACCGACCTGGCCTACGCCTTCATCAACCACTCTCTGGACCCGCTGGTGCAGGGCAAGATGGCCGAAGACATCTACAACGGTCCGGTCAACGCCAAGGCGATCATCTCCGCCGAAGCCCGCAAGAGCCCGTACATCCTTACGCCGGAGCAGATTGCCGAGAAGGCGATCATGCACGACAACGCCTTCCTGGCCACCGTGCATGACCAATGGATTCGTCGTTACACGGAAATCTTTTCTTCCTGATTTCTGCGGTTTGAAGATTCATTGTGGCGAGGGAGCTTGCTCCCGCTCGGCTGCGTAGCAGCCGCAAAACCAGGCACCGCGTTCTATCTGAAAGGGCGCGGTGATTGATTGGGGGCGCTGCGCAACCCAGCGGGACGGTGCGGCGATCCGACAAGCTCCCTCGCCACAGGTTTTGCCGAATCTCAGTCTTGCTGCTTTCCATTGACGAGACCCTTGCTATGGAACACCAACCTCTGACCCATCCGGTAAGCGTCGCACCCACGCGCGCTAATCGGGGTGTCTCACCGACAGTGCGTGCGTGGTTTTTCCTCTCGCCGTCGATGCTGTTTCTCGGCGTGCTGATTGCCGCCAGCCTCCTGGTGCTGCGCATGAGCGTGGGCACCAAAGGTGCGGAGTGGTCCGGCTTCAGCCTGGCCAGTTACGCGCAATTGCTGGAACCGTACTACCTCAAATCCTTGCTGCTGACCTTGCGCCTGGCGCTGATCAGTGCGGTGATCGCGGTGCTGCTGGCGATCCCGGTGGCCTACACCATGTCGCGGCTGACCTCACCGTTTGTGCGGCGGATTTTCCTTGCGGCGGTGCTGCTGCCGTTGCTGGTCAACCTGTTACTGCAAAGCTACGGCTGGCTGGTGATTCTCGGCCCGGGCGGGATGCTCAATCAGGCGCTGATGGGGCTGGGCCTGATCAAGCGGCCGATCATGCTGCTGTACAACCAGAACGGCGTATTGATGGGCCTGGTGCAAACCGCGTTCCCGCTAGCCGTGTTGCCGATTGCCAGCGCCATGCGCGGTGTCGCCCGCACTTACGAAGAAGCCGCTGCCACCCTGGGCGCCAGTCGCTTTCAGGTGTTTCGCCAAGTGGTGTTGCCGATGAGCTTTCCGGGGATCATCACCGGCGCGACGCTGGTGTTCGCCTACAACGCCAGCAGCTTCGTGGTGCCTTTGCTGCTCGGCGGTCGGCGCGTGCCGATGCTGGCGGTGATGGTCCATGACCAGATCGCCCCACTGATGAACTGGCCTGCCGCGTCCGCTGCCGGCGTGGTGCTGATCGTCACCACTCTGGCCATCATGACCTTGTCCGAATACATCACTGGCCGTCGTCGGCGCATGCTGGAGGCTTCCCAATGAGCACCTTGATCAAGAAGCGTCAGTCGTTGTTGCCGGGCGATACCGGCAAGTTCGCCGGCATCCTCTCGGGCTTCATTTTGCTGCTGGCGGTACTGCCGATTCTGACCATGATCGTCATGTCGTTCAGCGGTGCGTCAAACCTCGACTTTCCGCCCAGCAGTTACAGCCTTCAATGGTACAAGGCCGCCTGGCACACCTTCGTCTCGCCGGACGCCAGCGACGTGCTGAGCCTGGGCAAAGCCATGAGCACCAGTTTGCTGGTGGCCTGCCTGACCATGATCTTCGCCACGATCATCGCGGTGCCGGCGGCTTACGCGCTGACCCGTTGCGAGTTCCGTGGCAAGGCCGTGGCGCTGCAATTGATGTCGCTGCCACTGGTGTTTCCGATGGTGGTGTTGGGCCTGGCCTTGCTGTTGGTGTTCGACAGCCTGCCGTTCCAGATCACCACTTCGCGGCTGGTGATCGCCCATGTGATTCTGGCGCTGCCGTTCGTGGTGAAAAACTGCACCGCAGCAATGCTCTCCATCGGCAGCGAAGTCGAAGAGGCCGCGCAAATGCTCGGTGCTTCACCGCTGCGGGCGATTGTCGATGTGGTGGTGCCGTTGATGAAGTCGGGGATTCTGGCGGGCATGCTGCTGGCGTTCATCGTTTCGTTCAACGAATTCACCGTGACCTATTTCCTCTACACCATCGACGTCATGACCGTGCCGATCTGGATGTACAGCCGCACCGTGTCATCGCTCGACCCTACCGTTTTCTCGTTTGCCGTGCTGATCGTGCTGATCGACTTCGTGCTCATTTGGGCGCTGGAAAAGTTGGTTGGCGAAGGCGGCGTTTCGTTCTGATTTCTTGAGGTGATTCAAATGACTGGTCTGATTCTGGAAAACGTTGAGAAACATTACGGCTCGGCCTGCGCGGTAAAGGATGTGAACCTGCATTTGCCCGAGGGCAAACTGGTGTGTTTTCTCGGCCCATCGGGCTGCGGTAAAACCACCTTGCTGCGGATGATCGCCGGGCTCGAAACCCTGACCGGCGGCGAGATTCGCCTGGACGGTGAAGACATCGGCCATACCCCTGCGCATCAGCGCAATTTCGGCATGGTGTTTCAATCGCTGGCACTGTTTCCGCACATGACGGTGGGGGAGAACATTGCCTATCCGCTGAAACTGCGTGGGGTCAGCAAGGCTGATCAGCAGGCGCGGGTGGTGGAGTTGCTTGAGCTGATTCAACTGCAGGAAATGATCGATCGCCCGGTGGCAAAACTCTCCGGCGGTCAGCGTCAGCGGGTGGCGATTGCCCGGGCGATTGCCAACCACCCGAAAATCCTCCTGCTCGACGAACCACTGTCGGCGCTGGACGCCAAGCTGCGCGAGTCGATGCAGGTGGAAATCCGTCAGCTGCAACAGCGCTTGAACATCACCACCATCATGGTCACCCATGATCAGCGCGAAGCCATGACCATGGCCGACATCGTGGTGGTGCTGGGTGAACATCGGGTGCAGCAAGTGGGCACGCCGATTGAGATTTATCGGCACCCGGCCAATGAATTCGTCGCGGACTTCATCGGTTCGGGGAATATTTTCCCGGCCACGGCGTTGGGCAACGGCAAGGTCAGCCTGCCCGGCGGTGATGCGCTGCAAGTGCCGATCTGCAGCAGCATTGTGGTGGGGGAGAAGGTGAAAATGCTGATTCGCCCCGAAGACCTGCAACTGTCGCAACCGCAGGCCACGGCGGGGAATCGCTTGCTGGGTAAGGTGACGTTTGTGCGGGATATCGGCGCGACCATCGAAACCACCGTCGAGTGTTCCGGGGTTTCGTTTACCGCGTTGAGCACGCCGTGCCAGGGCATTGGGTTGAGCATTGGCAACCCTGTGTCGGTGACCTTGCCGGCTGAGGCGTGCCGAGTACTGAGCGCCTAAACAACGCCATCCCCCCGTAGGAGCAGCCTTCGGCAGCTCCTACGGGTTGTGTGTGAATTTGATTACACGGTCAACCGCAACCGCGCCAAATCCCGCAGCGGCGGTGCCCCGAATAGTCGGCTGTACTCCCGGCTGAACTGCGAAGGGCTTTCATACCCCACCCGATACCCCGCCGCCGACGCTTCCAGCCCTTCGGCCAGCATCAACCGTCGTGCTTCTTGCAGGCGCAGCTGTTTCTGATACTGCAGCGGACTCATTGCCGTCATCGCCTTGAAGCGGTGATGCAGTGTCGACACACTCAGGTTCACTTCCCGCGCCAGATCATCGATGCGCAGCGGTTGCTCATAATTGCCGTTGAGCCATTTGATCGCCTGGCTGATGCGATGGCTCTGACTGTTGGCAATGGCAATCTCATACAGCCGATGCCCCTGCTGGCTGCGCAACAGCCGATACAGAATCTCCCGGCGAATCAGCGGCGCCAGCATGGCGATGTCTTTCGGTGTGTCCAGCAAACGCACCAGGCGCAGCACGGCGTCGAGCATGGCCGCGTCGATCCGCTCGACATACAGGCCGCGACCGGTGGGCCGTGTGGGCACGCCGATGGGGCCGGCGTCGGCAATCAGCGCGGTGATTTCCGCCGGGTCGATGTCCAGCCGAACGGCGAGAATCGGTTCTTCGGGCGAGGCATTCACCACCCGTCCGCTCAAGGGCATCGAGACTGACACCACCAGGTAATTCAGCGGGTCGTAATTGAAGTGCTCGTCCGCCAGCCGAACTTCCTTGCGCCCCTGGGCCATGATGCACAGGGCCGGTTGGGCCAGCCCCGGGGCGAAATCATGGGATTTGCTGTGACGCGACATGAACAGCGAACCGACGGCGGTGGCGTAGGAGCCATCGTCCAGCGTGTTGCGGCGGATCAGGTCGGCCAGTTCCGCGCGCTGTTTCTCCATGTCGGCGGGAAGCGGAGCCTGAAAGTGATCGAGCGACGACATGCAGGGAATCCTCCGTGAAGTGTTGGTCATGGGCCGAGCTTAAATTTGTGCAAGGGACAGCGGTAGACACATCCTGCCAAAAGCTTGCCTGATTCTGCACGGGGTGAATACGCGGCGCTGTTATGGCAGGACAATGCCGGTGAAACTTGCTTGAAAGTCATGTGGCAGTGGTGTGACAGGGTTTTACACATTGTTACAGGCGTTTGCTGCAGTCGCGCAGAATTGTGCAATAAGCCGGCAGAAATCGACTAACGGTGACGGTGATGCGCCGCCTAATCTTGGATCCTGTCGCAGCCCGTCCCACGGCTGCCACTCGACTCCCTGGGAGGGTTGAACATGTCTACGCAGATCCCCGTCAGTCATATGGCCTTCGTTCGCGCCCGCGCCGGGCGTTCGGCAGAACTCGGTGCGCGCCTGAGCGCCTTGATCGAGCCGTCGCGCAACGCGCCGGGTTGCCTGAGCTTCGCCCTGCAGCACTCACAATGTGATCCCGAGCTGTGGCTGGTGTCCGGTTTCTGGGCCAGCCAACAGGCGATGACTGCTTACTTCGGTAGCCCGGCGATGCAGATTTTTGCCGAGCTGGTGCAGGATATGGTGGTCAACAGCCTGGATTTCCATACCTTCAAGGATGTCTCGGCGACCCAGGCCCTCGGCCAGTCCCAGGCAGCGGTACACAAACTGGCCGGTTGAGGGTTTAATGGCGCAACTCTCCATTAGCCAGGATCCGCGACATGGCACGTAAAGCCTTTGAACACTTCGAAGCCGTTTCAGCAGTAGTACCGGGCGAGGGCGGTTACCACGCCGCGATTGCCGTCAAAGCCCTCGGTGGTTCCGGTGCCCCGGTTTTTCACAAAGTGCTGGAAGGCCAGACTTTCAAGACCGCTCATGAAGCCGACGAGGCCGCAGCCAAAGAGCTGACCCGCCTCAAAGACGTCAAACAAGACGCCGACCTGCTCTGGTAATCACTTGACCGCTCCCGGGCGGAACATCTTGAACAGTGCCTCTGGCCCCAGCTGAAAATAATCCGCTGGCCCGCCGCCGCGCAGAATCGGTTCTGCCGCGGCGGTGTCGTACACCCCATCCTTCAACAGCCATTTGGCGATATGCACGGCGACCACTTCGCCGAGAATCAGCCAGCTCGGTACCACTTCCTTGTTGGCGCGCTGCAACTGAATGATCTGCGTGACCTTGCACTCGAAGGACACCGGGCTTTCGGCGACCCGTGGCACCTGAATGATTTTCGACGCGGCGGAGGTCAGCCCGGACAGTTCGAACTCGTTGACCTGCGGCCCGACCATGGCGCAGCTCTGGTTCATCTGCTCGGCCAGCGGACGCGTCGCCAGGTTCCAGGCGAATTCACCGGTCTGCTCGATGTTGTTCAGGCTGTCTTTGCGCCCGACGCTGGAAAACCCGATGATCGGCGGAATGTAGTTGAAGGCATTGAAGAAGCTGTAGGGCGCCAGGTTCAGGTGACCGTTGGCGTCCTGGGAGGAAATCCAGCCAATGGGACGCGGGCCGACGATGGCGTTGAACGGGTCATGGGGCAGGCCGTGGCCGTTGGCGGGTTCGTAGAAATGGATATCGTCGGGCATGGAGTGAATCCTGAGGCGTTCGGGAGGTGAGCATGGTGCAAGGGCCAGCGGCAGATTTCAATCAGTGGGAGTGGGGCTTCTGTGGCGAGGGGGCTTGCCCCCGTTGGGGCGCGAAGCACCCCTAGAACCAGTCACCGCGATCTTGAATTAGAAAGCGATGACCGGTTTACGACTGCTCCGCAGTCGAACGGGGGCAAGCCCCCTCGCCACAGAAGCCCCACTCCCACAGGGCTTTGTGGCGATCACTGGGTTTTGCTTTCCCCAGAAATGACTAAGCCCGGCCAAAGCCGGGCTGTAGTGAAGCATTCAGGGATCAGTTGGTGCGGGCAGCGTCGGTGCGATCGACGCTGTCGGTAGCGACTTTGGCTGCGTCGGTGCGGCTGTCGTCAGCGGTGTTGCTTTGCGCAGTGAAGACGGCGGAACCGGTGCGGTCGTAACCATCGGCGGCGAAGGTATTGGCTGCCAGCACGGAGAGGGTCAGGGCGAGCATCAGTTTGGTTTTCATGGGTAACTCCAGTTTGCACATTGCAATGAATTGATCGACGGGGGGCAGGATGCGTGCTGGGCATTAACCAGCGATTAATCGCGCTCTTTTGCCCGAGTGACAGAATTTTCATCCTGCACTTACCTATTTTTCACTGCTCCACCGCCAGTCTGCGCACCGGTCAATAACCCGAAGAAACGACCGTCACGAACACTGGAGTTCTCCTTGAATGAATAAGCTTCCTCAGATCACCCTTGCGTTCTGGGTGATGAAAATCTGCGCGACGACCCTGGGGGAAACCGCGGGGGATTTGTTGTCGATGACCCTTAATGTTGGTTACGCCATCAGCTCGCTGATCCTGATCAGCGTCTTTGTGCTGACGCTGGTCACGCAGTTGATGTCCAAAACCTACAAGCCGGTGCTGTACTGGATCGTGATTCTGTCGACCAGCACCGCTGGCACCACCATGTCCGACTTCATGGACCGCACCCTTGAATTGGGCTACGCCACCGGTTCGATGATCCTGATTGCGATTCTGCTGGGGATTTTCGCGGCCTGGCGCTTGAGCGGCGATTCGCTGAACGTCACCAAGGTCCAGACCTTCCGTGGCGAGATGTTCTATTGGATGGCGATTCTGTTTTCCAACACCTTGGGCACCGCACTCGGCGATTACCTGGCCGACGACTCGGGCCTGGGTTTTGCCGGTGGCGCACTGTTGATCGGTTCGACCATTGCGCTGGTGGTGCTGTTGAAATACTTCACGAAGATTTCGTCGGTGCTGCTGTTCTGGGTGGCGTTCGTGCTGACTCGACCATTCGGCGCAACCTTGGGTGACTTCCTGACCAAACCCCATGCAAAGGGCGGCCTGGATTTCGGCACCATCGGTTCGTCGCTGGTGTTGGCGGGGATTCTGGTGGTGATGATTGCGGGGGCGTCTTACGTGCAGGGCAAGTACGCGAAGCAGACGGCGGCCGAGTTGACTTGAGACTGAGTCGTCCTCTTCACGGGCTTGCCTGCGAAGAGGACGGTACAGCCACTATCAATATTGCTGTCAGTCGGTCTCGATCCGCGAATGCTTGCGGGTGTCTTTCATGGTTACGTACACCAGCAACGACACCGCGATGCACGCCGTGACATACCAGTAGTAACCGGTTTCCATGCCGATGCTCTTGAACCACAGGGCGATGTATTCAGCGGTGCCGCCGAAGATCGACACGGTCAGTGCGTACGGCAGGCCAACGCCCAGGGCGCGGATTTCGGTGGGGAACAGTTCGGCTTTGACCACCGCGTTGATCGAGGTGTAGCCGCTGACGATGATCAGCGCCGCCATGATCAGGAAGAACGCGCCCCACCAGCTCTGGATGGTGTGCAGGGTGGTCAGGATCGGTACGGTGAACAGCGTCCCGAGAATGCCGAAGGCAATCAGGATCGGCCGACGACCGACTTTATCCGACAGCCCGCCGATGATCGGTTGCAGGCACATGAACAGGAACAGCGTGGCCGCGGAAATCGTGGTGGAGTCGGAAATGCTCATGCCGACGGTGTTCACCAGGTATTTCTGCATGTACGTGGTGTAGGTGTAGAACGCCAGCGTGCCGCCCATGGTCAGGCCGACCACGGTCAGCAGTTCCTTGGGATGGCGCAGCAAGGTGCGCATCGCGCTTTCTCGGGCTTTCTCTTTCTTGGTGAACGACTCGGTTTCTTCCATGCCACGACGCAGATACAGCGCGACCACGGCACACAGCGCGCCGATGGCGAACGGAATGCGCCAGCCCCAGGCGTACAGCTCTTCGGTGGTCAGGAAGTTTTGCAGCACGATTAGCACACCCAGAGCGATGAGCTGGCCGGAGATCAGCGTCACGTACTGGAAACTCGAGTAGAAGCCGCGACGTTCCTTGGTCGCCATCTCGCTGAGGTACGTCGCCGAGGTGCCGTACTCACCACCCACCGACAAACCTTGTAGCAGGCGGGCGAACACCAGCAGGATCGGCGCGCCGATACCGATGGTCTCATAGCCTGGGCTCAGGGCGATCAGCAGCGAGCCGAAGCACATCAGGTAGACCGACGCCATGAGCGCGGCTTTACGGCCGGCCTTGTCGGCGTAGAGGCCCATCAGCCAACCGCCGATCGGGCGCATCAAAAAGCCCACGGCGAAGATTGCGGCGGTGTTGAGCAGTTGGGCGGTGGTGTCGCCTTTGGGGAAGAAGACTTTGGCGAAGTACAGGGAGAAGGCGGCGTAGACGTACCAGTCGTACCACTCGACCATATTGCCGACAGAGCCGCTGAAGATCGATTTGATCCGGCTGGCGGTGCTTCTTTCTTTAGCCGGCACGGCAGCCGACCCAAGGGGCAGGGCGTTGGAGTTATCCATTGAAGGATCCTTCGTTTAATTGTTTTTGTGGAGCGCGTGTAAACGCAGCCTGCAGGGGCTATAGCAGGAGCTGTGCCAAGGGGAGGAGGGCCGGTTTAGAGGGGATGGCGGGTTTTGTTGAGCGGAAATCCGCTTATCTATTGGAGGGTGGTGAGCGGGAAACCGCCGAAAAGATCGCAGCCTTCGGCAGCTCCTACATGGGATTGGCGTACACCCGTAGGAGCTGGCGAAGCCTGCGATCTTTTGATCTTAATGGTCATTCGCCGAGAAACATCTCCCGGCTCAACCCATGCCGCTGCATCTTTTCATTGAAGGTACGGCGCGGCAGTTGCAGTTCTTCAAGCACCGCTTTCACATCGCCCTTGTGCCGGGTCAGTGCCGCGCGCAAGCAATGCGCTTCGAAGGCTTCCTGCTGCGCCGCCAGTGACTGGCCGGGATCGATCCCCACCGGTTCCGGTTCGCCGAGGCCCAGCACCTGGCGCTCGGCGACGTTCGCCAGCTCGCGCACATTGCCCGGCCAGTCGTGGCTCAGCAGATGGCTCAATTGCGGCCCGCTCAACGGTGGAAAGGTACGGCCAAGGCGTTCGGCGGCACTCTGCGCGAAGAACTCGAACAGCAGTGGAATGTCTTCACGCCGATCACGCAACGGCGGCAGCCGCAGCTCGGCGACGTTCAAGCGATACGCCAGGTCCTCGCGAAAACGCCCGGCCCGGGCTTCATCCAGCAAGTCGGGTTTGGTCGCGGCGATGATGCGCAAATCCACGCGGATGCTCTGATTGGAACCCAATCGCTCAAGCTTTTGTTCTTGCAACACCCGCAGCAGTTTCACTTGCTGCGCCAGCGGCATGCTTTCGATTTCATCGAGAAACAGCGTGCCGCCGTCGGCGTATTCGAGCTTGCCGATGCGCTTGCCCTGGGCGCCGGTGAACGCGCCGCTCTCATGGCCGAACAGTTCGGCCTCGAACAACTGCTCGGGAATCGCCGCGCAGTTCAAGGCGACGAAGGGCTTGTCGGCGCGGGGGCCGAAGTCGTGCAGGCAGCGGGCAACCAGTTCCTTGCCGCTGCCGGTTTCGCCACGGATCAGCACATTGACCGGCAGCGTCGCCAGATCCAGCACCTGCCGGCGCAGCGTCTGCAAACCACGGGACACTCCCAGCAGGGTGGCATCGAGTTTGGCGCGATTGTCGGCCTGTTCGTGCAGGGCACGGTTTTCCAACACCAGCCGGCGCTTGTCCAGCGCCCGACGCAGGCTGCTCAGCAGGGTTTCCGGGCTGAAGGGTTTTTCGAGGAAATCGTAGGCGCCATCGCGCATCGCTTCGACGGCCATTGGCACATCACCGTGACCGGTCAGCAGGATCACCGGCAAATCGGCGTCGCGGCGCTGCACTTCGGCCAGCAGCTCCAGCCCGCTCATGCCGGGCATGCGCACATCGCTGAGAATCACCCCGGGGAAGTGTTTCGGCAGTTGCGCCAGGCACTCATCGGCGCGGCTGAACAGCTGCACCTCGAACCCCGACAGGCTCAGCCACTGTTCGACGGCGCTGCGGATGCTGCTTTCGTCATCGACCACCATCACCGAATTGAGCATCAGGCAGCTACCTCCAGATCAATGGGCAACGTCAGGGTGAACACCGCGCCTTTTTCGCCATTATCGGCGCTCAGGCGTCCGCCCGCTTCGTGGACGATGGCAAAGGACACGGCCAGCCCCAGGCCCAGGCCATCACCCACTGGTTTAGTGGTGAAAAACGGATCGAACACCTGGCTCAAATGTTCTTCGGCAATGCCACCGCCATTGTCGATGACACTCAGGCGCCACAGCTGTTCATCGGCTTCGAGGCGAATCTCCAGACGCTTGCAGGTTTTGCCCTGCATGGCGTCCAGGGCGTTGCGCAGCAGGTTGATCAGCACCTGCTCCAGACGAATCGCATCGCCACGTACCCACGCCGGGCGGGTCAGATGCAGCACCAGGCTGACCTGCTCATCGCGCAGGCGCGCGTCGAGCAATTGCAGGGCCTGATCCACTACCGCCGCCAGATCCAGCCGTTCGCGCAAACCGCTGGGGCTTTTGCGCGCGAAGGTTTTCAGGTGGCCGGTGAGGGCGGCCATGCGCGTGAGCATGTCGTCCACCGGTTTGAGCGCCTTGTAGGCGTCGTCGACCCGGCCGTGATCGAGTAGCAACCTCAGCGTAGCAAGTTGCATGCGCTGGGCGGTCAGCGGCTGATTGATTTCATGGGCCAGCGCTGCGGACATTTGCCCAAGGGCCGCGAGTTTGGCCGATTGCACCAGACCGTCCTGAGCGGTGCGCAGGTCACGGGTGCGTTCTTCTACCAGTTGTTCGAGTTCTTCACGGCTGCGCTGACGCAATTTCGCCAGCCGCCAACGTTGATTAAGGAACAACAACAGAAATACCAGCGTCAACCAGGCGCCGGCAGCGGCGAGCCCGGCGTTGCGGCGGTCTTCGAAGGCGATTTGCGGGCGACGCAACAGGTGCAGCGTCCAGCCTTCGGCGGCCAGCGGCAGCGATTCCCAGAGGTAATCCGCCGTTCCATCGGGGCCATCGACCCGGGTCAGCGCACTGTTGTCGTCGAAGCGTCGCACCGCTTGATACTCAAGCGGGGTTAGCGGTTGTTTGTCGTATTGCCGGGTGGCTTTGAGCTCGGCGCGGTCGCTGTCGCTCAGCGGTTTCAATTGGCGATAGCGCCAGCCCGGCTGGTTGGCAATGAAGATGATCCCGCGTGCATCGCTGACCAGCAACGTGTCGCTGCCCTGACGCCATTCGCGCTCAAGTTCCGGGAATTCCAGTTTCACCACCATGGCGCCGAGGAACTCGCCGCTGTCGCGGGTCACCGCACTGGAGAGAAAGTAACCGGGAATGCCACTGGTGACTCCTACCGCATAAAAGCGCCCGGCGCCCTGTGTGCGGGTCTGGCTGAAGTAGGGGCGGAAACCGTAGTTGTGGCCGACGTAACTGCTGGGCAAACGCCAATTGCTGGCGGCCACGGCCAGGCCGGTGTGGTCGAGCAGTTCCAGGGTCGAGGACTGCGCGGCACCGTTGATTTTTTCCAGTTTGCGGTTCAGTGCGTCCTGTTGCTCAGGCGTTACCGGGCCATCGAGTGCGGCGCGCAACTCCGGGTCCAGCGCCAGCACGGCGGGCAGCGCACGGTAGCGGTCAATCAGGGTGTGCAGGGAATTGGCGTACAGCGCCAGTTGCTGGTTGGCGCGGGCGGCGTCTTCTTCCAGCGCCTGGCGTTCGGCGTGGCGGATGGCCAGGGAGGCGGCGAGGACGGCACCGGCGACGATCAGCAGGGAGTACAACGACAGACGCAGGGTACGGGAGGTCGGCAGCATGCTGGCGCAAACAGAGAGTAGGTCGGGCGGGCACCATACCATGCAGGTGGTCGGCTCGGCGTCCTGTTCGCGCACTCACCGATCGTTCGGGCGACTGACAGTCTTGAGAGTTGCCAAAGTACCAGGTTTTTCTATCGCGAACGGTTTGGACACTGGATAAAAAAACGGCCGGGTCATCCATAACGATGAGCCGGCCGTACGGGCAGACTGAAGCGCTTACTGCACTTCTACCGCCAGGCTTTCGCTGATCTTCTGCTGCCAGATCGCAGGGCCGGTGATGTGTACCGACTCACCCTTGCTGTCCACCGCAACGGTGACCGGCATGTCTTTCACGTCGAACTCGTAGATCGCTTCCATCCCTAGTTCGGCGAACGCCACCACGCGGGATTTCTTGATCGCTTGCGCCACCAAGTAAGCCGCGCCGCCGACTGCCATCAGGTAAACGGCTTTGTGGTCCTTGATCGCTTCGATCGCGGTCGGGCCGCGCTCGGATTTGCCGATCATGCCCAACAGGCCGGTTTGCTCGAGGATCTGACGGGTGAACTTGTCCATCCGCGTGGCGGTAGTCGGGCCAGCCGGGCCAACCACTTCTTCGCGCACCGGATCAACCGGGCCGACGTAGTAGATGAAGCGACCTTTCAGGTCCACCGGCAGGGTTTCACCCTTGTTCAGCATCTCGACCATGCGCTTGTGCGCAGCGTCGCGACCGGTGAGCATCTTGCCGTTGAGCAGGACGGTTTCGCCCGGCTTCCAGCTCTGCACTTCTTCCGGCGTCAGGGTGTCGAGGTTGACGCGACGGGCCGACGGGCCGGCTTCCCAGACGATTTCCGGGTAGGCGTCCAACGGTGGCGCTTCCAGGGAGGCCGGGCCGGAGCCGTCGAGCACGAAATGCGCGTGACGGGTGGCAGCGCAGTTCGGGATCATGCACACCGGCAGGGAGGCGGCGTGGGTCGGGTAATCCATGATCTTCACGTCGAGCACGGTGGTCAGGCCACCCAGGCCCTGGGCACCGATGCCCAGTTGGTTGACCTTCTCGAACAGCTCCAGGCGCATCTCTTCGATACGGTTCTGCGGTCCGCGCGCTTTCAGCTCGTGAATGTCGATGGATTCCATCAACACTTCCTTGGCCATCACGGCAGCTTTCTCGGCGGTGCCGCCGATGCCGATGCCGAGCATGCCCGGTGGGCACCAGCCGGCGCCCATGGTCGGAACGGTTTTCAAAACCCAGTCGACGATCGAGTCGGACGGGTTGAGCATGGCCATTTTCGACTTGTTCTCGGAGCCGCCGCCCTTGGCCGCCACGTCCACTTCCACGGTGTTACCCGGAACGATGGAGTAGTGGATAACGGCCGGGGTGTTGTCCTTGGTGTTTTTACGAGCACCCGCCGGGTCGGCGAGGATCGAGGCACGCAGGACGTTTTCCGGCAGGTTGTAAGCCCGGCGCACGCCTTCGTTGATCATGTCGTCCAGGCCCATGGTGGCGCCATCCCAACGTACGTCCATGCCCACGCGCACGAACACGGTCACGATGCCGGTGTCCTGGCAGATCGGGCGGTGGCCGGTGGCGCACATGCGCGAGTTGATCAGGATTTGCGCGATGGAATCGCGGGCTGCCGGCGATTCTTCACGCAGGTAGGCCTCGTGCATCGCCTGGATGAAATCCACGGGGTGGTAGTAGGAAATGAATTGCAGGGCGTCGGCAACGCTCTGAATCAGGTCGTCTTGCTTGATCACGGTCATCGAGTCGCGCTCCTCTAAAAGACGGGAACATTCAATAAGGTGCCTGCGGCTTGGGTGCATCGGTCGGTCGCAGACACCTTTCAAGGCACGCCGGGCATGCTGGCGCGACGCTAAAAAGGCGCGGCAGTATACCGCGCATCAAAGGCGGGTACATCCGTTGACAGTCAAACGTTGGTCGCATACCGCCCACACATGGATAGAAGGGCTTTTGTGGCGAGGGGGCTTGTCGGATCGCCGCACCGTCCTGTTCGGCTGCGAAGCAGTCGTAAACCCTGCAATCGCGATCTATCGAAAGAATGCAGGGGGCCGTTGCGCAGCCCAGCGGGAGCAAGCTCCCTCGCCACAGGTTATCCAGAGCCCAAGTCATGGGTTTGACGCCAGATTTTCGCCCCAAAAATTGAATGGTCATTTATCAGACTCGCCACTAAAGTGGCATCCGGCCTGTAGAGTAGGACACTCGATCAGCCTCCTTTCGCACGGTGAATCAACGATTGACCCATAACGCCATCCAGCGGCTTTTGCTCAAACGCTTTGCCCTCGCGGCCGGCACCTATGCCCTGGCCTTGCTGCTGGTGTGGCTGGCGTTTTTTACCGGCCATTACGACGACTCCCTTGCCGGCATGGTGATCGGCAGCGTGTTGACGGTGTTCAGCCAGGCCGTGTTGTTCGCGGTGTTTTACAGCGGCACGAACCTGCGCTGTTCCGACCCCAGCCTGACCGAAGTGCAGATACTGCTGGGGCTTGGATGGCAAACCTGGCTGATCGCCCATCTGGACGAGGCCCGTGGTGCGTTTCTGGTGTTTTACCTGCTGATTCTGTTGTTTGGGTTGTTTCATTTATCGCGCGTGGCTTTTGTGCGTTGCGCGTTGTTGGTGTTTTTCAGTTTCAGCGCCGTCACGTTATGGGAGCTCTACCACTTCCAGCTGCACGACCCGACGCAGGCCCTGTTGCAGGTGTGCGTGCTGTTTGTGGTGCTCGGCTGGCTAGTGCTCTATGCCCGCTACGTCCAACTGTCGCGCCAGCGTATGCGTCAGCGGCGGTTCGCCTTGCAGGCGCATCAGGACACCCTGCGCGGAATGATGCGCCAGCTCGAAGGCCTGGTGGCGACCGACGAACTCACCGGGCTGTTCAACCGCCGGCATTTCCTGCGCCTGGCCTCCCGCGAGTTGAGCGCCATGGAAGTCGGTGTCGTGCACGGTTTGGCGCTGATCGACCTCGACCACTTCAAACGCATCAACGATGTTCACGGCCACGCCGCCGGCGATCAGGTGTTGCAAGCATTCGCCGGGGTGGCCACGGCCTGCCTGCGCGATGGCGATATTCTGGCCCGCTATGGCGGCGAAGAATTCGTGGTGCTGTTGCCCGATTGCGATGCCGAGCGCCTGACGGCGTGTTGCGAGCGCTTGCGCATTGCCTTCATGGATGTCGAATTGGTCGGCCTGGAGGTCGCCCACCTCAGCCTGTCGGCGGGCATGACCTTATTGGAACTGGGCGACGATCTGGATCACGCCTTGCACCGCGCCGATCAGGCGCTGTACCGCGCCAAGCGTGACGGCCGTAACCGTTGCGCGGCCGCCTGGGAGAATGTCGATGCCTGAGTTACGGGTCGGCGAGCGCCAATGGGCAGTGGCGGTAGGCAGTAACCTGCTCGATGCCCTCAATCAAAACGGTGTGCCGGTGCCCTATAGCTGCCGCGCCGGCAGTTGCCATGCGTGCTTGGTCAAATGTGTCGAGGGCCTGCCCAGCGACAGCCGTCCCGATGCCTTGAGCAATGAACAGCGCCAGCAGGGTTGGCGGTTGGCCTGTCAGTGCCAGGTGGTTGACGATCTGCAAGTCGAAACCTTTGACCCGCTGCGCGATGGTCTTGCCGCGCAAGTGGTCGCCAGCGATTGGCTGAGCGCCAGCGTGTTGCGCTTGCGCCTGACCAGCGAGCGACCGTTGCGCTATCAGGCGGGGCAGCATCTGGTGTTGTGGGCGGGGCAGGTGGCGCGGCCATATTCTCTGGCCAGCCTGCCGGAAGAAGACCGCTTTCTGGAATTCCACCTCGATTGCCGTCAACCGGGGGAATTCAGTGACGCGGCGCGTCGCTTGAAAATCGGCGATCCGATTCGCCTCGGCGAGTTGCGCGGCGGGGCGCTGCATTACGATCCGGACTGGCACACCCGACCGCTGTGGTTGCTGGCGGCCGGCACCGGTCTGGGGCCGTTGTTCGGCATCTTGCGCGAAGCGTTGCGTCAGCATCACCAGGGCGCCATCCGCGTCATTCACCTGGCCCATGATGCCAGTGAGCATTATCTGGCCAAACCCCTGCAAGCCATGGCCGAGGGCCGTGAAAACCTTAATGTCGAGCTGTGGACGGCGGCCGAGTTGCCCGCGGCTTTGGCGCAACTGCGCCTTGTTTCCCGGCAAACCCTGGCCTTAGTCTGCGGAGCACCCGACAGCGTCGACGCCTTTGCCCGGCGCCTGTACCTGGCGGGTTTGCCGCGCAATCAACTGCTGGCGGATGTCTTTGTCCCCCATGGTTGAACGCTGATTTTTGTGGCGAGGGAGCTTGCTCCCGCTGGGCTGCGTAGCGGCCCCAAAAGTTTGTGAGCGCTGCGCACTGGAGCGCCAGCCCGGTCAAGCGGGAGCAAGCTCCCTCGCCACAGTGGATCCTCTCAGATCAGGACTCGCCATGCCCGACGCCATCCAGTTTGAACGTGAGCGCGGTTTACTGACCCTGCGCCTCAACCGCCCGGAAAAGAAAAACGCCCTGACCCGCGCCATGTACAGCCAACTGGCGGAGGGCTTGCGGCTTGCCGACAGCAATCCCGACATCAACGCCGTGCTGATCATCGGCAGCGCCGAGTGCTTCACGGCTGGCAACGACATCGCCGACTTCATCCAGCAACCGCCGGGCAATCTCGACAGCCCGGTGTTTCACTTCATGCTCGGCCTTCTTGAGTGCCGCAAGCCAGTGATCGCTGCGGTCGCAGGCGCGGCGGTGGGGATCGGCACGACGATGCTGCTACATTGCGATCTGGTTTATGTCAGTGCGGATGCGAGGTTGCGCATGCCATTCGTCAATCTGGGGTTATGCCCGGAGTTCGGCTCCAGCCTGATCCTGCCGCGTTTGCTCGGCCATGCCAAAGCGGCGGAGTTGTTGTTGCTCGGCGAAGGTTTCAGTGGTGAACAGGCTGCCGCGTGGGGGATAGCGACTGAGGCCTTGGGCAGTGGCGAAGCGGCATTGGCCAAGGCGCGGGAGATGGCGTTGCGTTTCGAGTCGTTGCCGCCGGAGGCGGTGCGCATCAGCAAGCAATTGATGAAAGCGCCGGGTCGGGAACAGCTGCGCCAAGCCATAGAAGAAGAGGGTGCGTTATTCACCCAACGGCTGCGTTCGCCGGAGGCGTTGGCGGCGTTGTCGGGGTTTATCAACAGGCATTGAATTTGCGGTGAGCCCGAAAAGATCGCAGCCTTCGGCAGCTCCTACAATGGATCGGCGTTCACCCTGTAGGAGCTGCCGAAGGCTGCGATCTTTTGATCTTGAAAACCAAAAAGCCCCGCCATTCACATGGCGGGGCTTTTGTTTTTCAGCGAGCGGTCACTCAGACCATCGGGTCGCCAACGTGCAGGATTTTCATCCCGTTGGTGCCGCCGGTGGTGTGGTAGCTGTCGCCCTTGGTCAGGATGACCCAGTCACCTTTCTGCACGACGCCGCGCTTGAGCAACTCGTCGATCGCGGCCTGGCTGACTTGCTCGGCCGGCAAGGATGCCGGGTCGAACGGTACGGTGTAGACGCCACGGAACATCGCCGCGCGGGCCTGGGCTTCGCGGTGCGGGGTGAACGCGTAGATCGGCACCGAGGAACGGATGCGCGACATGATCAACGGCGTGTAGCCACTTTCGGTCAGGGCGATGATCGCCTTCACACCCGGGAAGTGGTTGGCGGTGTACATCGTGGCCAGGGCGATGCTCTCGTCGCAACGTTCGAACGTCTTGCCGATGCGGTGGCTGGAGGTCTTGCTGGTCGGGTGCTTTTCCGCGCCGATGCAGATGCGTGCCATGGCTTGCACCGCTTCCAGCGGGTACAGGCCGGCGGCACTTTCCGCCGAGAGCATCACGGCGTCGGTGTAGTCGAGCACGGCGTTGGCTACGTCGGACACTTCGGCGCGGGTCGGCATCGGGTTCTGGATCATCGACTCCATCATCTGGGTCGCGACGATCACGGCCT
This sequence comes from Pseudomonas sp. Pseusp11, assembly GCF_047304405.1. Lineage (NCBI taxonomy): Bacteria > Pseudomonadati > Pseudomonadota > Gammaproteobacteria > Pseudomonadales > Pseudomonadaceae > Pseudomonas > Pseudomonas sp. Pseusp11. Next base: position 229,884 of record NZ_JBGLZF010000003.1, read on the forward strand.
TGTTGTGGCGACGTGCGTGCAGAATGATTTTCTTCTGAATGCCCACAAGCTCAGCGTCGCCGATTTCCACACCCAGGTCACCACGGGCAACCATCACCGCGTCGGAGGCCTTGATCAGGCCGTCGAGGGTTTCGTCGTCGGCCACGGCTTCGGCGCGTTCGATCTTCGCCACCAGCCAGGCAGTGCCGCCGGCTTCGTCGCGCAGTTGACGGGCGTATTCCATGTCGGCGGCGTCACGCGGGAAGGACACCGCGAGGTAGTCGACTTCCATTTCGGCGGCGAGCTTGATGTCGGCCTTGTCTTTCTCGGTCAGGGCCGGCGCCGTCAGGCCACCGCCGCGACGGTTGATGCCTTTATGGTCGGACAGCGGGCCGCCGATGGTCACGGTGCAATTCAGTTCGGTGGCGGTGGCGGTATCGACGCGCATCACCACGCGGCCGTCGTCGAGCAGCAGCTCGTCGCCCACGCCGCAGTCTTTCACCAGGTCCGGGTAGTCGATGCCGACCACTTGCTGGTTGCCTTCGGTCAGCGGATGGCTGGTGGAGAAGGTGAACTGATCACCGATCTTCAGCTCGATCCGCTTGTTGGCGAATTTGGCGATACGAATTTTCGGGCCTTGCAGGTCACCCAGCAGGGCGACGAAGCGGCCGTGCTTGGCTGCGAGGTCACGCACCAGCTTCGCGCGAGCCTTGTGCTCGTCGGGGGTGCCGTGGGAGAAGTTCAGGCGGGCGACGTCCAGGCCAGCCAGAATCAACTGTTCAAGAACTTCCGGCGAGTTACTGGCCGGGCCAAGGGTAGCGACGATTTTGGTACGACGGACGGACATGCAAAGACTCCTGAGTTCAAGCGCAAGCAGAGGCTACTATGGTCCTGAGGTGTAGTCATTGTTCGTTTGCACTACTTTTTTGCGAAGAACTTGGTTATTGCCTTCTTTATTGAACCCCGCAACTTTGCCGCACGCCAGCCTGAAGATTTCCGACAACGGGTCGATACAGAGCGCAAGACAGGAGATCCCCCTATGCGATTCGTGCTCATTGCCGTCCTTGCCCTCAGTGCTGCGGGCTGCACCCGTTGGTCGATGGACCATCATTTGAATAATGCCTACAGCGCCTACGAACGCGGCAACTGCGAGCAGGTGATGCTCGAACTGTCCAAGGTCGATCGCGAAAGCCGTTCCCGTCGTTACGTGCAGCCGGAAGTGACGATGATGCGCGGCCAGTGCCTGGAACGGCAGAAGCTGTTTATCGATGCGGCCCAGACTTACCAGTTCATCATCGCGGCCTACCCGCAAAGCGAGTATGCCTACCGCGCCCGTGCCCGGCTGGAAACCCTGGAGAGCCTGGGGCATTACCCGACCCGTAGCGCTACGCAGGTACGCCCGACCCGGTTCTGATTGAGGTTGTCCTACAAAGGCTGGCTGACCGGCGGTGGTGAGCTATAGTCGAATAGATCGATTTAGAGCCTTGCCTCTAATCGAGGTTACACCTGTGATCGGCAGCAGTAAGCGGCAGCGGAAGGGTGGACTGTCGCACCAGGATCGGGGAGAGCGCGCCCATGCCTCTATCAATAGAAGCAGGCCCGTTCCGAAGCATTAGTGCGGCCCTGCTTAAGGGCCTTGCATGGCGAATGACCCATGTTCACCGACCGCCGGATCGAGCGGCATCAACTGCCGTATTTTCTGAGAGTGTTCAACAGCGTCACCGACAAACCCATCGGCTTTCTGGGCAACTTGTCCAGCGACGGGCTGATGCTCATCAGCCAGTTGCCGATGATGGTGGGCGTCGACTTTGACCTTCGAATAAAAATCCCCGCCAGCGACGGCTGCCAGCAGGTCATTGACCTGACGGCGTGTTGCCTGTGGTGCCACGAAGATGCCACGCCACACCATTACGACGCCGGGTTCAGCCTGCAACGGGCACCGCCGGAGTATGGGCAGCTGATGGAGGCGTTGACGCAATATTTCAGCTTTCAGCCGTTGCCAGCCTCTGCCTGAAAAGCCCGCAGCCTTGTAGCAGCTGGCGCAGCCTGCGTTCGGCTGCGCAGCAGTCGTAAAATCAGCACTCGCGGTGAATCAGGTAGACCGTGCACCTCGGTTTTACGACTGCTATGCAGCCGAGCGCAGGCTGCGCCAGCTGCTACAGGGATTTGTCGCTACGTCGTTTTTATCGCCTTCTCGTTATCCAGCGATCGCTCCACCAGCATCAACCCCAACTCACTCATCCGATAAATCGCCATGGCCAGATGTCGCTGCTTGTCGTTCAGGCTTTCAGCCAGATCGAGCAGCAGAATGCTGACCGTCGAAAAGGTTTCGTAGGTCTCGATGTTCAAGGCTTCGGGATTGGCATCGGGGACAACGGTGAACATTTTCATGGATCGTTCCTCGGTGGGGCGCTCGTTGGCAAAACACGGCTCAGTGTTTTCCTGTTTTAGATAGTGATCTAGAGCCCTGTTGGCAGCTTCTTGGAGTTTTCTTGAGTCGAGGGTTCCGTAGGGGGAACGCGGGATGGTATTGCGTGGATTGGGTCGAGGCATTAACACGGTTAACTCCTTGTTGGAGCTACCGCCGATTCGGAGGTAGACGAATGGACGGCAGCGAGGGAAGGAGAACCTTATGTCGGGACGGACAGCACCCACAATCAGCCCGGGTCGCTGACACTTGTAGGCAGATGCGCTTCATTCTGTAGCCGTTAGCGCTGCTATTCGAGAAGTCGGGAGGAGGACAACAAGCAGATTACTGACCATGAGCGTCAGTTGTTACCCGATGAGAGGCATCGGGTAACAACCGAGGAGAATTGCGACTCTTGATGGTTAGCTAGTCATTAGGGTCATTCTTTTTTGGAACCTGTGATTCTTTAAAATCGGTGGAGATAGAAATAAGTGCCAAAGAGATGAATTCTTGGTTTCGATCTATCGTTTGCATTGCACATCGGATGTTATCCGCTACTTCGGTACCCCCTCGTTGCGCCACCCAATTCGATAGTTCTTCTATAGCGGCGCCCAAAGCCAGTTGGTTCTCATTGATCTGCGTTAGCACTGAAGCAAATAGGTTTGTCTCGTCCATGATTGATTCCTTGTGATAGAGCTTTCAGGGGATTGGTTTTCGTAAGTACCCGGATTGAAGGCCTGTCGTACGTGCTCGCACGTCATATTCATGTAGACATCGTGATATGACGATTTTATATACGATGCGACGTTACATCGTCCCAGCTTTTTTCCACCCCAAATACGCCGTCACCAACTCGGCCCCCAACTCCCCAGGCCGAGCATCCACCACCGGCACTCCATGAGCACTCAACCGCTCATGGAGTTGCGCCCGGTCATTCAAATAATCCACCGTCCCGCAATAGGCCAGCGCCTCTGGCAAGGTCTGCACCGGGGCGTGCCGTAGATTGTCGAGCAAGTCTTCACGCAGGCTCGCCACTAGCACCCGATGCAGTTTGCTCAGGCGCTTGACGGCGGTCAGTAGTTCTTCATCGTCTTCATCCCGCAAGTTGGTCACCAGCACCACCAGTGCCCGGCGTTTTTGTCGGGCCAGTAGTTGCGTGACGGCAGCCTGGTAGTCGGCCGGGCGTTGGGTGCTGTCGAGGTCGTAGACGGTGTTGAGCAACACGTTGAGCTGGCCTGTGCCCTTGACCGGGGCAAGGTAGTGCGGATGGTTGCTGGCGAAGGTGCTCAAGCCCACCGCGTCGCCCTGGCGCAACGCGATGTAGCTGAGCAACAGGCAGGCATTGAGAGCGTGATCGAAATGCGCGAGCTCGCCGTCCTGGCTGCGCATGCGGCGGCCGCAGTCGAGCATGAAGATGATTTGCTGGTCGCGCTCGTCCTGGTACTCGCGGGCGATGGGGGTGCGTTGGCGGGCGGTGGCTTTCCAGTCGATCTGGCGCAGGCTGTCGCCTTCGCGGAATTCGCGCAGTTGATGGAACTCCAGGCCCAGGCCGCGACGTTGGCGCTGGCGTACGCCGAGTTGGCTGAGCCAATTGTCCACCGCCAGCAACTGGCCGCCGTAGAGGCGGGCGAAATCGGGGTAGACGCGGGTGGTGTCGGGTATGTTGAGCAGGCGTTTGTCGGACCACAAACCCATGGGGCTCGGCAGGTTGATTTCGCAGTATTCGAAGCTGAAATGACCGCGCATGAGCGGGCGCAGGCGGTAGCTGATCTGGCTCTGTTGGCCGGGTTGCAGTTCGACCGACAGGGGCAGGTTTTCGAAGCTCAGGCCGTCGGGTACGTGGTCGAAGATCTGAATGTTCAGTGGCTGGGTAAAATTATGCTCGGCCTCCAGTCGCACTTCGCTCCATCGACCGAGCGCCAGGCTGCCGGGCATTTGTCGCTGGAGGCGCGGTGAGGGCAAACGCTTGAGGCGAATGGCGTCGAGTATCGCCAGGGCCAACAGGGCTAGCAGTAATCCCCAGTTGATCGATAAAAGGCTTGAAGGAACGGCGATGTCCAGCGCCCGTAAGGCGCCCAGCACGATGCTGATGGCCAGCAAGGCCGCAAGCCAGGCCAGTAGAAGCCGGGATGGTTTCATCGGCACACAGTTCCTGTGGCGAGGGAGCTTGCTCCCGCTCCAGTGCGCAGCGCTGGCAAGTTCTTCGCCCTATCAGAAATGTTGGGGCCGCTTCGCAGCCCAGCGGGAGCAAGCTCCCTCGCCACAGGGGTGGTCCGCATGGCCATGTTCACAGGCGTGGCGCCGGCACTTGGTCGAGCAGTTGCTTGAGCACCTGATCGACGTCCAGCCCTTCGATGTCCAGCTCCGGGGCAATCCGCACGCGGTGACGCAGTACCGCCAGGGCGCAACCTTTGATGTCGTCGGGAATCACGAACTCGCCTCCTCGCAACAAGGCGCGGGCACGGGCGCACCGTGCCAGGGCGATGGAGGCGCGAGGCCCGGCGCCGAGAGTCAGGCCTGGCCAGGTGCGGGTGGTGCGGGCCAGGCGCACGGCGTAATCGAGGACCTGATCGTCCAGCGGCAGATCGCTGGCAATGCGCTGCAAGGCCAGCACGTCCTTGGCTTGCAACACGGTGCGCAGCGGTTGTACATCGAGCATGTCGGCGCGGGTCGAGCGGCTGACCTGACGCACCATGTCCAGTTCCTGATCAGCCTCTGGGTAGTCCATGCGTACCTTGAGCATGAAGCGGTCGAGTTCGGCTTCGGGTAACGGGTAAGTGCCTTCCTGTTCGATCGGGTTTTGCGTGGCCAGCACCATGAACGGTTGGGCGATGGGCAGGGCGCGGCCTTCGAGGGTGACCTGGCGTTCCTGCATGGCTTCGAGCAACGCGGCTTGGGTTTTTGCCGGTGCGCGGTTGATTTCATCGGCCAGCAGCAGGTTGGTGAACAACGGGCCTTTGCGTAGTTTGAATTGCTCGGTCTGCAGGTCGTACACCGCGTGCCCGGTGACGTCGCTGGGCATCAGGTCCGGGGTGAACTGGATGCGGGCGTATTCGCCACCGAAGCAACGGGCGAGGGCGCGCACCAGCAACGTCTTGCCCAACCCCGGCACGCCTTCGAGCAGCACATGGCCGCCGGCGATCAGGGCGGTGAGCACATCGTCGATCACGGTGTTCTGGCCGATCACCGCTTTTTGCAGTTCCGTCCTTACCGCCTGGGCCAACTGGCTGGCGCGCTGGCGCTGCTGGGCGGCATGGGTCTGGGTGCCGGGCTCGATCTGTTCACTCATGATAAGGCGTTCCTCAAGGTTTGCAGGTGGGCGACCTGACGGCTGAATTCAGCGCTGGACAGCCGCTGTTTCGGTCGCGGGCTCATGGCCTGGCTGATGGCGCGTGTGGGTTGGCCGGTCAGGCGTGCGAGCACCAGCCATTGTTCGGCGACGCCGAGTTGTTCAAAACCGGGATGACGGTGGCGGACACGACGCAGGATGTCTTGCTGCAAGGCGTGCAACAGGCTGTGCTGACCGCTGCGGCGCAGCATGAAATCGGCACTGGCTCGCAGGTGTTCCTGAAGATGCCGACGCGCCCTTGGGGCCGGCTCCAGCAACGGGCCGCTGCGCACGCCAACGTGCCAGAAACCCAAAGCGATCAAGGCGATCAGGGCCACCAGGGCTTGGGGAAAGTAACGCCACAACAAGGTCAGCAGACTGTCGTGCTCGGTATTGAACAGCAGGGTCACATCGGTGTCGGCCGTCAGGTACCACAGCAACCAGGCGTTGTCGTACTGGTTGATGGCTGGGGTTTTCCAGAGGTCGGCGTCGGTGACCACGGTGATCGAACCCAGCCCGTGGCTCAGCTGCATCATGTGCGTGGCCTTGCCACTGTTGGCCCAGGCCTGGGCGAGGTTTTTCGGGTCGTCGAGGTGGAACGCGGTATCGAAGCTGAAGTAGGCCGGCGCCTCTTCGTTTTCCAGATAGAGCTTGGTCAGTTTGGGGTAGGGATCATCGCGCAGATCGGGAGGCGAGTCCTTGAGGTCTTTGCTCAGGAACTGGTGCAACTGCACCCGGTCGAGCAGCAGGTCATTGCTTTGGCCGGTTTTCTCATCCCACAGGGCTTCGGCGACGAATACCAGGCGCCCACCGGCCCGGGTCCAGTTCAACACCTGATCGACCTGGCGCGGCGACATGTTCGACCGGTCGCCGAGCAACAACAGGCTGTGCTGACGTGGTTCGAGGGTCGGCAGGATGTCGAGACTGTTGGCGTGGCTGACGGTCAGGCCCTGTTTGCGCAGAAAATGCTCGGCGGCCAGATAGGGATTGGCCTGGGCTTCAGGGGACGGGCCGTGTTCGATTTGTACCTGATAGGGCGTGGCCTTGAAATACAGGTAAACACCCAACGCGCCCAGAAGCACGACGATGAACACGCCGACCGCCAGCCATGCCCTGCGGTTCAACGGACCGCTCCGGGGCCGAACAACGCACGCCAGCCGTCACACAGTTCCTGTTGCAAATGCGCCGGTGGCAGGCGATGCCCGTAGGCCATGTTCTGCCAGTGTGCGGTCAGGTTTTTACTGAAGGCCAGCAACGCCGGTTGTTTCAACTGTTCAACGCGCTGAAGCACTTCGCCTTCGGTGTCGGCGGGTTTGAGCGTCATATTGAAGTCGTTCAGCAAGTGGCTGAGCAAGGCGCGATAGAGCAAGCCAAGGGCTTCACGCGGGTTGGTTTGCCAGAGGCTTTCGGCGCTGGCCGCGATATCGGCGGGCAGGGTTTCGCGGTTGAGGTCCAGGCCGAACGCCTGCTGCGGCAATGGTCGCGTCACTTTATGGTTCAACGCCGGCCGGCGGCTGACGAACGCCTGCAACCAGTCGCGGTAACGCCAGATCAACAGGCCGATGGCGCCGATCACCGCGCCCCACAGCAACACTTCGATCAGGTTGGCCAATGCGCCGAAACGTTGGCTGTCGAGCAAACTGAACAGCGCTTTCAGCCAGGCGGGTGTTTGACCACCGTGCGCGGTATCGTCGGCGGGCTTGTCTTCGCCAAACCGATAGCGGGTCACCGTTTCCTTGTTCTTGAACGGTGGCTGTTCGAGGATGGCCTTGATGCTGTTTCGGGATGCCTGACTGGTCAGCGGTTGCTCCAACAGGCGCGGGCTGTCCGGTGACATGTCCGGTTCGGCGGCCCAGACGCTTTGCCCCGTCGGCACCAGCACAAACGCCGCCAGCAGTAGCGTGATGACTGCGCTGCTCAGGCGTTGGCGCAAGCGGCGGAACACCAGTTCGATGTCCCAGGCTTCCAGCCGTGTGCGCCGGTTCAGGTAAAGGCTGAAACCACAGGCGACATAAATCGGTTCCCAGACCACCAGCACCAGGGCGTAAAAAGCATTGGTCAGGTGTTCCAGCCAGCGCCAGTCTTGTGTGGCGGCGGCAATCAAGGTCTGCCAGCCCCAGTCGATTTCGACCTGCAGTGGCAGGAGCATGTAGAACAGCACCATCAGGCCGATCCACAACGCGGTTTCCAGGTGCACGCCGATGATCGTCAGCCATTGCGCGGCACCGGCATTACGCTGCAACAGCACGCGTAAACGCTGTTGTCGTGCTTCGCCCTCCAGGCCTTCGAGTTGCACCACCGGCATCAGAAAGCTGCGGCTCAGGCTCAGGCGGCGCCAGGTCAGGCTGGCTAGTAGTTGCGGCGGGAGCAGGCGCGGCCATTGGCGCAGGGCCTGTTTCAGTGTGGGTGTTTCGCCGAACATGGCTTTGGACAGGATGTACAGCGGTAGCCGGTCGAACGCCGGTTTGAGCCACCAGAACAGGAACAGGGCGAGGGAGGGCGACTCCCACAGCATGAGGCTGAGCAAGGTAAAAATCGGTAGGGTCACGATCGCCCAACTGGTCATCAACAGGCGTCGATGGCGCTGACTCAGCAGCACCCCCAGGTCCATGGCTTCCCAGTTTGTGCGTGGGCGAATCACTGCACTGGCGTCACTCAGGCGCATGGCGGGTCCGTCCGGCAAACAGCAGATAAGTCGCGACCAACACCCAGAGCGCTGCGCCGACCAGGTATTTGGTCAGCGGCGTGACTCCGGTCCGCGACGACCAGTAGGCTTCTATAAACGCTGCAATCAACAAAAGCAGCATGACTCCGCAAATCAGCAACACACTCTTGCTCGCCGCCACTCGCAGGGCTTCGGCACGGGGCAAACGTCCCGGCGCGATCAACGCCCAGCCCAGTTGCAGGCCGGCGGCACCGGCCAGGGCAATGGCGCTCAGTTCGAAGGCGCCGTGACCGATCACGAATGACCAGAAGGTTTGCCCGTAGCCGATGTGCGTCAGGTGCCCGGCCACCGCACCGATCATCAAGCCGTTGAAGAACAGGAAAAACGCGCTGCCCAGGCCAAACAGCAAACCGCTGGCGAAGGTCTGAAACGCGATGCCGATGTTGTGCATGATGTAGTAACCGAACATCTCCCAGTCTTCACTGGCCGCCCGTTCTGCCAAGCGCCCCAGATGACCGGCGACGGGGTCGTACATGCTTTGCATCTCACTGACCTGCTCGGCCGGGATCAGGTTGTAGACCAGTTCCGGGAACAGATACACCAGCAGCCCGATGCCAATCAGGCTGCCAAAAAATATCAGGCTGGCGGCAAGCACGAAACGCCACTGTTCGCGCACCAAGCGCGGGAAATCGGCAAGGATGAAGCTCAGCACGTTGGCCCTCAGCCAACTGCGATGCCGATAAAGCTGTTGATGCCCGCGCAGCACTTGTTGCTGTAGCGAGTCGACCAAAAAGCTGCTGTAGCCACGCTCCTGAGCCAGGGCCAGGTGTTGGCAGAGCCGTCGATAATCGCTGGGGAAGCTGGCGACTCGCGAGGTTTCCTTGCCGCGTTCCAGCCGTTCGAGCATGAGTGCAAACTGCTCCCATTCGGTCTTGTGGCGGCTTTCGAATAGGCTTTGCTTCATGTCGGGCCCAACAGGCCGCGGGCGATGCCGTTGAGTTCGGCCACGGCCTGCGGCGCTGAAACGTGCAGCGGTTGCGCGAGTATCGAGGCGAGTTCGCTTGCCCGCGCCTCGGAGAGTTCACCCTGACGCTCGGCAAACCCGAGGATGGCGCGTTGCTCGGTCAGCGTCAGCGCGAAAGCGGCACGGCGCGGCGGGGCATCGGGTAACTGCGGTCGGGTGAGCGGTTGTTCGCGGTAGATCACCAGCGTGCCGGCGGCCAGATCGCCGAGGCGTTTGAAGGTGGGATGTTGCAGGCAACTGATGGCCCCGAGGAAGTAGCCGAACGGCAACATGTCGACAAATCGCAACAGGTTACGCAGCAAGGACGCGGACCAGCCGATGGGGGTGCCATCGTCGTGCACCACGCGCAACCCCATCCATTGCTTGCCCGGCGAGCGCCCCTGATTGAGCACCTCGAACAGCACCATGTACCACCAGCTCACCACGAACAGCAAAATCGAGCCAAGCCCGGCGCCGAGTTTGCCGAGGAACGCCAGCACCATGAACAGCAGGCCCAGGATCAACCCGCGCAGGCCCAGGTCGATGGTGAACGCCAGCGCACGGACCATCAACCCGGCCGGGCGCAGTGGCAAGTCGATGCCTTCGGGCGTTTCGACCTGATACCGCGTGTCCAGTGGCGGGGCCAGCGTTGCTTTCCGTGGCAGTGCTGTGGTCTCGAGCATGGGAAACCTTGATGGGCCTGGTACGTCCGATGCTAGCAGCCTCTCGGGGGAAAACGACATAACTATGTATTGCACGGTGCGTGACCAGAGGTGATTGAATGACAACATTTCTGGTCGAGGCAGCCTGTGTGCGCCTAGACTTCGCCGGTCTTCTGTTCAGGAACAACCCGTGACCTCGATCTTCTGGTACGACTACGAAACCACTGGCATCAACCCCCGTTGCGACCGTCCGTTGCAAGTGGCGGGGATTCGCACCGACTTCGATCTCAATGAAATAGACGAGCCGGTCAATCTCTACTGCCAGCCCAGTGACGACATCCTGCCGCATCCGGCAGCCTGCGCGATCACGGGTATCACGCCTGGCCTTCTGGCCGAGCAAGGTTTGAGCGAAGCCGATTTCATGACACGGGTGCATGCCCAGCTCGCTATGCCCGGCACTTGTGGCGCGGGGTACAACACGCTGCGTTTCGACGACGAGATGACCCGTTATAGCCTGTATCGAAACTTTTTCGACCCCTATGCGCGGGAGTGGCAGGGCGGCAACAGCCGCTGGGACCTGATCGACATTGTGCGCGCGGCTTATGCGTTGCGTCCCGATGGCTTCGTCTGGCCCAAGGATGACGAAGGGCGGGTGACGCTCAAGCTCGAACGCCTGACCGCCGCCAATGGCATCGATCACGGGAATGCCCACGAGGCACTGTCGGATGTTCGCGCGACCATCGCCCTGGCGCGTCTGATTCGTGAAAAGCAGCCGAAGTTGTATGACTGGCTGTTTCAGTTGCGCAGCAAACAAAAGGTGATGGACCAGATTCGGCTGTTGCAGCCGATGGTGCACATTTCCGGACGCTTTTCGGCGGCACGCCATTATGTCGGCGTGGTACTGCCACTGGCCTGGCATCCACGCAATCGCAACGCGTTGATTGTCTGTGACCTGCACCTGGACCCTCAGGGGCTGCTCGATCTGGATACCGAAACCTTGCGTCAGCGGCTTTATACCCGTCGTGACGATCTGGCCGAAGGCGAATTGCCGGTGCCGCTCAAGCTTATCCACATCAACAAGTGCCCGGTCGTGGCGCCGTTATCGGTACTTCGTCCCGAAGATCAGCAACGCTTGGGGCTGGACATGGCGCTCTATCTGGAACGGGCGCTGCGGCTAAGTGCCGCACAACAACTTTGGCAAGATAAAGTCTCGGGAATTTATGCCCGCGAGGATTTCGCCGCGAGCCTGGACCCCGAGCAACAGTTATACGACGGTTTTATCGGCGATCGGGACCGGCGTCTATGTGAGCAAGTCAGAGCGGCCGATCCTGCGCAATTAGCACAAGAGCAGTGGCCTTTCGATGATGAACGCTTGCCCGAATTATTGTTTCGTTATCGCGCACGCAACTTTCCGGATACGTTGAGCCCGGAAGAGCAAGAGCGCTGGCGAATATTCTGTCAGCAACGTTTGTCCTCACCGGAGTGGGGCGCGCCCAATACGCTGGAAAGTTTTCTGACAGCTGCCGCCCAATTGACGATTAGTCCTACATCGTTTCAGCAAGAGGTTCTGGATGAATGGCAGATTCATGTCCAGGCATTACGCAAACGTTTGAATATTTGAAAACGAAAATGACTTGCGCTTGAATTCCAGGCATAAAAAAACGCCAGCATTTGCTGGCGTTCTTTTGGTCGCGGATCAGTCTGCGACGCGCTTGCGGCTTAGCCCAGCAGGGTAGCCCAGCCTTCAACCACGTCACCGCCCCACTTGGCTTTCCACTCTTTCAGAGTTTTGTGGTTGCCACCTTTGGTTTCGATGACTTCGCCGTTGTGCGGGTTTTTGTATTGTTTAACTTTGCGAGCACGCTTGGTGCCGGTAGTTTTTACTGCGCCGCCACGTGGAGCCTTGGTTTTGGACTCTGGATCCAATAGGGCAATGATGTCACGCAGGGATTTGGAGTATTCGCCCATCAGGGTGCGCAATTTGCCTTCGAATTCCAGCTCGGTTTGCAGTTTGTCGTCTTGGGACAGGTTCTTCAAACGGGCTTGCAGCTCTTTGATAGCTTCTTCGGTGGCGCGATATTCGTTGATCAAGGACATGGGGACTACCTTATGTTGGCGCTGGATGACAGGGTGACAGTGCGACAATAATAGTCAGGGTGTTTCATCAAGTAAACATTTAACCGAAGTTTTACTTAATTTAGTTGCGATGAATAGGACACTCATTGGAGAGACAGTTAAATAGCGTCACAAATATTCACAGTTGACCTCTTGAAGACTGGCCACTAGAGCACCATGTACTGGCGTATGGCACCGCCGGAACCTGTGCCGATGACCGCAATCCGCGGCCGCGCGTCATCAATACTGCAGTTTTGCTGCGCAATCGCTAGAATGGCGGCCTTTGCGAAGTTCTGGAGTTTCCCCCTCATGCGCACTTTTCGGCTGGTGATTGCTTGCCCGGACCGCGTCGGCATCGTTGCTAAAGTCAGTAACTTTCTGGCGTCACATAACGGCTGGATCACTGAAGCGAGCCATCACTCGGACAATCTCAGTGGCTGGTTCTTCATGCGTCACGAAATTCGTGCCGATTCGCTGCCTTTCGGTATCGAAGCCTTTCGCGAAGCGTTTGCACCGATTGCCCAAGAGTTCTCGATGGACTGGCGCATCACCGACACCGAGCAGAAGAAGCGCGTGGTGTTGATGGCCAGCCGTGAGTCCCATTGCCTGGCTGACTTGTTGCACCGCTGGCACAGCGACGAACTGGACTGCGAAATCGCCTGCGTGATTTCCAACCATGACGATTTGCGCAGCATGGTCGAGTGGCACGGTATTCCTTACTACCATGTACCGGTCAACCCGCAGAACAAGGAACCGGCTTTCGCCGAAGTCTCGCGCCTGGTCAAACAGCACGACGCCGAAGTGGTGGTACTCGCCCGTTACATGCAGATTCTGCCGCCCGACTTGTGCAGCGAATATGCCCACAAAGTCATCAACATTCACCACAGCTTCCTGCCGTCGTTCGTTGGCGCCAAGCCGTATCATCAGGCTTCGATGCGCGGTGTGAAGTTGATCGGCGCCACTTGCCACTATGTAACCGAAGAGCTGGACGCCGGTCCGATCATCGAGCAGGACGTGGTGCGTGTCAGTCACAGCGACAGTATTGAAGACATGGTGCGCTTCGGTCGTGACGTCGAGAAAATGGTGCTGGCTCGTGGTCTGCGTTATCACCTGGAAGACCGGGTGTTGGTGCACGGCAACAAAACCGTCGTGTTCTGACAGCCATACGGTTGAAATCCGAAGGGCCTGGGCGTTCAATCGCTTCAGGCCCTTCGCCGTTTCTACACTGAGGACATGACCATGGCCGATCCGCTGGATAAAGCTGTTTCCAAGGCGCCCGCCACATTGGGCGAGGGCTGTTTGAGCCGCTACGATCCGGACGACCTGAGCCCCGAAGACGGCACGGAGTTTCCCGGCGCCGCCGAGTTGTGGGAACAGTTGCAGGACGATTCCGACGATACAGCCGGGGGCGCCTGAAAAGATCTTTTAGGCTTGCTTGAACTTCATCAACTTCTTCAGCAATGGCCGCCCGAGCATTAGCAGAAACACCGGGCCACCGACCACCAGATAGAAGTAATAAGTCACTGTCCGCCAGATCAGAATCGCCGCCGCCGCGGTGGATTTCCCCACCATGGGCGCCAGCAGCGCTGCCGACGTCAGTTCCGCCGCCCCGGCACCGCCCGGCAACAGACTGAATTGCCCCGCACTCAATGACAGCATCTGGATCAGAAAGCACCAGGCCCATTGCAAGTCCACGCCCAGCCCGCGTAACGCCAGATACAGCACGCTATACCGCAAGACCCAATGCAGGCAGGTCAGGGCAAACACCGTGATCAATGTTTGAAAGGGTAACTTCAGTGTGTCGGTGAACGCCGCCAGGAAGTGCAGGAGCTTTCGCGCCCAGCGAAGCCGAGTCGCTTCTTTGACATTGAGACGGGCGAGCAACCGACCGCTCAGGCGAATCAGCGAACGGTGGTAGCGAGCCACCACCGCGCAACTGAACAACCCGCCGAACATCGAGATGGCGCTGACGGTCAGCAGCCATTCCATGCGCTGACTGAGGTGCTGGAACAGGGCATAAATCAGAATCCCGCACAGCGCGCAGAGAAAAAACAGCAGGTCGCTCAACTGGTCCATGGCGAACACGGCGCTGCCCCTGGCCGGCCGTACACCGTGGCGCGCCAGCAGGGCCATGATGGTCAGCGGTCCGCCGCTGCCGCCGGGGGTGGCGCAGTAGGCGAACTCGGCGGACATCACCACCCCGAGGCTTTTGAGGCGGCTCACCTTGTCACGCTGATCGCCCAGCAACAGGCGCAAGCGCAGGGTGTTGAGCAGCCAGCACAACAGGATCATGCCGAACATGATCAGCAGCCATTCCAGCGGGAAGCGTTGCAGCCGCGACCATGTCTCGCCGCCGCCCAGCAACGACGGGATGAGCACTGCAGCGAGCAGCGCGATGACCAGCAGAATTCCCCGGCTCATGCTGCGCGACCGATGGGGTCGCGTTGCAGTTTCAACCAACCGGCCTTGGTCATCGGCACACGGCCCTCGTCGAGCAAGCGCTTGAGAGTTTGCAGCCAATACTGACGCGAGAACTCATGGCGCATGTCCACCGGGTGCAGGCCGAGACGAATCACCGGCGCCTGGCGCCAGTGCTGTTCGCGTTGATCGCTGACGATTTTCGACAGGCCACGGCGCCAGGCGCTGCGTGCGCTCCAGACCAGGCCTGGGGCATCGATCGCAGTGAAATCCGGCAGACGAATCAGGTGCTGCGAATCGCTGGTGTAGCGCAGCGGTAACTGGCGCAAGGCTTGACGGGTGCCTTCGCTCATCAGCCAGGCGGGGGCGACGAAGCCTTCGAGCGGCCAGTTGTAGCGATGGAATACCTCGATTCCGGCGCGCAGACGGGCGAGGGCGGCTTCCAGGGGCAGGTTGTAGAACTCGCCTTCGTGGGTGTAGATCCGGCGCATGAACCAGTCTCGGGGAGTGGTGGGAATCGGCCCTTCATCGCAATGATAGTAACCGTGCAGTACCAGTTCATCACCGCGAGCGACACGACGGCTCAGCACACGTCGAAATGCCGGATAGGCGTCCAGGTCGTTATGTTTATGGAAGTTCGGCACCACCAGCCAGGTCATCGGCACTTCAGCCAGCGCGTCGACAGCTTCGACGAAGGCCTGGTAATCGGGCCAGGTCTGCGGTGCAACGTCGTGTAGCACCAACAACAGGCTGGGTGTGTTCATGGGCTCAGCCATTGGCGATCAGCGGCCATTGCGTGCCGAGTACGGCGTGATAGTGCCCCAGCAGGCTGTGGACCACGGTGTCCCAGGCGTAATGTTGCTCGACATGTCGGCGGGCCTGTTTGCCCAACGCGGCGCTGCCTTGGCTGAACAGTTCGCGAACGGTGTTGGCCATCGCCACTGGATTGTTCGGCGCGCAGAGCAGGCCGCATTGATCGGTGACAATCTCCTGAAAAGCCCCGGCCGCCACGGCCACCACGGGAATGCCACTGGCCATGGCTTCGAGAACCACCAGACCAAAGGTTTCTTGATCGCCGGCATGCACCAGCGCGTCGGCGCTGGCCATCAGGCGCGCGACTTGCGCTGCCGGGCAGAACTCATCGAGAACTGTGACATTGCGCGGCACCAGGGTCGGCATCGACGAGCCCACCAGCAACAGGTGGTAACGACGGCCCAGGCGTTTCATGCAGTTGAGCAGCACCGGCAGGTTTTTTTCCTTGGAGCCACGCCCGGCGAAGATCAGCAGGTGAGTAGTTTCATCGATGCCCAATTCGGCCCGCAGGCCTGGATCCCGAACGCTGGGGTTGAACATTTGCAGGTCGACGCCCAGGGGCTGTACGAAAACGTTCTTCACCCCCAACCCGATCAGTTTGTCGGCCATGACCTGGCTTGGCGCCAGAACCCGGTCGAAGTTGCCATAGAGCTTGCTGACATACGCTTCGACATTGGGCGTAACCCAGTTGCCCATGCGATTGCTGACCAGCAACGGCAGGTCGGAGTGATAAAAACCGATTACCGGCACATCGAGCTGTCGCTTGGCGTCCAAAGCCGCCCAGGCAGTCAGGTAAGGGTCGCCGACTTCGATCAAGTCAGGCTGTAAATCCTGTAGAACATTGCGCCACGGCGCGAGACGGAGGGGGAAACGATAACCCTTGCCGAACGGCAGGGGCGGGGCCGGAACCGTGTAAACGCCATCCTGTTCACTCAAATGAGCCCCGGGGATCAACAGGCTGTGACAAATGCCCGGCTTGCTGCCCAGGCGACGGTGCTTGGCATCCAGATACGTGCGCACGCCACCGCTGGCAGGGGCGTAGAACATGGTTATGTCAGCGATATGCACGATGAACATCCCTCCGGGTCCGTTGTTCTCCCTTTGGTTGACCTATATGAAGGATAGATGTTCGGTTGGGGTTTTGCGGTGAAGCCAAGGGCTTTAGACCGTTGTGTGGCGAGGGAGCTTGTCGGAACGCCGCACCGTCCCGCTCGGCTGCGAAGCAGTCGTAAAATCAGCCGGTGTGTTCAAACTGGCACACCTTTGATCCCGATTTTGGGGTTGCTTCGCGACCCAGCGGGAGCAAGCTCCCTCGCCACAGTGTCTGTGATCAGACGTTAGATACGGAAACTGCCTACCAATTGCTTCAATCGCGAAGCCTGTTGCTCGAGGTCCGAGCACGCCCGCAGGGTCGATTGCAGGTTTTCCACGCCTTCCTGGTTCAGCGTGTTGATCTCGGTGATGTCCACGTTGATCGACTCCACCACCGCCGTCTGTTCCTCGGTCGCCGTGGCCACCGACTGGTTCATGCCGTCGATTTCGCCGATGCGCAACGTCACGCTGTTCAGGCGCTCGCCGGCCAGGTTGGCGATTTCCACGCTGTCCTGGCTGTGGCGTTGGCTGTCGCTCATGGTGCTGACGGATTCGCGGGCGCCGACTTGCAGCTCCTCGATCATAGTCTGCACCTGTTGCGCCGACTCCTGCGTGCGGTGCGCCAGGTTGCGCACCTCGTCGGCCACCACGGCAAAACCGCGCCCGGCTTCACCGGCCCGCGCCGCTTCGATGGCGGCGTTGAGCGCCAGCAGGTTGGTTTGCTGGGAGATGCTGGTGATCACTTCGAGAATCTGCCCGATGTTCACGGTTTTGCTGTTCAGCGATTCGATGTTGGTGCTCGAAGCGCTGAGCATGCTCGACAACTGATTCATCGCAGCAATGCTGCGATCCACCACTTGCTGGCCGTCTTCGGCCAGGCTGCGGGCATCGCTGGCCTGATTCGATGCCTGGGCGGCGTTACGGGCGATTTCCTGAGCCGCGGCGCCGAGCTGGTTGATGGCCGCGGCGACGCTGCTGGTACGCGAGGCTTGCTGGTCGGAATTGAACATCGACGAGTTCGAGGCCGCCACCACCCGCAAGGCCACTTCGTTGACCTGGCCGGTGGCCGAGGACACTTCGCGGATCGACGTATGAATCCGTTCCACGAAACGGTTGAACGCCGTGCCAAGGATGCCGAATTCGTCCTGATTCTGGATGGTCAGGCGTTTGGTCAGGTCGCCTTCACCGTCGGCGATGTCTTCCATGGCGCGGGTCATCACATGCAGCGGCTGGATCAGCAGGCGGATCAACATGCCGAGCAAGCCAATGATGATGGCCACGGCAATCAGGGTCGCGATGATCGCCGAGGCGCGGAACTCGCTGAGCGTGGAGAAGGCTTTGTCCTTGTCCACAGAGAGACCGATGTACCAGTTGACCGAGGACAGTCCCTTGATCGGGGTGAAGGTCACGATGCGGGTTTTGCCGTCGACTTTGATCTCGCTCGGCTGATTACCGATGACGGGCGTGTCTTGCGGGTAGACGTCCTTGAGGTTTTTCATCGCCAGCGCTTTGTCCGGGTGAACCAGGATCTTGCCATCGGCGCTGACCAGGAACGCATAGCCCATGCCGTTGAAGTCCAGCGCGTTGAGGCTGTCGGTGATCACTTGCAGACTCAGGTCGCCACCGACCACGCCGATGTTCTGACCGTCCTTGAGGACGCTGTCGACGATGGAAATCACCAACTGGCCAGACGCCAGGTCGATGTAAGGTTCGGTCAAGGCAGGCCCGCTGGTGCTTTGCGCGCTCTTGTACCAAGGGCGGACGCGAGGGTCATAGCCGTCGGGCATCTTGCTGTCCGGACGGATAATGAAGGTGCCATCCTTGTTGCCCAGGTAGGCACCCATGAAGGTCGATGTGACGGCCTTCTGTTCCAGCAGTTTGGCGACGTTATCCGTCTCGGCGTTCAGGGCAACAGTTTGTGAGAGGTTTTCGATCAACAGGCTACGACCCGCCAGCCAAGTCTGAATGTTTTTGGCGGTGACGTTACCCATTTCCTGCAGGTAATTGTCCAGATCGCGGCGTATCGCATTGCGCTGCAAATAGTCGTTGTACAGCGTGAAGGAGGCGAATGCGGCGATAACGATCAGGGCGGCGGCAAGCAGTATTTTATGGCTGAAGCGCAGGTTTTTATTCATGGCTTGTGGGTCCGCTAAGGTCTTATTGTCCAGGGCGTGCTTTTATAAAGGCACGCAAAATGGGCAGGGTTGAAAGTAAGCTGATATTTCCGTCTCTCCTTAGGGAATTACCGACGCTATTTTCAGTCTGGTCTCTCGGTTGTTATCGGCCATGAAGGATCAAAGATTAACCAGGGGTGACAAAATGCCTGACTCATCGCAACTCGTTATCGGCGCTGACCTCGCGGGCCAGCCAATCGCCCAGGCCATGCGCCTGGCGAACCGTCACGGTTTGGTAGCGGGCGCTACCGGGACCGGTAAAACCGTCACGTTGCAGCGCCTGGCCGAAGCGTTCAGCGATGCAGGCGTGGCGGTGTTCGCGGCGGACATCAAGGGCGATCTGTGCGGCCTGGGCGCCGCCGGTAACCCTCAAGGCAAGGTCGCGGAGCGGATCGCCGGTATGCCCTGGCTGAACCATAAACCTCAGGCGTATCCGGTTACCCTGTGGGACATTCACGGTCAGTCCGGTCATCCATTGCGCACCACCTTGAGCGAAATGGGGCCGTTGCTGCTCGGCAGCCTGCTGGAGCTGACCGACAGTCAGCAGTCGGCACTTTATGCAGCGTTCAAGGTGGCGGACCGCGAAGGGCTGTTGCTGCTGGATTTGAAAGATTTGAAGGCGCTGCTCAATCACCTGCGTGATAACCCTGAATTGCTGGGGGATGACGCGGCGCTGATGACCACCGGTTCCAGCCAGGCACTGTTGCGCCGTTTGGCGACGTTGGAACAGCAGGGCGCCGAAGCATTGTTCGGCGAGCCGGCGCTGCAACTGGAAGATATTTTGCAGCCGGCGATGGACGGTCGCGGGCGCATCCATTTGCTCGACGCCAGCCGTCTGGTGCACGAAGCGCCGAAGGTCTACGCGACGTTCCTGCTGTGGTTGCTGGCTGAATTGTTCGAGCAACTGCCGGAACGCGGCGATGCCGATAAACCGCTGCTGGCGTTGTTTTTCGACGAGGCGCACTTGTTGTTCGCCGGTACGCCCAAGGCGTTGCAGGATCGTCTGGAACAAGTGGTGCGGCTGATCCGTTCGAAAGGCGTGGGCGTGTATTTCGTCACCCAATCGCCGGGGGACTTGCCGGATGATGTGCTGGCTCAGTTGGGCCTGCGTGTTCAGCATGGCTTGCGTGCGTTCACCACCAAAGAACAGAAATCCCTGCGTGCGGTGGCCGAGGGCTTCCGGCCGAACCCGGCATTTGACGCCTTGTCGGTGTTGACTGAGCTGGGCATCGGCGAGGCGTTGGTCGGCACCTTGCAGGACAAGGGCACGCCGGAGATGGTCCAGCGTGTACTGGTCGCACCGCCGCAATCGCGGATCGGGCCACTGACCGAGACTGAACGCACCGTGCTGATTGCCGGTTCGCCGTTTAAAGGGCGATATGACAAACCGGTCGATCGCGAATCGGCCTATGAAGTGCTGATGGGGCGCAAGGGGTTGGCGCCGGAGCCTGAAACCGCGCCGGGCAAACCTGCACCCGAAGAGCCGAGTTTCACCGAGCAGGCCGGAGAATTCCTCGGTACCGCGGCAGGACAGGCGCTTAAATCGGCGATGCGACAGGCGGCCAATCAATTGGGCCGACAATTGGTACGCGGGTTGATGGGGTCATTGCTTGGCGGTAGCAAACGCCGATAAGCCGATAGGCCGATAAAAAGCAAAAGATCGCAGCCTTCGGCGGCGCCCACAGGCGCGTAGGAGCTGCCGTAGGCTGCGATCCTTTGATCTTTGCTTTTAAATGATCTTGCTTTTAAACCTTGGGCTTGGCGTGCGCCGCCAACCGCTCCAGCGCTGCCCTTAGATTCGGGTCGGTAATCCCGTCAGCCGTCGCCTGAATGGTCGCCGCGGCATCCGTCGACAAATCCATGGTATGCCCAGCCGCTCCTTGCTGAACGGTCGGTGGCTGCACCTTGAACAGGATCCGCGTCAGGCTGGCGAACTCGTCGAACAGCTGTAACTGGCGTTGCAGACGCTTTTGTTGATAACGCAGGCGGGTGGCCCAGTGACCGTCGGTGACAATCAGCAATAAACTGCCTTCGCGCCACGACGCCACATGGCAATGCTCGCGGGCGGCCGGTTGCAGCTGGCTTTCCACCAGGCGTTGCAAATGACCCAGGCGTTGAGCGTGGCCAAAGATGGCTTTCAGCGGTTTGGCTTCGCGAAGCAGAACGGCGGGTGCTCTGGCCGTGAGAGGGCGAAATGCCATGATCGAACACCTGAAGTAACAGAATGGCCATGGTAACAGAAAGCACCCGCTGGTCCTGACCCATTGCTTTACGAGCGCTTTACCCATTAAATCAACGAGTAACTTGTACCCTCAATGGGTTGAAGTTCAGCAAAAAGCCCTTATTTTAAGTGAGCCCCGTCACAGCGCAGTGCATGCATCGTGGAATAACGCCACTTTCCTCACCATCGTTTCCGGGTAGAATGCTCGTTCGCATGCGGCCATGAGGGCTGCACGGGCGACTCACGGGGCCGCCCTCCATCCCTTTAGTGTGGAAGATCCTGCCGATATGTTTGCGCCTTTGTTAAAGAAACTTTTTGGAAGCAAGAACGAGCGTGAAGTCAAACGCATGCTCAAGACGGTGCAGCTCGTCAATGCCTTCGAAGAGCAAATGGTGGCCCTTTCGGACGATCAATTGCGTGCCAAGACCAACGAGTTCAAGGCCCGCCTCGCCAAAGGGGAAACCCTCGACAAGCTGCTGCCAGAAGCCTTTGCGGTCGCCCGCGAAGCCGGTAAGCGCGTCATGGGTATGCGCCACTTCGATGTCCAGCTGATCGGCGGCATGACCTTGCATGAAGGCATGATCGCGGAAATGCGTACCGGTGAAGGCAAGACCCTGGTGGCAACACTGGGCGTTTACCTCAACGCGCTGTCCGGCAAGGGCGTGCACGTTGTGACGGTGAACGACTACCTGGCCCGTCGTGACGCCAACTGGATGCGTCCGCTCTACGAATTCCTCGGTATGACGGTCGGCGTGGTCACGCCATTCCAGCCGCCGGAAGAGAAGCGCGCCGCTTACGCCGCCGACATCACCTACGGCACCAACAACGAATTCGGTTTCGACTACCTGCGCGACAACATGGCGTTCAGCATGGAAGAAAAATTCCAGCGCGAACTCAATTTTGCCGTGATCGACGAAGTCGACTCCATCCTCATCGACGAAGCCCGTACCCCGCTGATCATCTCCGGTCAGGCCGAGGACAGCTCCAAGCTGTATATCGAGATCAACAAACTGATCCCGCAGCTTGAATTGCACGTCGAAGAAGTCGAAGGCGAAGTCACCAAGGCCGGCCACTACACCGTCGACGAGAAGACCCGTCAGGTCGAACTCAACGAAGCCGGTCACCAGTTCATCGAAGACATGCTCACCCGCGTCGGCCTGCTGGCTGAAGGCGAGAGCCTGTACTCGGCGCATAACCTGGGCCTGCTGACTCACGTCTATGCCGGCCTGCGTGCGCACAAACTGTTCAATCGCAACGTCGAATACATCGTGCAGGACGGTCAGGTTGTACTGGTCGACGAACACACCGGTCGTACCATGCCGGGTCGCCGTTTGTCCGAAGGTCTGCACCAGGCCATCGAAGCCAAGGAAAACCTGAACATCCAGGCCGAGAGCCAGACCCTGGCATCGACCACGTTCCAGAACTACTTCCGTCTGTACAACAAGCTGTCCGGCATGACCGGTACCGCGGACACCGAAGCGTTCGAATTCCATCAGATCTATGGCCTGCAGGTCATGGTCATCCCGCCGAACAAGCCGTTGGCGCGTAAAGACTACAACGACCTGGTGTTCCTGACCGCCGAAGAGAAATACGCGGCGATCATCGGCGACATCAAGGAGTGCATGGCTCAGGGCCGTCCGGTGCTGGTGGGTACCGCCACCATCGAAACGTCCGAGCACATGTCCGGTCTGCTCCAGAAGGAAGGCATCGAACACAAGGTTCTGAACGCCAAGTTCCACGAAAAAGAAGCCGAAATCATCGCTCAGGCCGGTCGTCCGGGTGCACTGACCATCGCCACCAACATGGCCGGTCGTGGTACCGACATCCTGTTGGGCGGTAACTGGGAAGTGGAAGTGGCTTCGCTGGAAGACCCGACCCCTGAGCAGATTGCCCAGATCAAGGCCGACTGGCAGAAACGTCACCAGCAAGTGCTGGAGTCGGGCGGCTTGCAGGTGATCGCTTCCGAGCGTCACGAATCGCGCCGTATCGACAACCAGTTGCGCGGTCGTGCCGGTCGTCAGGGCGACGCCGGTTCCAGCCGTTTCTACCTGTCGCTGGAAGACAGCCTGATGCGCATCTTTGCCTCTGACCGGGTGAAGAACTTCATGAAGGCGCTGGGCATGCAGTCCGGTGAAGCGATTGAACACCGCATGGTGACCAACGCCATCGAGAAGGCTCAGCGCAAGGTTGAAGGCCGCAACTTCGATATCCGTAAGCAACTGCTTGAGTTCGACGACGTCAACAACGAACAACGTAAAGTGATCTATCACATGCGTAACAGTTTGTTGGCCGCTGACAACATTGGCGAAACCATTGCCGATTTCCGTCAGGACGTGCTCAACGCGACCGTCAGCGCACACATTCCGCCACAATCGCTGCCTGAGCAGTGGGACGTGTCCGGTCTGGAAGCGGCGTTGCAGAGCGACTTCGGTGTGGCGCTGCCGATCCAGCAATGGCTCGACGAAGACGACCACCTGTACGAAGAAACCCTGCGCGAGAAGCTGCTGAACGAACTGATCGCCGCGTACAACGAGAAAGAAGACCAGGCCGGTGCCGAAGCACTGCGCTCCTTCGAGAAGCAAATCGTACTGCGCGTGCTCGACGACCTGTGGAAAGACCACCTGTCGACCATGGATCACCTGCGTCACGGCATCCACTTGCGTGGTTATGCGCAGAAGAACCCGAAGCAAGAGTACAAGCGCGAGTCCTTCACCTTGTTCTCCGAGCTGCTGGATTCGATCAAGCGCGACTCGATTCGTGTGCTGTCGCACGTTCAGGTGCGCCGCGAAGATCCGGAAGCCGAAGAGCAACGTCTGCGTCAGGAAGCCGAGGCGCTGGCTGCGCGCATGCAGTTCCAGCACGACGAAGCGCCTGGCCTGGAGCAACCGGAAGTGTTGGGTGAAGAGATCGATGTTGCTCTCGCCACCGCACCGGTACGCAACGAGCAGAAGCTGGGCCGCAACGAGCTGTGCTACTGCGGCTCGGGCAAGAAGTTCAAGCATTGCCACGGGCAGATCCAGTAAAACCCGTTTCAAACGCTGAAATACCCGCGCCGCGACCGGCTTCTGCCGTCGCGGCGTTTTGCCATTCAAACCACCGTCTATCGCAATGACGGTGCAGACAACATTTTTTAAGGAGCGCATTCATGGCTGTTGGTCTTGGTCCTTTGCCAACGTTGCACCCGGTTGCCGGTTTTGAACTCGGTATCGCCTCGGCCGGTATCAAGCGCCCGGGGCGCAAGGATGTCGTGGTCATGCGCTGTGCCGAAGGTTCCACAGTGGCGGGCGTGTTCACCCTGAACGCCTTTTGCGCCGCTCCCGTGATCCTGGCCAAGCAACGCGTGCAAGGCCCGGTACGTTACCTGCTGACCAACACCGGCAATGCCAACGCCGGCACCGGCGAACCAGGCCTGGCCGCCGCCGAGCGCACCTGCGCCAAGCTGGCCGAGCTGACCGGCGTCGATGCCAGCCTGGTGCTGCCGTATTCCACCGGCGTGATCGGCGAACCGCTGCCGGTCGAGAAAATCGAAGGCGCGTTGCAAGCCGCCCTCGATGACTTGTCGGAAAACAACTGGGAAGCTGCCGCCACCGGCATCATGACCACCGACACCCTGCCCAAGGGCGCGAGCCGCCAGTTCCAGCATGACGGCGTGACCATCACCGTCACCGGCATCAGCAAAGGCGCGGGCATGATTCGCCCGAACATGGCGACCATGCTCGGTTACATCGCCACCGACGCCAAAGTCTCCCGCGAGGTGCTGCAAAACCTGCTGCTGGACGGTGCCAACAAGTCGTTCAACCGCATCACCATCGACGGCGACACCTCGACCAATGACTGCTGCATGCTGATCGCCACCGGCAAGGCCGCACTGCCGGAAATCACCCGTGCCGAAGGCGAGCTGTTCGCCAAGTTGAAACAAGCGGTATTCGAAGTGTGCATGGACGTGGCCCAGGCCATCGTGCGTGACGGCGAAGGCGCGACCAAGTTCGTCACCGTTGAAGTCAACGGCGGCGGCAATCACCAGGAATGCCTGGACGTCGGTTACACCGTAGCCCACTCGCCGCTGATCAAGACTGCGCTGTTCGCCTCCGATCCGAACTGGGGCCGCATCTTGGCCGCTGTAGGCCGTGCCGGTGTACCGAACCTGGACGTGAGCAAGATCGACGTATTCCTTGGCGAGGTGTGCATCGCCAGCCGTGGCGCGCGTTCTGCCACCTACACCGAAGCCCAGGGCGCGGCGGTGATGCAGCAGGAAGAAATCACCATCCGCATCGAGCTGGGTCGCGGCGATTGCAGCGAAACCATCTGGACCACCGACCTGTCCCACGAATACGTGAAGATCAACGCCGAATACCGTACGTAAGATCGAATTGCTCCCATCGCGGGCAAGGCTTGCCCGCGATGTCGGACAACCAGACGCTAGAGATTCTGGTCTGTACCCCTCATCTAAAGGTCCCGAACATGAGCCTTCACCTGATCATCGGCGACAAACTGTATTCTTCCTGGTCCCTGCGCGCCGCGCTGGCCCTCGACCTGACCGGCGCGTCCCACACCGAAGAACTGATCAAGCTGAACCAGCCGGATACCCGCGCACGCGTGCTCAAGCATTCGCCGACCGGGAAAGTCCCGCTGCTGAAAAGCGAACACGGCACCATCGCCGATTCGCTGGCGATTGCCGAGTACCTGGCCGAGCAATTCCCCGATGCCGGCCTCTGGCCCAAAGACACCGCCGCCCGAGCCCAGGCGCGTTCGGCTTGCGCGCAGATGCACAGCGGTTTCTTCGCCATGCGCGGCAACATGCCGTTCGACCTGAGCCACAATGCGCCTCTGTCGCCGACTCCGCCTGACGTTCAGGCCGAGATCGAGCGCATGCTGGCGTTGTGGGCTGAATGTCGTGCGGCCGCGACTGAAGCCGGCCCGTTCCTGTTTGGTGGCGCGACCCTGGCCGATGCGTTTTTCGCACCGATCGCCGTCCGCCTGCGCACCTATCAAGTGAAGCTGCCCGAGGTCGATGCAGCCTATGTCGAAACCATTTACCAATGGCCAGCTTTCAAGGCCTGGCAGAAGGCAGGTCTGGAGGAGGTCGGGCAGTGAAACGAGTACACGTGGCCGCGGCGGTTATCCGCGATAGCAACGGCAAGATCCTCATCGCTCGGCGTGCCGACACCCAGCATCAGGGCGGCTTGTGGGAGTTCCCCGGTGGCAAGGTCGAGGATAACGAATCCGTCGAAATCGCCCTGGCCCGCGAGCTTCACGAAGAGTTGGGCATCGTGGTCAATACCGCGCGACCGTTGATCAAGGTTCGCCACGACTACCCGGACAAGCAGGTGTTGCTGGATGTCTGGGAAGTCTCGGCATTTACCGGCGAACCCCATGGTGCCGAAGGCCAGCCTTTGGCCTGGGTGACTGCGCGGGAACTGCTGGACTACGAGTTTCCGGCGGCCAACCAGCCGATCGTCGCGGCTGCACGCTTGCCCGGCGAATACCTGATCACCCCGGATGGCCTGGAAACCCCGGCCTTGCTGCGCGGTATCCAGAAAGCCATCGCTGGCGGCATCAAGCTGATTCAGTTGCGTGCGCCCAATGGTTACGACCCGCAATACCGCGATCTGGCGGTGGACGCGGCGGGGCTGTGTGCCGGCAAGGCGCAGTTGATGATCAAGGGGGCGTTTGAATGGCTGGGGGACTTCCCGTCTGCCGGTTGGCACATCACTGCCGCGCAGTTGCGCAAGTACGCGGCGGCCGGCCGACCGCTACCGGCGTCACGCTGGTTGGCGGCGTCCTGCCACAACGCTGAAGAACTGGCGTTGGCCGAGCAGATGGGCGTGGACTTTGTGACCCTGTCGCCGGTGCAACCGACCCAGACGCACCCGGATGCTCAGCCATTGGGTTGGGAGCAGGCGTCGACCCTGATCGAAGGCTTCAGCAAACCGGTGTTTTTGCTGGGTGGGGTTGGCCCGGTAGAGCGGCAGAAAGCCTGGGAAGCGGGCGCGCAGGGTGTGGCGGGAATTCGGGCGTTCTGGCCTGAGGCTTGATTTGCAGTGCTGTGATCATTCCCACGCTCCGCGTGGGAATGATCAGTCGATCAGTTTGAAGGTTTCGCCGCAGGCTGCCATAAAATCTCGGCAATCCCCTGGCGCTTGGCAATCAACCGTGCCGCCACAAACAACAAATCCGACAACCGATTGATATACGCCAGGCCCACCCCGGCCAACGGTTCGATCGCATTCAACTGCTGACAACGGCGTTCGGCACTACGCGCCAGGCTGCGGCACACGTGGGCCTGGGCAATCAGCGCCGAACCGCCGGGCAGAATGAAATTCTCCAGCGGCCCCAGTTCTTCATTCCACACATCAATGGCCGCTTCCAGTCGTTCGATTTCTGCCGTGTTCAGTGCCTGATACACCGGCATGGCCAGTTCGCCACCGAGGTCGAACAACCGATGCTGGCAGGGCGCCAATACCTCGATCACTTCGCCAAGCCCGGGAAACTCGCCACTTTGCGCCGCCAATCCGGCCAACAGCACGCCCACCTGGCTGTTTAGCGTATCGACCTCGCCAATGGCCTCGATTCGCGGATGGTCCTTGGGCACCCGGCGGCCGTCGCCAAGCCCGGTTTCGCCTTTGTCGCCGGTGCGGGTGTAAATCTTCGACAAACGAAAGCCCATGGTTACCTCGACAGCTGATTGAGTTCTTGAGAGTTCACCGCAGTGCCCGACAAAGGCAGGCGCAAGGTGAAACAGGTGCCTTGGCCCAGCGTCGATTGCACTTCCATCTGGCCTTTATGGTTGTTGGTGATGATGAAATACGAGACCGAGAGCCCAAGGCCGGTGCCCTGACCGATTTCCTTGGTGGTGAAGAACGGTTCGAACGTGCGTTTGCGCACGCTTTCGCTCATGCCGATGCCGTTGTCCTCGACCTGGATTTCCGCCCACGGCGGATTCAGTTTTGTACGCAGAATGATCCGCCCCGGTTCGCGGTCGTCTGTACGCTGGTGAATGGCTTGCGCGGCGTTTTTCAGCAGGTTGAGCAGCACCTGCTCCAGTTCGTTGGCGGTGCCGGGTACCGGGCCCAGCGCCGGATCGAACTGGCGAATGATCGCCTGGCCCTTGAAGTCGAAGCCAATGGCCAGGTCGAAGTCGTTGCCGGCGATTTCCACCGCTTGATCGATCAGTGCCGGCAGGTCGCATGGCGCCATTTGCCGAGTGCTGCGGCGGCTGAAGCTGAGCATGTGGGTCACGATCTTCGCCGCCCGCGCGCCAGCCTGCTGAATGCCATCGAGCAGCTGCGGTACTTCACGCGCTTTCAGGTACTTATTGACCGTTTCCAGTTCGATGCCCATTTGCTCGGCCTGTTCGAGGTTCTTCGGCAGGTCGGGGGACAGACGTCGACGAATGTTCTGCACGTTGTGCAGGATTGCGCCCAGCGGGTTGTTGATCTCATGGGCCATACCGGCGGCGAGGCCGCCGACCGAGAGCATTTTTTCCGACTGCACCATCATCTCTTCCAGGGACAGACGCTGGGTGATGTCGTCGATCCGGATGACCACGCCACGTCCGGCACCGCCCATCAACGGGTAGAACGTCAGGGCGTAATGCCGGGGTTCGTCGTCCTTGGGCCAGGTAACGCGTTCGATCTTGGCCACCGTATGCTGCTCGACGGTTTGCTTGAGCTGCGGCAGGAATGGCTTGAGGGGTTTGAAGGCGAGAAAGATCGGCTGGTTCAAGGCTTCGTCCAGGCGCGTGCCGGACAGGGCGCTGGCCTCCTGATTCCATTGGGTCACGTAAAGCTGCTCGTCGAGGGCGATCAGTGCCGACGGCATGGAGTCGATGATGCTGTTGAGGTAGTTCTGAAAACCGGTGAGTTTTTTCTCGATCTTGCTCCGCACCTGAACTTCCAGTTCCAGCTTGCGGTTGGTGTGACGGGTTTCTTCGGCCAGCCCTTGGGCCTGGTCGTAAGCCGCCTGGGAATCGTCGCGGGCACGCTTGAGCTGCTGCTCTCGGGCCTCGATGCGCGAGAGCATGGTGTTGAACGCTTCGGCGAGGCTGCCGATTTCATCGTGGTTGCCGCGAGAGGCGCGCAGGGCGTAGTTCTCTTCCCGGGTGACTTGCCGGGACAGCTCTTCGAGCTGATGGATGGGGCGGGTAATCAGGCGTTTGATCTGCCGGGCGATCACCAGCCACAACAGCACGCTGAAGATCAGAATCCCCAGGCTGGCGGTCAGGGTCCCGGTGTAGAACGCCATCGGCAATTCGCTGCTGGCCACCAGCAGCAAATGCCCGGGAGCGGTGCCGGGGCGGGGCAGGGTGATCACTTGATTGCTGCGAAACTCCGTGGCTTGCCAGGCTTCGAGGTGTCGGTAGTGTTCTGGCAGGTTCAGCGTGTCGCCGTGTTGCAGCTGCGCCAGACGCGTACCCGTGCCGTCGTAAAGGGCTGCCGCACGCAATGGTGAATAACTGTTGAGTTCGTTGAGCAGGCGTTCGGCGTTTTGCGGCGACTTCAGGGCGTCGGACACCAGGCTCGGGTTGGACACCAGTCGGCCGATGGTCTGCAGGGCCTGGGGGGCCATGCTTTCCTGGGAGATGTAATACGCGGCACTGATAAAGGTCAGGTTGGCGACCAGCAAAACGGTGGTCAACAGCACCAGCAGGGCGGCCAGCAGTTTCTGGCCGACCGGAAGGTTTTCAAGGCGCTGGCGCAATGGCATCAGGTTCATCGCTGAAAAGGAACAAGTGGCCAGCGTAGCCGCTGCTCAGTCGCTGGGCAATCCAAGGCTGTGCAGATGAGCGATCAAGCGCTGCTGCAATTGATTGAGGTGGGGCAGGTTCAACTGATGCCGCGACGCAACTTTGCAGGCATGGCCCAACAGGTAGCTGATTTCGGTGCGGCGTTGATTGGCGACATCCTGGTACATCGAGGAGAAATTGGTCGCGGTCGCCTTGATCACCCGTTCGACTTCCTCCCGGAGGTTTTCGGCTGCCGCCGGCTGGCCGCAGCGCTCCAGCAGTTCGGTGAGTTCGGCGCACAGGGTGGCCACTTCGCACTGATGTTGCTGCAAACCGCCGTTGCGGCATTCGTGCAGGACGGTCAACGGGTTGATCGCACAATTGAGCGCCAGCTTGCGCCACAGCCTGGTGAGAATGTCGGTGCTCCACTCATGGGGGATGCCGGCGTCGCTCAAGTCCTCCAGCCAGAACGGTGCCACCGGATGGCCGGCATCTCCCAGCCAGGTGTAACCATGACCGGCAAACACCACGCGCCAGTCGCCATCGCGAAACGCGCCTTCGGTACTGGAAGCGAAGATGCAGCGGGCATGCGGGACTTGCGCGGCGACGGCGTCCTGGCTGCCAAGGCCGTTTTGCAAAAGGATCAGTTCGGCGTCCGGTGTCAGGCGGTGGGCGAGCTGGGCCACGGCTGTTACGGCGTCATAGGCTTTACAGGCCACCAGCAGACGGCTGATCGGCCCGTCGCTGTCGGCTGTTTCGCCGGGCACCGGGTACAGCTGCGCTTCGCCGTGCTCGACCAGCGTCAGCCCGCCCGCCGCCTGATAGGCCTGCAGGCGGGCCGCGTCCCGTACGATCAGCCTGACCGGCACTGAGGCCCGTGCCAGACGGGTGGCCCACAACGTGCCGAGGCTGCCGGCACCCAGAACGTGCCAAGGGGTCGACATCAGCTTTTTGCTCGGTTTGATGCTGGCATGTGAGGCTCGCAGTATCGGTTGGAAAAGACCCGTTATAATGAGCCCGATTTTAACCGCAAGCCAAGCGCGCTCCATCGTTATCGAGCGCGCCTTTTTATTGGAGAAATTACATGCCGTCGTTCGACGTGGTATCCGAACTGGACAAACACGAAGTCACCAACGCGGTCGAGAACGCCGTCAAGGAACTCGATCGTCGTTATGACCTGAAAGGCAAGGGCAGCTTCGAGTTCAAGGAAAAAGACCTGACCGTCAACCTGACCGCTGAAGCCGATTTCCAGCTCGAAGCGATGATCGAGATCCTCAAGCTGGCCCTGGTCAAGCGCAAGATCGACGTGCAATGCCTTGAAGTCAAGGATGCCTATGCGTCGGGCAAGCTGATGAAGCAGGAAGCGGTCCTCAAGGAAGGCATCGACAAAGAGCTGGCGAAGAAAATTGTCGCCCACGTCAAAGATGCCAAGCTCAAGGTCCAGGCTGCCATTCAGGGTGAGCAGGTGCGCATCACCGGTAAAAAGCGTGACGATCTGCAGGAAGCCATCGCCGCCCTGCGTGCCAAGACTTTCGACATGCCGCTGCAGTTCAATAACTTTCGCGACTGATCTTTCAAGCGGGAACCTCTCGGCGATTTCGACGTCCGAGGCCCAAGCAACGGCAGAAACGACCGAGCCTTATGGGTTCGGTCTTTCTGCCGCTCATTTTTTGCGTGCCGGGTAGCCGGAAATCAGGAGAAAGTAGATGGATTTGAATACTGAAGTGGACAACCTGGTCAAGGCGTCTCAAGCCTGGATTCCGATGATCATGGAATATGGCAGCCGCGTGTTGCTGGCGGTGATCACCCTGGCCATTGGCTGGTGGCTGATCAACAAAGTCACGCAAAAACTGGGCGGCCTGTTGGCGTTGCGCAACGCCGACCTGGCGCTGCAAGGCTTCATCAGCAGCCTGGCGAACATCATCCTCAAGGTGCTGTTGATCGTCAGCGTGGCGTCGATGATCGGTGTGGAAACCACCTCCTTCGTCGCGGCTATCGGTGCGGCCGGCCTGGCCATCGGTCTGGCCTTGCAGGGCAGCCTGGCGAACTTCGCCGGCGGCGTGCTGATTCTGTTGTTCCGTCCGTTCCGTATCGGTGACTGGATCGAAGCCCAAGGTGTTGCCGGTACTGTCGACAGCATCCAGATCTTCCACACCGTACTGCGCACTGGCGATAACAAAACCATCATCGTGCCTAACGGTAATCTGTCGAACGGCATCATCACCAACACCAACCGTCAACCGACCCGCAAAGTAGTATTTGATGTGGGTGTGGCTTACGAGGCGGACTTGCAGAAGGCCCGTGAAGTGTTGCTGGAGCTGGCCAAGGATCCGCGAGTATTGGCTGAGCCGGCACCGGAAGCGGTGATTTCCACACTGGGCGACAGTTCGATTACTGTTTCCCTGCGCGTGTGGGTGAAAACCGCTGACTATTGGAATGTGATGTTCATGTTTAATGAGCATTCGCGCGATCGCTTGAAGACTGCCGGCATCGATATTCCATTTCCGCAGCGGGTTATTCGCGTGGTGCAGGAATCGGCGGCGGTATAAGGATCAGTCGATCAACTAATGTCTGACCTTTTGGTCAAATATTTTGTGAGCCCCGATCCTTTAAACACAATGCTGTAGCCAATAAAAAAGGCCCATCCGAAGATGGGCCTTTTTTTGATTACCGCGAACTAACTTTCTGCAATTACAGAATGTTGAGCGGGTAGTCGGTGATCAGGCGGAACTCAGAGATATCGCCTTCGCCTTCGTCTGCGTTGGCGGTGTGCCATGCTTGACGGATGCGGAACGACAGATCTTTAGCTGGGCCGGACTGAATTACGTATTTAACTTCCACGTTGGTTTCGTGATGTTTACCGTCTGCACCGTACAGGCCAGCGTAAGGGCTGCCTGCTGGAGTGTTGGTGCCGTCGATGTCCCAACCTTTCACGTAACGGGTCATGAAGCTCAGACCAGGTACGCCGTATTCGGCCATTTTCAGGTCGTAACGGGCCTGTACCGATTTCTCGCCAGGGGCGTTGAAGTCGGAGTACTGGATGGAGTTGGCGAGGAAGATCGAGTCGCCACCGCGGTTGTTTTTACCCACGCCGATATAGTCGAACGGAGTATCGCCATTCACTTTCTGGAAGCCCAGGGTGATGGTGTGAGCCTTCAGGAACGAGAAAGCAGCAGCGAGGGAGTAGGCGGTGTTATTGATTTCGCCTGCTTTAGCGCTACCAGTGTCCCTGGTGTTGTAGATGTTACCGTCGAAGTTGATCGACTGATCGCCACCCAATGCGAGGGTGTAGTTCGCGTTGGCGTAGTACTGGTTCCAGATGTCTTCGAGCTTGGCACCGTAGAGCGACACGCTCAGGTCTGGGGTAATGCCGTACTTGCCACCGAAGTAGTCGATGGAGTTGGCTTTCACGCCAGCGTAGGTTGCCCACAGGTCGCCATCACGGGCATTTCGGTCCTGGCTGGTCGCCGAGTAGAAGTGACCGGCTTCGAGGTCAAGGTCTTTGACTTCGCTGCTCTGCAGTTGGAGACCGCTGGCGGTTTGGTGAAGGATGCGGGAACCGCCTACAGCGAACACCGGAGAGGTGCTTGGCTGCATGTCGCCGATTTTCAGCTCGGTCTTGGAGATGCGGAACTTGGCGGCAGCGCCGGCTTTGCCCTGGTTGTTTTCGACCTCGCCATCATTGCCCACGGGCATGTTGCCGGTACCCGAATACTTGTCGGAACCGTCCAGCTTAATGGCCAGTTGGCCCCAAGCTTCAACGCCAACACCGACAGTACCTTGGGTGTAGCCCGAGCTGTACATGCCCTGGATGCCCTGGGTCCAGTCTTTGTCATCGACGGCGCCGTCTTTCTTGTTACGGTTGTAGTAGTAGTTGCGAACCAGCAAGTCGAGCTTGCTGTCTTCAACAAAACCTTTGGCTTCTGCCTGGTCGCTTACGAAAGGTGCGGCTACTGCCAACTGAGTACTGGCTGCTGCTGCAACTGCCAGTGCGATCATGCTCCACTTCATCACGCGCATCGTGATTTGCTCCTTTGGTTTTTAGAAGAGTACTGCCGTCCCACCTGTTTTATTATCTGGGCGGCTCTTTCTTTTTGTGTCGGCGCAAACTTATATCACGCCGACCCTATTGGCGATACTTGCGCATCTAACCTTTCAGCTTCTTTACGACCCTGTCGCAAATGGCTTGATCAATGTCGCAAATTCACAATCCCGACACAATCGGACTGACAACTTCAGCGCTGTTTTCCAGGGCTTGAGCATCGGTAAAAAAGAGTCCTTGGTCCTGCACTTGAATCTCCATCGGGCAACCCTGCCACTGTTTTTATTGGTCTTCAGGCTTCCACTTCCAGCGGAGCGCTTATAGACGATACGGGTGTTAATGCAACAAGCGTGCACAAACCAGAATTCTGTTGCTGTTTTTTTCTGAAAGCCTGCCTGTTGCTGTTAAAGCCTCATAAAACCGGGGGGTTCAAGCTCGTTTTTCTTAGGCTTGACGCCATGCTTTGCATCGTGGTTACCACATCGGCGTTGCGGGGGTGACAACCAAAAACGTTACCGGTTCACCCCGCCAGTGAGTAATTGGCGGATGCTGACGCACTGAGCGTAGACGCGTTGTGCGGTTTTGGTGCAAAAAATTTTATTTTCTGTACTGAATTCACACATTGTCGCTTTGCCGTGGGTTCGATCCGCTCGTTATCTATGGGGCATTTCGGCTTTTTTTCTGTGGTGGCCGGGGCCGTCATGGTGCGTCCCGGATCAAAATGGCTCATGTCGGGGCGCCCGGAGGGCGGTGCCGGCGGCAGTTCATCGTGAAGCGTGTGGCGTTCGCAGGTATGCTGCCGTCCTGTCGCTTGGTGCGCCGTCTTTCGGTAGGGGCACTAAGCTGAAAAAAGATGACCAGAGGGGAGTGTGCGCTGTGTTCGCTTTAGATCCACGACTTCAACAAGACACGTTGCCAATCGGCGATTTCCCGCTCTGCCGGTTACTGTTGTCCAATGATTCGAATTACCCCTGGTTCATCCTCGTGCCACGCCGCGAGGATATCAGTGAAATATTTCAGCTGGATGGCGCAGATCAACAGCAGCTGTGGCGCGAAACGACTGAGCTGGCGGAAATCCTCAAGGACTCGTTCGACGCGGACAAGTTGAACGTCGCGGCCCTGGGTAACGTCGTCAATCAGTTGCACATGCATGTGATTGTGCGCAAGCGCGAGGACGCCGCCTGGCCAGCCCCGATCTGGGGCAAACAGGAGGCCAAGCCATACAGTCCAGAGCAGATCGCGACGATTCGCGAACGACTGCGTCTGGTGTTGACCGACGATTTCAAGTTTCTGGAGGGCTGAATCATGAGCCTGGACGAACGCGTTACCGATCTGGAAAGCCGGCTGGCGTTTCAGGATGACACCATCCAGTCATTGAATGATGTGCTGGTGGCGCAGCAGCGTGTGGTCGAGCGTCTGCAGCTGCAAATGACAGCGATGCTCAAGCGGCAGGAGGAAATGGTCGGCCAGTTCGAGTCCTTCGAAGAAGAGGCTCCACCGCCGCATTACTGAAATGCAGGGCATAAAAAAACCGCGAACAGCCTGGCTGCTCGCGGTTTTTTTTAGCCTTGAATCAGCGGCGCGGCAGTGCGGCGATCACATCTTCGGCTTGCAGGCCTTTGTCACGATTCATGACAGAGAACTCCACGCGCTGGCCTTCTACCAGAACACGGTGGCCTTCACCGCGAATCGCCCGGAAATGCACGAAAATATCATCGCCGGAGTCACGGGAAATAAAGCCGAAGCCTTTGGAGGTGTTGAACCATTTGACGGTGCCAGTATCGCGGTTGCTCATGTCATAGCTTGGCGCGGCGGCGGCCGGTGAAGATTTGTAGAAACTGATGGCCAGGTGCAGGAATACGGCGATCAGGGCAGCGACCAGGCTGAACAGAACGGCAGGTTGACCGGCGATGACAGGCATCGGGGCGATCAGCGTCAGGGTTTGCAGTACGACAGCCAGAACCAGCAAGGCGCTGACCAGGTTTTGCAATTGATGACGCGGGCCTTTGTTCCAGTAAGGGATAACAGGCGCAAGGGTGAGGTTGAGCAGGCCGAAAAAGGCCAGGTAAAGCGCATCGGGTTGTTGCAGGTAAGGTACCGCTTCGGATCGCAGGCTAGGGATGAAGGACAGCAGCAGGGCTGCTGCGCCCATTAGCAGGTGGACGATTTTCAACATTTTGATTAACTCACGTTAAGACGGATCACAAGGAAGAGCTGATAGAGCACGGTTCGCTTCAGAACAATAAGAGGCGTTGGGCACGTACCTGATATCAGCCTATGCGCAGCCCCCGGAAAATAGGTGGTAGCGACACACTGCCTATTTAACAGCAAAGCCTGCGGCTACTCAAATCAGGCGGTCCGGCGGCGCTTCCATTGGCATGGCGCGCGGATGACGCTGCCGAGTGTTATTCGTGCGCTGTGTTTCTCGGATCTTTCGCCTTTTCGTTGAGTGATGTTGCGTCAGTTTTCGTAGGAAATCGTCCGGCCTAGGACGAGCTCCATGATCGCCCCTCCGTTGTTGGCTTATCCTACGTTGATGGTCATAAAGTCATCTGGATATACCGTAGCGCCTGCGCTTTTATAAGGAAACGGAATATGGCCTTTACAAGCAGCAAGGATGACAAAGGAGTGTCAACGGTATGGTTCATGAAGACAGGCAAGGCGAGGGGAGGAACGGTCCACTCAAGGATATAAGGATTGATTCACTTGTCGGCGAATTCGATATGGGGCTGGCCCAGCCCTTATCCCGGTCGGTGCGTTTGAATGGTTTTGCGACCTGTTTGCGGCTTGAACAGGTCTATTGGGATATTTTGGGCGACATGGCCAAGGTCAATTGCTGTTCGGTCAGTGCGCTGTTGTCCCATGTGGACCGCGAAGTGCACTTGCGCCATGGCGGGGTGAAAAACTTCACCGGGCTGGTGCGGGTTGTCTGCGTCGTGCACAGCCTGAAGGAGGGCAGTTGCCCCGTCATGGCTTAGCGAGAGCAACTGAATGAGTCGAGTGTCGGTCTGTGCAGTCTTACGGCTGCACAGGCTGCATTTAATGGATATAATCCCGCTCTTTGCCGCAAAGCCCTGCATGCGCGGTAGCAATCTGATCGCCGAGACAACCCCCATGCCGATGTACGATTACCAATGTGCTTCCTGTGGTCATCAGTTGGAAGCCATTCAAAAGATCAGCGCAGCACCGCTGGTCGACTGCCCTGCCTGCCAGGCACCAGAGCTTAAAAAGATGCTGTCCATGCCCGGTTTCCGCCTCAGTGGCACCGGCTGGTACGAAACCGACTTCAAGACCGGTTCCAAGAAAAATCTGGCCGGTGGCGACAAAGCTGACTAGGGTCTAGCGCCCGGGTTGAACGACACGCGCGAGCTCTTGCATCATCTGGCACCTTATTCAAGTGCGGTGGTGCGGCAAGACCTCCACCCGAATTTCGAATTACGAGAAGTGAAACCACTACCATGATGCGCAGCCATTATTGCGGCCAACTGAACGAAAGCCTGGAAGGCCAGGAAATTACCCTTTGCGGATGGGTTCACCGTCGCCGTGACCACGGCGGGGTGATTTTCCTCGATATCCGTGATCGTGACGGTCTGGCCCAGGTGGTGTTCGATCCGGACCGTGCCGAGAGCTTCGCCGCCGCCGATCGCGTGCGCAGCGAGTACGTCGTGAAGATCACCGGCAAGGTTCGCCTGCGTCCGGTCGGTGCAACCAACGCCAACATGGCGTCGGGCATGATCGAGGTCCTGGGCTACGAGCTGGAAGTGCTGAACGAATCGGAAACCCCGCCGTTCCCGCTGAACGAGTTCTCCGACGTTGGCGAAGAAACCCGCCTGCGTTATCGCTTCCTTGACCTGCGTCGCCCTGAAATGGCCGAGAAGCTGCGTCTGCGTTCGCGCATGACGACCAGCATCCGCCGCTATCTGGACGAGAACGGTTTCCTCGACGTCGAGACGCCGATCCTGACCCGTGCGACGCCGGAAGGCGCGCGTGACTATCTGGTGCCGAGCCGTACTCACGCCGGTTCGTTCTTCGCCTTGCCGCAATCGCCGCAACTGTTCAAGCAACTGCTGATGGTGGCCGGCTTCGATCGCTACTACCAGATCGCCAAGTGCTTCCGCGACGAAGACCTGCGGGCTGATCGCCAGCCGGAATTCACCCAGATCGACATCGAGACCAGCTTCCTCGATGAAAAAGACATCATGGGCCTGACCGAAGGCATGATCCGCAACCTGTTCAAGGAAGTGCTGGACCTGGAATTCGGCGAATTCCCGCACATGACCTTCGAAGAAGCCATGCGCCGCTACGGTTCCGACAAGCCAGACCTGCGTAACCCGCTGGAACTGGTGGATGTTGCCGACCAGCTCAAGGAAGTCGATTTCAAGGTGTTCAGTGGCCCGGCCAATGACCCGAAATGCCGTATCGCCGCCTTGCGCGTTCCAGGCGGGGCGAGCATGCCGCGCAAACAGATCGACGATTACACCAAGTTCGTCGGCATCTACGGTGCCAAGGGCCTGGCGTACATCAAGGTCAACGAGCGTGCTGCCGGTGTTGAAGGTCTGCAGTCGCCGATCGTGAAAAACATCCCGGAAGCCAACCTGAACGTGATCCTCGATCGCGTCGGTGCGGTCGATGGCGACATCGTGTTCTTCGGTGCCGACAAAGCCAAGATCGTCAGCGAAGCCCTCGGCGCGCTGCGGATCAAGCTGGGTCATGACCTCGAGCTGCTGACCTGCAAGTGGGCGCCAATGTGGGTCGTCGACTTCCCAATGTTCGAAGAGAACGACGACGGCAGCTTCAGCGCCTTGCACCACCCGTTCACCGCGCCGAAGTGCACTCCTGAAGAGCTGGAAGCCAACCCGGCCGGCGCTTTGTCCCGTGCCTACGACATGGTTTTGAACGGCACCGAGCTGGGTGGCGGTTCGATCCGTATCCACCGCAAGGAAATGCAACAGTCGGTCTTCCGTCTGCTGGGTATCAACGAAGCGGAACAGGAAGAGAAATTCGGCTTCCTGCTCGATGCCCTGAAATATGGCGCGCCGCCGCACGGTGGTCTGGCCTTCGGTCTGGACCGTCTGGTAATGCTGATGACCGGCGCCCAGTCGATCCGTGAAGTGATCGCCTTCCCGAAAACCCAGAGTGCTGCGGACGTGATGACGCAGGCTC
The DNA here is from genome assembly GCF_047304405.1 of Pseudomonas sp. Pseusp11. NCBI lineage: Bacteria > Pseudomonadati > Pseudomonadota > Gammaproteobacteria > Pseudomonadales > Pseudomonadaceae > Pseudomonas > Pseudomonas sp. Pseusp11. The sequence continues at coordinate 268,691 of NZ_JBGLZF010000003.1, forward strand.
CTGGCGTGGTAGATGCCAAGGCGTTGCGCGAACTGCACATTCGTCTGCGCGAAACGCCAAAGGCAGAGTAAGGCTGACCGCAAAGGCGCATCCTGTGGGATGCGCCTTTTCTTTAGGTCGAGATTTTTTTGTTGCTGGCTGACACTCCCTGTGTGGCGGGCGATGTTACAAAGAGAAATTCGGAGCGAGTTATGGCGGGTCATTCCAAGTGGGCGAACATCAAGCACCGCAAAGAACGTCAGGATGCCAAGAAGGGCAAGATTTTCACCAAGTGGATTCGTGAACTGACGGTCGCTGCCCGTCAGGGCGGCGCTGATCCGGGCTCCAACCCGCGTCTGCGTCTGGCGCTGGATAAGGCGCTGGGCGCGAACATGAGCCGTGACATCATCGACCGCGCGGTGGCCCGTGGTGCCGGCGCTGCCGATACCGATGACATGGTCGAGCTGACCTACGAAGGCTATGGCCCGGGCGGCGTGGCAGTGATGGTCGAATGCATGACCGACAACCGCAACCGCACCGCAGCCGCTGTTCGTCACGCGTTCAGCAAGTGCGGCGGTAACCTCGGTACCGACGGTTCGGTGGCTTATCTGTTCGAACGCAAAGGGCAGATTTCCTTCGCGCCGGGGGTTGATGAAGACGCGCTGATGGAAGCAGCAATGGAAGCCGACGCCGATGACGTGGTGACCAACGAGGACGGCTCCATCGACGTGTTCACCTCGTTCGCCGGCTTCTATTCCGTGCGTAACGCCTTGGAGGCCGCAGGCTTCAAGGGCAGCGATGCGGAAATCGTCATGTTGCCGACCACCAGTGCCGAACTGGATCTGGAAGGCGCCGAGAAGGTTCTCAAGCTGATCGACATGCTCGAAGACCTGGATGACGTGCAGAACGTGTATTCCAACGCGGACATTCCAGAGGCGGTGGCCGCGCAGCTCGGTTGATGCATCGATAAAGATCGCAGCCTTCACCCGGCCCCTACGCTGTACCCGTAGGAGCTGCCGAAGGCTGCTATCTTTTGATTTTCAGCTTTTTAATTAAAAGATCGCAGCCTTCGGCAGCTCCTACACAGTTATCCTCAGCCAACCGCGATCTCTTTCTGCAGGCGTTATGACTTTAATTCTTGGTATCGACCCCGGCTCGCGTATCACCGGTTACGGCATTGTTCGCGATACTGGCCGTGGTTGTGTTTACGTGGCATCGGGCTGTATCCGCACCGGTGCTGGCGAGTTGCATGAGCGTCTGCAGATCGTCTATCGCGGCGTGCGTGAAATCATTCAGACTTATGGCCCGGTCACCATGGGCATCGAAAAGGTGTTCATGGCGCGCAATGCCGACTCCGCGCTGAAACTGGGGCAGGCCCGTGGCGCGGCGATTGTCGCCGGCGCCGAAGAGAGCCTGGAAATTGCCGAGTACACCGCAACCCAGGTCAAGCAGGCCGTGGTCGGCACCGGCGCCGCCAATAAAGAACAAGTGCAAATGATGGTCATGCACATGCTGAAACTGACCAGCAAGCCGCAAATCGATGCCTCGGATGCCCTGGCCATCGCGATTTGCCACGCTCACACCCGTTCCAGCCTGTTGCCCCATGGCTTGGGCGCGGCACGCAGTCGTGGCGGGCGCCTGCGTCTCTGATAGCATCAGCAATCATTTTTTGTGGGATGAGGGTTTTGCGCCTGTGTTGTCGGCGCAAAACCCTTGTTCTGTCAGTCGCCAGCACTGATCTGGCCAACGCTCAAGGATCTGAAACGTGATTGGACGCTTGCGCGGCACTTTGGCTGAGAAACAGCCGCCGCACCTGATTCTGGATGTAAACGGTCTGGGGTATGAGCTGGAAGTGCCCATGACCACGCTTTATCGCTTGCCGTCGGTCGGTGAACCGCTGACCTTGCACACCCATTTGGTCGTACGCGAAGACGCGCAGTTACTCTATGGCTTCTTCGGCAAGCGTGAGCGAGACTTTTTTCGCGAACTGATCCGTCTCAATGGGGTAGGGCCGAAACTGGCGCTGGCCCTGATGTCGAGTCTGGAAGTCGACGAGTTGATCCGTTGCGTGCAGTCCCAGGACACGTCGGCACTGACCAAGGTGCCGGGCGTCGGCAAGAAGACTGCCGAGCGTTTGCTGGTGGAGCTCAAGGATCGCTTCAAGGCCTGGGAAACCGTGCCGGCGATGTTCGCGCTGGTGCCAAACCAGCCAGGCGGGCCAGACGCGCCGGCTCCGGTGGCCACCGCCGAAAACGACGCGGTCAGCGCGCTGATTTCCCTAGGCTACAAGCCGCAGGAAGCCAGCAAGGCGATTTCCGCGATCAAGGAGAAAGGTTTGAGCAGTGAAGACATGATTCGTCGTGCCCTGAAGGGAATGATCTAAGTGATTGAAGCTGATCGTCTGATCGCCGCTACGGGTGGCCCCCGTGAGCGCGAAGAAGTCCAGGACCGGGCGATTCGTCCCGTCAGCCTGGCCGAATACATTGGCCAGCCGACCGTTCGCGAGCAAATGGAGTTGTTCATCCAGGCCGCGCGCGGGCGCAATGAATCGCTGGATCACACCCTGATTTTCGGCCCGCCGGGCCTGGGTAAAACCACCCTGGCCAACATCATTGCCCAGGAAATGGGCGTGTCGATCAAAAGCACCTCGGGGCCGGTCCTCGAGCGTCCTGGTGATCTGGCTGCATTGCTGACCAATCTTGAGCCCCATGACGTGCTGTTCATCGACGAGATCCATCGGTTGTCGCCGATCGTCGAAGAAGTGCTGTACCCGGCCATGGAAGATTTCCAGCTCGACATCATGATCGGCGAAGGGCCGGCCGCGCGCTCGATCAAGCTCGATCTGCCACCGTTTACCCTGGTTGGCGCAACGACCCGTGCCGGTATGCTGACCAACCCGTTGCGCGACCGTTTCGGGATCGTCCAGCGCCTGGAGTTCTACAGCACCGCCGACCTGGCAACGATTGTCAGCCGTTCGGCGAACATTCTCGGTTTGCCGCTGGACCCGGAAGGCGCCTTTGAAATCGCCCGGCGTGCCCGTGGCACACCGCGAATCGCCAACCGCTTGCTGCGCCGGGTCCGGGATTTTGCCGAGGTTCGTGCCAAGGGCCACATCACCAAACCGATCGCCGACCTGGCCTTGAACCTGCTGGATGTCGATGAGCGTGGCTTCGACCATCAGGACCGACGCCTGCTGTTGACCATGATCGAGAAGTTCGACGGTGGGCCGGTGGGGGTGGACAGTCTGGCCGCTGCGATCAGCGAAGAACGCCACACCATTGAAGATGTGCTGGAGCCGTACTTGATCCAGCAGGGCTATATCATGCGCACGCCGCGGGGGCGGGTAGTGACCCGGCATGCGTATTTGCACTTTGGCTTAAACATTCCGTCACGATTGGGCGAGATGCCCGTGGTAGACGAGTTCCTCGATGCCGTGGACGATTAATCACCTTTGCGCGCTGATTTATTCGGGGTTTGTGCTGTCCCAGGACGGTACTTTCGCCAGAAAGCCGCGAATCAATGAAAAACAGTTGCCTGGCCGGATTGGCAACCTGAGGAGTAAGCACTAGAGTATGCGCGCGCAAAACGGGCTTGAGCCGTTCGCACATCGTTGTCGCGTTTATTACGAGGACACCGATGCCGGCGGCATCGTGTATTACGTCAATTACCTCAAGTTTATGGAACGGGCTCGAACCGAGCGGCTCCGAGAGCTGGGCTTTGCCCAGTCGGCGCTGGCAGGGGAGGACCTGTTGTTCGTCGTGCATTCCAGCGAAGCGCGTTACCACGCGCCGGCGCGACTGGACGACGAGCTGCTGGTAAGCGCCGAAGTAATTGAATTGAACCGGGTCAGCCTGCGCTTCAAGCAGCAGGTCAGGCGGGCTACGGATAACGTGCTGCTCTGCGAAGGGCAGTTTCTGGTGGCCTGTGTGCGCACTAACAGTTTGAAACCCCGGGCCATTCCCGAAGCTCTACGTGCGGCCTTTGCCGACGTGAGCGGCGCGGGTACACACTCAAAGCAGGAGATAAAGCGTGGAAGCTAACGTCGTCGACCATTCCTCCATGTGGAGCCTGGTCAGCAATGCCAGTGTCGTGGTGCAACTGGTAATGCTGATCCTGGTAGCCGCATCGGTGACCTCGTGGATCATGATCTTTCAGCGCAGCAACTTGCTGCGCGCCGGTCGACGTGCCCTGGAGAGCTTTGAAGAGCGCTTCTGGTCCGGTATCGACCTGTCCAAACTCTACCGTCAGGCCGGCAGCAACCCTGATCCGGATTCCGGCGTCGAGCAGATCTTCCGTGCCGGCTTCAAGGAATTCTCCCGTCTGCGCCAGCAGTCGGGCGTTGATCCGGAAGCGGTCATGGAAGGCGTGGCGCGTGCCATGCGCGTAGCCATCTCCCGTGAGGAAGAGAAGCTCGAGCAGAGCCTGCCGTTCCTCGCCACCGTCGGTTCCGTCAGCCCGTACATCGGTCTGTTCGGTACAGTCTGGGGCATCATGAACTCCTTCCGTGGTCTGGCGACCGCCCAGCAAGCGACCCTGGCCACTGTGGCTCCAGGTATCGCCGAAGCACTGGTTGCTACTGCGATCGGTCTGTTCGCCGCTATCCCGGCCGTTATCGCCTACAACCGTTTTGCTGCCCGCAGCGAAACCCTGCTGGGCCGCTATTACACCTTCGCCGACGAATTCCAGGCGATCCTGCACCGCAAAGTGCACACCAGCGAAGAATAAGCAGGTAATTTCCAATGGCTTTAATCGCTCGAGCTCGCAAAAAGCGCAAGCCGGTTGCCGAGATGAACGTGGTGCCTTACATCGACGTGATGCTGGTACTGCTGGTCATCTTCATGGTGACCGCGCCGATGCTCAATCAGGGCGTGAAAGTTGATCTGCCCAAGGTTTCCAGCGAAGCCTTGCCGCAGGACAACAACACTCAGGTCCTGACCATTTCGATCAAGGCTGACAAGACCTACTACTGGAACCTTGGCAGCGAAGTCGACACCGAAAAGCAGCAGGACAAGGCCATGACCTTGCCGCAAATGACCGACGCCGTGACCAAGATCATTCGCGTTGGCAACGGTAACGGCAAGCGCACGCAGGTGTTCATTCGTGGCGACAAAACCGTCGATTATGGCGCCGTCATGGGCGCCATGGGCGGGTTGCAGAAGGCCGGGGTCGGTAATGTTGGCTTGATTACCGAGGCGCCCTGATGCAGCAACTGCGAGAGCCGTCCGCCTCGGAAAGCTACTTCTGGCCTAGTGTCTGGGCGATTGTCTTGCACGTGCTGGTGTTCGGCATGCTGTTCGTCAGTTTCGCCTTCACACCGGAGCTGCCGCCGGCCAAGCCGATTGTCCAGGCAACCCTGTACCAGCTGAAATCGAAAAGTCGGGCGACCACCCAGACCAATCAGAAGATCGCGGGTGAGGCGCAGAAATCTGCTGCGCGTCAGACCGAAGTCGAGCAGATGGAACAGAAGAAGGTCGAGCAGGAAGCGGTGAAGGCTGCGGAACAAAAGAAAGAAGAAGCGGCTCAAAAGGCCGAGGAAGCCAAGAAGGCCGACGAGTCGAAGAAAGCGGAAGAGGCGAAAAAGGCTGATGAAGCCAAGAAAGCCGACGAAGCGAAGAAGACCGCCGAAGCCAAAAAGGCCGAAGAGAAACAATTGGCTGATATAGCCAAGAAGAAAGCCGAAGAAGAAGCCAAAAAAGCTGCTGAAGAAGAGGCCAAGAAAGCGGCCGCTGAAGAAGCGAAGAAAAAGATCGTCGAAGACGCGAAGAAGAAAGCTGCGGAAGACGCCAAGAAGAAAGCTGAAGCGGAAGAGGCGAAGAAGAAAATCGCCGAAGACGCGAAGAAGAAAGCGACTGCCGATGCTGCGAAGAAGAAAGCGCAGGATGCGGCTCGCAAGTCGGTAGAGGACAAGAAGGCTCAGGCTCTGGCTGACTTGCTGTCCGATAAGACCGAGCGTCAGCAGGCTTTGGCGGATGAGCAAGGCGATGAAACCGCGGGCAACTTTGATGATCTGATTCGTTCGCGAGCATCTGAAGGTTGGGCGCAGCCACCGTCGGCCCGCAAGGGCATGAAGGTGATTCTGCAAATCAACATGCTCCCTGACGGAACGATCTCCGGTGTTTCGGTTGCTCATTCCAGCGGTGACGCGCCGTTCGACAGTTCTGCAGTCGCGGCTGTAAAAAATATTGGTCGATTGACCGAAATGCAGGGTCTGAAGCCAGCTGATTTCGCACCCTATCGTTCATTCAAGATGACATTCACACCTGAGGATCTAGCCTTGTGAGAAACCTTCTTCGAGGACTGCTTGTAGTCATGTTCTGCTTTGCAGGACTGGCCACGGCAGATGAAAAAAATATCCTGGTCAGCAGTGGCAGCTCCCAGGCAACTCCAATTGCCGTTGTGCCTTTCGGCTTCCAGGGCGGTAGCGTGCTGCCGGACGACATGGCTGAGATTATCGGTAACGACCTGCGCAATTCGGGTTACTACGCGCCGATTCCAAAGCAGAACATGATCAGCCAGCCAAGCCAGGCCAGCGAAATCATCTACCGTGACTTCAAGGCGGTGGGTGCCCAGTACGTCATGGTCGGCAGCATTGTTCCGGCGGGCGGTCGCCTGCAGGTGCAGTACGCACTGTTCAACGTCGCCACCGAGCAGCAAGTGCTGACCGGCAGTGTGTCGGGCGGCGTCGATCAACTGCGCGACATGGCGCACTACATCTCCGACCAGTCGTTCGAAAAACTCACCGGTATCAAAGGTGCGTTCTCGACGCGTCTGCTGTACGTGACGGCCGAGCGTTTCTCCGAGAAGAACACTCGCTACACACTGCAACGTTCGGACTACGACGGTGCCCGCGCCGTGACGCTGCTGCAATCGCGCGAGCCAATCCTGTCGCCGCGTTTCGCACCGGATGGCAAGCGCATTGCCTACGTGTCGTTCGAGCAGAAGCGTCCGCGCATTTTCATGCAGAACATCGACACTGGTCGCCGTGAGCAGATCACCAACTTCGAAGGCCTGAATGGCGCGCCAGCCTGGTCGCCGGATGGCAATCGCCTGGCATTCGTGTTGTCGAAAGACGGTAACCCGGACATCTACGTGATGAACCTGGGTTCGCGTCAGATCACCCGTGTCACCAATGGTCCTGGCATCAACACCGAACCGTTCTGGGGTAAGGATGGTTCGACCATCTACTTCACCTCCGATCGTGGCGGCAAGCCTCAGATCTATAAAACCAGCGCAGGCGGTGGTGGTGCGGAGCGTGTGACCTTCATCGGTAACTACAACGCTAACCCTAAACTGTCGGCCGATGAAAAGACCCTGGTGATGATTCACCGCCAGGACGGTTTCACCAACTTCAAGGTGGCGGCCCAGGATTTGCAGCGCGGTAGTGTAAAGATCCTCACTGATAGCACTCTGGACGAGTCTCCTACTGTTGCGCCCAACGGCACCATGGTAATCTACGCCACCCGCCAGCAGGGCCGGGGAGTCTTGATGCTCGTGTCCATTAATGGACGCGTGAGGCTCCCGCTTCCTACCGCACAAGGCGAAGTCAGAGAACCGTCCTGGTCCCCTTACCTGAACTGACGCGGCGCTATACGTTTTACTTAACACACTGGGGTTCATTAGGAGTTTCACGATGGAAATGCTGAAGTTTGGTAAATTTGCTGCGCTGGCTCTGGCCATGGCTGTAGCTGTAGGTTGCTCGTCCAAAGGCGGCGACAACGCCGGTGAAGGCGCTGTAGATCCAAACGCTGGTTACGGCGCTAACACTGGTGCAGTTGACGGCTCCCTGAGCGAAGAAGCTGCTCTGCGCGCAATCACCACCTTCTACTTCGAATACGACAGCTCGGACCTGAAGCCAGAAGCCATGCGCGCTCTGGACGTTCACGCCAAAGACCTGAAAGCAAACGGCGCTCGCGTTGTTCTGGAAGGCAACACCGACGAACGTGGTACTCGTGAGTACAACATGGCACTGGGCGAGCGTCGTGCGAAAGCCGTTCAGCGCTACCTGGTACTGCAAGGTGTTTCCCCAGCTCAGCTGGAACTGGTTTCCTACGGCGAAGAGCGTCCAGTTGCTACCGGCAACGACGAGCAGTCCTGGGCTCAAAACCGTCGCGTCGAACTGCGTAAGTAATTCGTCATGCGAACGTGCCGTCGTGCTGTAACTGTTTTGGCTCTCAGTCTCGCACCGCTTGCGGTGTGGGCTGCGGTTCCTGTGGTCGAGGACAACTCCGGCTATAACAATAGCGGGAGCAGTTATCCGCCTGCGGGTTACGGTACGAACGGCGCCTATGCCGGGGGAGGGGTTTCGGCCCCTGTCTCGGCACAGGGCGAGCTGTTCAACCAACTGCAATCGATGCAGGAGCAGATCTCGCGCCAACAAGGCATCATCGAGGTTCTGCAAAATGATGTAGCGCGCATGAAGCAAGAGAACCTGGAGCGATATCAGGATCTTGATCGGCGCATAGGAACCGGCGTTGCACCAGCCGCGACTCCTGATAATTCTTCCACCGGTGGCAATTTGAATGCCCCCGGTGCAGCAGCCGGCGCAGGTGCGGGAGCGGCTGCCGCTCAAGCCCCGGCCGCGGGTGGCGAACCGGCTGACCCGGCGAAGGAAAAACTGTATTACGATGCAGCCTTCGACCTGATCAAAGCCAAGGATTTCGACAAGGCCAGCCAGGCTTTCGCCGCATTCCTGCGCAAATACCCGAACAGCCAATACGCGGGCAATGCCCAGTACTGGTTGGGTGAAGTGAACCTGGCCAAAGGCGATCTGCAAGGTGCAGGTCAGGCATTTGCCAAGGTTTCGCAGTTGTACCCCAAGCACCCCAAAGTGCCTGATTCGCTATACAAGCTCGCTGATGTAGAGCGTCGTCTCGGTCATACCGACCGGGTCAAAGGCATTCTGCAACAGGTCGTGTCCCAATATCCGGGCACTTCCGCCGCTCAGCTGGCGCAACGGGACTTGCAGCGCATGTAAGCCTGTTTAGCCCGTTTTGAAGAAACCCGCGCTTGTCGCGGGTTTTTTCGTTAGAATTCATGCCCTTTTTATGAAACACGCTTTTTGGGATCTGCGCGTTGGCGGGGTTCCTTGAAGTGCCTGACGGAGGCGGACAGCCTGTTTAGCTGTTACGCCCGTGGCGACTATGCAAGACACATTGAGAATCACCGAAGTTTTCTACTCGTTGCAGGGTGAAACGCGGACTGCCGGGCTGCCCACTGTTTTTGTGCGCCTGACCGGTTGCCCATTGCGTTGCCAATACTGCGACAGCGTCTACGCGTTCACTGGCGGCACCATCCGCACGCTCGACGACATCCTCGAGCAAGTGGCCGGTTTTCGCCCGCGTTACGTCTGTGTCACGGGCGGTGAGCCCCTGGCGCAACCTAATGCCATTCCCTTGCTCAAGCAGTTGTGTGACGCCGGTTACGAAGTGTCGCTGGAAACCAGTGGTGCTCTGGACATCTCGGCGGTCGATCCACGGGTCAGTCGCGTCGTCGACCTGAAAACCCCGGGTTCGAAAGAAGCCCACCGCAACCGCTACGAGAACATAGAACTGCTCACGCCCAACGATCAGGTGAAGTTTGTCATCTGCTCGCGGGAAGACTATGACTGGGCCGTGTCCAAGCTGATTCAGTACGGTTTGAACGAGCGTGCCGGCGAAGTCCTGTTCTCGCCGAGCCACCATGACCTGAATGCACGTGATCTGGCGGACTGGGTGGTGGCGGACAATCTGCCTGTGCGTCTGCAATTGCAGCTGCATAAATATCTTTGGAATGACGAGCCGGGGCGCTGAAATGACTGAACCACTGAACACTGCTGAAAAACGTGCGGTCATCCTGCTGTCCGGTGGCCTCGACTCGGCGACGGTCGTGGCCATGGCCCGTGCCGAAGGCTATAGCTGCTACACCATGAGCTTCGATTACGGTCAGCGCCACCGCGCTGAACTGCATGCCGCCGAGCGTGTTGCCCGCGACCTGGGTGTGGTCGAGCACAAAGTGATCGGCCTGAACCTGAATGGCATCGGTGGCTCGGCCCTGACCGACAGTTCCATCGACGTACCGGAAGCGCCGAGCGAAGGCATTCCGGTGACTTATGTGCCGGCGCGCAACACGGTGTTTCTGTCCCTGGCGTTGGGGTGGGCCGAAGTGCTGGGTGCGCGTGACATCTTTATCGGTGTAAACGCGGTGGATTATTCCGGTTACCCGGATTGCCGTCCCGAGTTCATCGAAGCCTTCGAGCGCATGGCTAATCTGGCGACCAAGGCCGGTGTAGAAGGGAATGGCTTCCGTATCCAGGCGCCCCTGCAGAACCTGAGCAAGGCGCAGATCGTTCAGGCGGGCTTGAAGCTTGGCGTCGATTACGGGCTGACCGTTTCCTGCTATCAGGCGGACGATAACGGCCGTGCTTGCGGTAAATGCGACAGCTGCCGTCTGCGTGCAGAAGGCTTTGCGGCGGCCGGAATCAGCGACCCGACACCTTATTTTTGATTTATTTCAAATTAGGTGTTGAATAGTCCTTAAAAATCAGTATTATACGCGCCACCACACAGCGGGTCGTTAGCTCAGTTGGTAGAGCAGTTGGCTTTTAACCAATTGGTCGTAGGTTCGAATCCCACACGACCCACCATTTTAAAAAATCTGGAAGGCCCACGTAAGTGAGGATTTCCGGGTTTTTTTTTGCCCGCGATTTGAGGTTGTCCTGATCCGGGATCGCACCGAGTGACGCAGGTCAGAATCATCTTTTGCATCCGCCGGATATTCTGTAGCCTTGCGCAGCTTCAACGCTGTCCATGCCTGATGAATACTCACTCTCCCGGCGGTACCCCGAAGGGTCCGGAGCCGGGTGTATACTCGACTTTCGCGCGAAAGCGCCTGCAGGTCTTGCGAACATGACGCAGATTTCCGAACGCCTTCTGGTTCAAGCCCACCTCGACGCCAAGCAGCCCAAGCCGCTGACGGCCGAGGAAGAGGCTTATTACCGCACAGCCATCGCAGCCGAGCTCAAGGCTCAGGACGCGGTGCTGGTTGCCCACTTCTATTGCGATCCAGTCATTCAGGCCCTGGCCGAAGAAACCGGTGGCTGCGTCTCCGACTCTCTGGAGATGGCTCGCTTCGGCAATGCCCATCCGGCCAAGACCGTAGTGGTTGCCGGTGTGAAATTCATGGGCGAAACCGCGAAAATCCTCAACCCTGAAAAACGTGTGCTGATGCCGACTCTGGAAGCGACCTGCTCGCTGGACCTGGGTTGCCCGGTGGACGAGTTCTCGGCGTTCTGCGATCAGCACCCGGAACGCACGGTGGTGGTGTATGCCAACACCTCGGCGGCAGTCAAAGCCCGAGCGGATTGGGTGGTGACTTCCAGCTGCGCGCTGGAAATCGTCGAAAGCCTGATGGATAACGGCGAGACCATTATCTGGGGGCCGGACAAGCACCTGGGCACTTACATCCAGCGCAAGACCGGCGCCGACATGCTGCTGTGGGACGGTGCCTGCATCGTTCACGAAGAGTTCAAGGCCAAGCAGCTCGAAGACATGAAGGCGCTGTACCCGGACGCGGCCATTCTGGTGCATCCGGAGTCGCCGACCGCGGTGATCGAATTGGCCGATGCGGTGGGTTCCACCAGTCAGCTGATCGCTGCCGCACAAAGCCTGCCGAACAAGACCCTGATCGTCGCCACCGACCGCGGCATTTTCTACAAGATGCAGCAGCTGTGCCCGGACAAGGTCTTTATCGAAGCGCCAACGGCTGGTAACGGCGCGGCTTGCCGCAGTTGCGCGCATTGTCCGTGGATGGCGATGAACACCCTTGAGCGCACGCTGAAGAGCTTGAAGGAGGGGACCAACGAGATCTTCGTCGACCCGGCGTTGATTCCGCAGGCGATTCGGCCGTTGAAGCGGATGCTCGATTTCACGCAGGCGGCACGGATGAAGCTGGCCGGCAACGCCTGACACTTACTGTGGCAAGAGCTGTTGTGGCGAGGGAGCTTGCTCCCGTTCGGTTGCGCAGCAGCCGCATTTAGGGGCGCTTCGCACCCCAGCGGGAGCAAGCTCCCTCGCCACAGTTATTTTGTCTTCTTTGGAATGCGCACGAGCTGGGTGCTGGAGTAGATGTCGTGCCAGCTGCGCTTCTGCTTGTCGAACAGCGACCAGAAGAACCCCAGCCCGAGGCATAACCAGGACGCGATCGACACCACAAAGCGCAGCAGCGCCTGCCACAGGCTGATGGATGAGCCGTCCGCGTTTTGTACGCGGATGCACCACACCTGCATGCCCAGGGTCTGGCCCGACCAGGTCCAGAATTTGGCGAAGAAGCCGAACAGCACGAACAGCAGCACCGTTGACAGCAGTGGGTCACCGTCCAGCGCGCCGGCCTCGGTCAGGGTACGCATCCGGTCTTCGCCGATGATCGCCATCTGGATCATCTTGTAAATGCCGCTGGTGACGATCAGCAGCGCGGTGCACAGCAGGAAGTCGTAGAACATCGCTGCCAGGCGACGACCCAGGCCGACGGCGGGAAAGTCGCCTTGGGGGTTGAGCAGGTGTTTCGACATGGCTGCCTCTGAACGGAAAAAAGAAGCCATTTTACGGATTTGCGCGCACAAAAAAGCCCCTGATGTCAGCATCAGGGGCTTTTTCGTAACAGAAGATTAGCCTTCTGCTTGTACTTCGTCAGCCTGCATGCCTTTCTGGCCTTGCACAGCAACGAACGTCACTTTCTGGCCTTCTTTCAGGCTCTTGAAGCCGTTGCCCTGAATAGCGCGGAAATGCACGAACAGATCCGGACCGCTTTCTGGAGTGATAAAACCAAAACCTTTCTCGTCGTTAAACCACTTGACGGTACCGCTCTGACGTTGGGACATTTCTTATTTCCTTTGACGCAAAAATGAATGACAGTCTCCTTCTCATGAAAGAGTACTGGGGCTGGTTGCAGGAGAGTAAGAAGACGTCGAACGGGATGTAGCTAACTTGTAGGCTACTGCCCAGGTCACGATTTCCAAGCGACCCATGCAAACACAGTGAACAAACTCTACGCCAACTACGGGAGAAAAAACAAGCCCCGCGAAGGCCCGTATTTCCTCAGGTTGATGGCAATTAGAGCGGCCACTAGTACGGGCTTATTCGATCGAGTTGTTCATTGCTTTTCGATTGTTATAAGTAACGTTCATAAACGAAACGTATGCACTATTTTATGGCGGTTGCGTTACAGATTAGTGCACTGTTAACGCAACCGCGTTACTTATAGAAACAGTCAATCAGCCACGATAGTAGCGTTGTGGAACAAATGGCATTTTGCTTACAAGCAAAGGCACCTTTTTCCCACGCACAATGGCCCAAACTGGTGTTTCCAAAACGATATAAGCGCTGTCGAGGTAACCCATGGCCAAAGGACCGCCCAAGGTCGGACCGAAGCCGCCGCTGCAAACGCTGCCGATGATTTCGCCAGCTTCGTTGACGAGCTCTGCACCTTCACGCACCGGTGTACGTTCCTGCGGCAGCAGGCCAACGCGCTTGCGGCTGACACCGGTTTGCTGTTGGGCGAACACGGTTTTGGCGCCAGGGAAGCCGCCGGCCCGCGCGCCATCGGCACGTCGAGGCTTGGAGATGGCCCACAGCAGGCTTGCTTCGATCGGCGTGGTTTCGGTGTTCATGTCGTGGCCGTACAGGCACAGGCCGGCTTCCAGGCGCAGGGAATCGCGGGCGCCGAGGCCGATGGCCGCGACTTCCGGTTCGGCCAGCAGGGCGCGAGCCAGCGCTTCGGCGTTGGCCGCCGGCACGGAGATTTCGTAACCGTCTTCACCGGTGTAGCCCGAACGGCTGACAAAGCAGTCCACGCCCAACAGTTTCACGCGGGTGAACTGCATGAAGGTCATCTTCGCAACTTCCGGTGCCAGGCGTGCGAGCACGGTGACGGCGGCCGGACCTTGCAGAGCGAGCAGGGCACGCTCTTCGAACAGCGGTTCAATGGTGCACTGGTCGCCGATGTGCTTGCGCAGGTGCGCCAGGTCCTGGTCCTTGCAGGCGGCGTTGACCACCAGGAACAGCTCGTCATTACCGAGGTTGGCGACCATCAGGTCGTCGAGGATGCCACCGGCCTCGTTGGTGAACATCGCGTAGCGCTGCATGCCCACCGGCAGGTCGATGATGTCCACCGGTACCAGGGTTTCCAGGGCTTTGGCGGCGTTGGCGCCGGTCAGGCGGATCTGGCCCATGTGCGACACATCGAACAGCCCGGCCTGATCACGGGTGTGCTGGTGTTCTTTCATCACGCCCAACGGGTATTGCACCGGCATGTCATAACCGGCGAACGGCACCATGCGGGCGCCGAGTTCGAGGTGCAGTGCGTGCAACGGGGTCTTCAACAGTTGTTCGGTGGACATATACAGCTCCTGAAAATAGTGCAGATGCGCGCATCAGCACTCGATAATGTTGACCGCCAAACCGCCACGGGCGGTTTCCTTGTATTTGCTTTTCATGTCGGCGCCGGTCTGGCGCATGGTGCGGATGACCTTGTCGAGGGAGACAAAGTGCTGACCGTCGCCACGCAGGGCCATGCGCACTGCATTGATGGCCTTGACCGAACCCATGGCGTTGCGCTCGATGCAAGGCACTTGCACCAGTCCGCCAATCGGGTCGCAGGTCAGGCCGAGGTTGTGTTCCATGCCGATTTCGGCCGCGTTTTCCACCTGCTGCACCGTACCGCCGAGCACTTCGCACAAGGCGCCGGCCGCCATGGAACAGGCAACGCCAACCTCGCCCTGACAGCCGACTTCGGCGCCGGAGATCGAGGCGTTTTCCTTGTACAGAATGCCGATTGCAGCGGCCGTCAGTAGAAAACGCACCACGCCGTCTTCGTTGGCACCGGGGATGAAGCGCATGTAGTAATGCAGCACCGCCGGGATAATGCCGGCTGCACCATTGGTGGGCGCAGTGACCACGCGTCCGCCGTTGGCGTTTTCTTCGTTGACCGCCAGGGCGTACAGGTTGACCCAGTCCAGCACCGACAGTGGATCGCGCAGCGATGATTCCGGGTTTTTGCACAGTTGCCGATGCAGCGCTGCGGCCCGACGTTTGACCTTCAGCCCACCGGGCAGGATGCCTTCGTTGCGGCAACCGGCGGCGACGCAGTCTTGCATCACTTGCCAGATCTTCAGCAGGCCGGCGCGGGTTTCCGCTTCCGGGCGCCAGGCGCTTTCGTTGGTCAGCATCACCTGACTGATCGATAAACCGTAGGTGCTGCAGTGACCAAGCAGGTCCTTGGCGCTTTTGAACGGGAAGGTCAGCGGCGTGGCGTCTTCAACGATGCGGTCGGCGCCGGCCGCGTCTTCATCGACGACGAACCCGCCACCGACCGAGTAATACTCGCGGCTGCGCACTTGCAGGCCGGCTGCGTCGAACGCGCGAAAGATCATGCCGTTGGGGTGATAGGCCAACGGTTTACGAATCATTGCCAGGTGTTCTTTCTCGTTGAACGCGACGCTGTGTTCACCGAGCAGGTTCAAGCGACCGCTGCTGCGAATCTCTTGCAGGCGGGCGGTGACGGTTTCGGTGTCCACGGTGTCCGGGTGTTCGCCTTCCAGGCCCAGCAATATGGCCTTGTCACTGCCGTGGCCTTTGCCGGTGGCGCCGAGCGAGCCGTAGAGCTCGACTTTGACGCAGGTGGTTGCTGCCAGCAGTCCTTCACGGCGCAACCCTTCGGCGAAGCGCGCAGCGGCACGCATCGGGCCGACGGTGTGGGAGCTGGAGGGGCCGATGCCAATCTTGAACAGGTCGAACACGCTTAACGACATGGTTGTTCTCCGGTTTCTTGTTATAGGCGAAATATCACGAGATATGCACCCTGTAGGAGCTGCCGCAGGCTGCGATTTTTTGATCTTGCTCTTGATACAGAAAGATCAAA